>CAYXVT010000117.1:9448-11523 GCA_964468105.1 Uncultured Candidatus Berkiella sp. | reverse complement strand
TGTATCGTACCCTTGGCTTTTCAAAATCAGGTTGTAGCGAATAAATTCACTACCATGGGCAGATTCTTGGCCGATAAAACCTTTGAGCTGTTCACGAATCTTTGGATCTTGTACTTTATCGATGTAAGGTAAAACGCTTGAAATGGCAAGGCGTTCAAAAGCCGGCGTCAGAATGGCGATAGCATTGAACATATGTGTTTTTATTGGGCAGTTATCATTCCAATATTTCGGTAGATCTTTGGTGAGTCCAAATTTGAGGCGTCTAGGAATGATTTCATCTGCTTCTGACAATTCTTTTACCTTCCTTCCTTGGTAGATAATATTCAGAGGGCCGGCACGGTGACCGGCCCCTACATCAGAACATTGGTAGGGACCGGTCACCGTGCCGGCCCGTCTTTAATTAGTGTTCCCTAGTCTCTTTAAATTCTAATTCAGGCCACCGCTCCATGGTCATACTTAAATTTACATTAGTTGGTGCCAAGTAAGCTAGATGTTCAGCACTATCTAAGGCCAAATTCACACTCAGTTTAGCTTTGAAATCAGATAATTTCTTTTGATCCTTACTATAAACCCATCTGGCGCACACAATCCGGATCTCGTCATAGACGCACTCAACGTTGTATTCGAATTGTAAACGGTATGCCACCACATCAAATTGAAGGATCCCGACGGCTCCGACGATAATTAAATTGCTGTCTATTGGCCTAAAAATTTGGGTAGCACCTTCCTCAGAAAGCTGAATAAGTCCTTTTTGTAAAGCCTTCATCTTGAGCGGATCTTTAGGTCGAACAGCCTTAAATAATTCTGGGGCAAAATTGGGAACCCCTAAAAATTTAAGATCTTCTCCCTGACTGAATGCATCCCCGATTTTAATGGTGCCATAATTATGCAAACCAATAATGTCTCCAGGCCAAGCTTCTTCAACATGATCACGCTCCCCTGCCATAAAGGTCAGGGCGTTTGAGATCTGAACATCACGTCCCAAACGGACATGCCGCATTTTCATTCCTTTGCGATAAGTACCAGAGCATACCCTTAAAAAGGCAATACGATCACGATGAGAAGGATCCATGTTGGCTTGGATTTTAAAGACAAATCCACTGAAGTTATTTTCGGTTGGGACCACTTCTCGATTTTCGGTTTCTCGTGGTTGAGGCGTTGGTGCATAATCGACTAATGCATCTAAAATTTCGCTAACACCAAAGTTATTTAAAGCCGATCCAAAATAAACAGGTGTTAATTTGCCTTCTAAGAACGCTTGATGATCATAGGGGTGACTTGCCCCTTTGACTAAATCGAGTTGTTCACGAAATTCTTTAATAATATCGCCACATTTTTCATCTAGCAGCGGGTTATTAAGTCCTTGAACAATGACGGGCGTTTGTATAACGGCCCCTTTGCCAGGTTCAAAAAGATAAACACAATCTTGTAATAGATGATAAACCCCTTTGAATAATTTACCCATGCCAATAGGCCAAGTCATTGGAGCACATTTGATTTTGAGTATATCTTCTACTTCATCTAATAATTCGATGGGATCGCGGCTATCTCGGTCGAGTTTATTAATAAAGGTAACAATCGGCGTATCTCTTAAACGGCAAACTTCCATCAATTTGACCGTGCGCGACTCTACCCCTTTTACCGCATCAATCACCATTAATGCAGAATCGACTGCCGTTAACGTACGGTAAGTATCTTCAGAAAAATCTTCATGGCCAGGTGTATCTAATAAATTGATAATGGCATCACGATAGGGAAACTGCATCACGGAAGTGGTAACAGAGATCCCACGCTGTTGCTCAAGTGCCATCCAATCTGAAGTAGCATGACGCGATGCTTTGCGGCCTTTAACTGTACCAGCTAACTTAATCGCACCTCCGAAAAGCAATAACTTTTCAGTTAATGTTGTTTTCCCGGCATCAGGGTGGGAGATGATAGCAAACGTACGTCGCCTCGCTATCTCGTTTACTAAGCTAGACATCTGTCCTCACTTTTAAGCCACTGTTATATATAAGAAAGGCATCACTATACCTCCAAGAGGCATGGGTATACCATATGAAAGGATATCTAGCAAA
>CAYXVT010000117.1:5299-9438 GCA_964468105.1 Uncultured Candidatus Berkiella sp. | reverse complement strand
TCATTTCATGTAAAGTGTCACCTTCAAATTTCAGGGTAACAATCAGGAGTACTGCATGAGCAACCCGGCAAAAGACCCCAAGGGCCCCGATGCCAACCAATCCGGTGAACAGCATAGTTTAAATGTCATCCCATTGATGATTTGCTTTGCTCTTGGACTTATCGGTTGGTTTTGCCCTCAACCTGAAGGGATGTCTACTCAAGGGTGGCATGTTTTAGTCATATTCGTTACGACTATTTTGGCTCTTATTATCAAGCCTCTCCCTATGGGTGCGGTTGCGATGGTAGCCGTCGTTGTCTCTGTCTTAACGAAAACCATCACGATGAAACAAGCTTTTGCTGGATTTAGTAGTGATATCGTCTGGCTTGTGGTTTTTGCCTTATTTATTGCCAAAGGCTTTAATGTCACTGGACTTGATAAGCGCATAGCCTATTTCTTTACGGCTTTATTGGGCAGGAAAACACTCGGCTTAAGCTATGGCTTAATGGTAACCGATTTAATTTTAGCGCCAGCCCTTCCTAGTGTGACTGGCCGTTCAGCAGGTATTGTTTATCCCATTTTACAAGGGATTGCACAGTCTTATCACAGCTTTCCCCATTCAGATTCTGCCAGGAAGATAGGTGCCTTTTTAACGGTTACGGCTTTTCAGGTGACAGTCATCACCTCAACCATGTTTATGACCGCCATGGCTGCCAATCCTATTTTGGCCAAACTCACCAAAGATGCTGATCTACCTTTGTCATGGGGTGACTGGGCATTGGCGGCGATAGTGCCTGGGATCCTTAGCCTTGCGATTATTCCTTGGTTTATTTATAAAATATATCCGCCTGAAATCAAAGAAACTCCCAATGCACAATCAACAGCATTAGCCGCGCTCAAAGCCCTTGGCAGCATGAGCAAAGGGGAATGGATTATGTCATTCACTGTGGTTACCTTGTTAACCCTATGGATATTCGGCAAACAAAAGATTTTTGGCTATCAACTGGATGTTGAAGTCGTTATAGCCGCCTTAATAGGCTTATGTATTTTACTATTAACTGGCGTTTTAGAATGGAAATCCTTGGTCAGAATTCATGATGCCTGGGAAACCTTTGTTTGGTTCTGTGTACTTATTATGTTAGCTGGTTTCTTGAAGGATTATGGCGTTTTGGATTGGTTTACCCAAAATGTCCAAGGTCATTTCTCCAGTTTCCATTGGAAATATGCATTCCCAGTCCTGGCGCTAATTTATTTTTATTCTCATTATTTCTTTGCAAGCTCCACAGCCCATGTAACATCCATGTATCCTGCGTTTTTAGGACTGTCATTGGCCCTTGGAACACCTCCGATGTTAGCCGTTTTTATTCTGATCTTTTTCAGTAATTTATTCGGTGGATTAACTCATTACAGCTTGGCACCAGCACCGTTATTATTTGGTGTGGGTTATGTCGATGTGAAAACTTGGTGGAAAATTGGCTTTCTGACAAGTGTTATTAATATCGTTATTTGGTCGACTGTTGGCGTTATCTGGTGGAAATTCCTTGGCTTTTGGTAGGAGCTTTCCCTAGAGACTAAGTTGAATGTTTTAGTCATAGTATTTAAGATGCGCGATTAGGTTTTATTAAGAAGTAAGGAAAAAAGGGGCATTATGGCAAATTTAACTCTAGAAATAGCGGATGATGTATATTCCGAGCTTTCAACTCTAGCTGAACAACTGAAAATTAGCCCTGAGCAATGTGCTCAATTAGCCCTCCACCATTTTCTGCAAACAGACACCATCGAAAATGCCATTGAAGGCGTCGCTCGTATGGAAGATGGTCAGGAACTGGTTGATTTTCCTGAGCTCAAAGAAGAATTGGGAATTGAAGTCAAATTCCATCCAGATGCAATGGATGAATTAGAATCTGTTACCGAAGAAGATCAAATCGAAATTCTCGAGCGTCTCATTAATCGCATCTCAGCTCATGAAGAAGAACTTGAAGCCACTTTAGATATCGTTATCAAAGAAATCGGCGAAAACCAAATCGTTCTCTCCGGCTTTGGTTTTGGTGATATCGTTTATCAATTAGGCGAAAATGTTGTTATCTATCACATCGCTTTAATTGATGAAGAAGATGAAGATGAAGACGAAGAAGATGACAGCGAAGATGAACTTGATGAAGAAGACGCAGAAGAAGGTTCACTTGTTTTAGAAGACGCGCCTTCTAGAAATAATTAACCTCTGTCTATTTGCAAACCTCACAACTCCTACATGCCGTGGACTTAACCACGGCATCCAAAGCGTCACCTAAGCCAAGCACTCTTAACTGATTGAATTCACATTAAATTTCTGAGTTGCCGCACAGTTTTTTGTGGGTGTTGAACTTAACTACATATATTTAAGACTAAATAATATAGTTCTTCTTCTATTGAGGAGTATGTGTAATGTCACTAGAAGCGCCAATAAACCCTTTAGAAGAGTATTTCGATAAAAATAATCCTGCGCCTGGATATCTTAACCCCGAGGAAAAAAAGGTTGTAAAAGATCAGGTTTTTCATGAAACGATTAGAAGAAGAGAAAGAGCTGCTGCAACGTCAGCTCCTCAATATACTGACGTGGTCAATCAGCTTAATGATGCGGTTTGTGATGAGCTTGCTACTGAATTTTCAAATCTTGTGACGCGCGGTCTTGCCGAATGGTCATTAACGCAGCCTACAAAAAAGGTTAGTGGCACCCCCCTTTCAAGTGTATACCATCGTGGCCCTCATGGTGCTGAAATGGCTAAGGATGCCGAACTATTGTTAGCCAATCAAGCTAAGGCCATTTTTAAAACAGCCAATCAACAAAATCTGTTTATTCAAATGGCCGCTGCCGCCCATGCAATGCATGACATTATTCAAAATCAACGACCGCCCATTAATGAAATTGAAAGCTATAAAGCCTATGTCAATGCATGCAATACGATAATAGATAAATATGTAGCTAAAGGCGACTTGACTATTAATGAGGCTAATAATTTAAAAAGCGTTTCAGAAACTTTTGGATGGGAAACAATAGTGGTTGGAACTACCTTTCATTTTGGATCAAAGCGACCCGTTGTAGATATACTCAATGAGGCGCCAAACGGTGTACCAAAGCAACTTGATATAGCGGTGGCTTGTGCTACTTTTGCCTGTGGAAAAAATGATACACGCCGAATGGAAGTAACCTTAAATAGCTATAAAGAGAACCCTGAATTAAGGCCGTTGTTAGATGAGCAATTTGCTGCAACCTGTGGCGATGAAAATATAGTGATGGCGTTTATGAAAGAAAGTCCTGGAACTCAAGATGAAAATCAGCTCTATGCTATACGTCATATGATTGGTCAAAACTGCAGAATGATCTGTGAAGGAAAGACGCATTTCGGTAACGGTAAAGATGATTTAGAATTTGCAAATTTTTTGACAAACTTAATACGAGAGGCCTCAACGACATTTGGTATAGAACAAAGCGAAAAATTAAATGAATTATTTAAGGACATGCCTCAAGAAAAAGTAAATGAATACTTTAATAAATTAATCAATAGTTTTACAGGTCCTTTTGGAGGAGAAATTGGTTTTGCAAAGGGACTTAGCAAAGACGGGTTTAATAGCGCTGTTAAAAAATTTAATGAATTATATCCTGATAATAAAATGGGCCTTGCAGAATTAAAGACTGGATTGTGGGAACAATATGGAGCCAACGCGGAGGCGTTAGTAAATAAAATTAAAAAGGATACAGAAGGATTGCAGGGTGATGCATTAATTGAATACCAAAAGAAGGTTATGTGTCATTTCGCTCTGTATGGCGGTCATCAAGTTGGTGCTGCACTGATGAGAAAAGATGTAAATCTGGAAAATGCATATGATGAAGTCATCAAAACTCAAAAAAAGGCACTAAAAGAGATTGCCCCTAATGCACCTTCAGATCTAAATGACTTAAAAATATATCTGAATGGATTGAAAGCAAAAAAAGCCGATCAGCATAGTAAAGAGAATGTTGCACCTCAAGCAAACACTAGACCAGAAGCCATCACTTCTCAAAAAAGTAAAACCGACCTTACAAAAATGGACACAAAAATTCAAATAGGCGAAGGGCTTGTAAAGGCCATGGAAGATAAAGCGCTTATTGTAAGGCAAAAATTGAATTTAGATGAAAGCAA
>CAYXVT010000117.1:2504-5289 GCA_964468105.1 Uncultured Candidatus Berkiella sp. | reverse complement strand
AAAAACCCACAATGTCTCGGCAGCGTAAAATGAATGATATCAACCACCTATGAAATCTTATTTTTTAGTTGATTGAGATTGAGGTTATTGGTTCTGTTTGTTCAAACTAAGGCTTGCATAATAGCCCAAGCTTTTTTTTTCGCTGTTGGATTTGCCATTAATTCAGTTAAGGTTGGAACAATAGCGATGGCAATTTGGCTTGAATTGCATTGTATTGAAAAAGGTTCACCAAATATCAAAGCTTTTTTTACTTGAAATGTCTTAACTCTTTCAAAGAAAAATGTGCTATCTGTTTGCTTATTGCACACTTCAATATGCGTTAAAGCTTGTGGCCATTTAAGTGCCTGCAACATTCTCCCAATGAGTTCATTTTTTTGATGATTAATCTCCTCATCAATCCATAGCATATAGGGCTTTTGAATGGAGTGACTTTCCGACTCACGAACTTGCCACTGGGTAATTCCCATTGTTTGCAAGCAATAATCGCGCACTGAACTTGACATTTTTATGCATCCGGCCGTTTGCGTGCTCGAGATTTACTACGCCATGCTAAAAAGGTACGACGAATGGATAACACTGGGCCAGATAAAACATAGAGCGAAAAAGCCACTAATAAAATTAAAGGGGGATCAATGGAAACGGCGACAAAAACAATGAGCACCGCTAAAACAGCCACAAAGGGAACATGTCCTTTGAGATCAATGTCTTTAAAACTATAGTATCGAAAACTGCTCACCATCATGGCGCCGGTGATTAAAGTGACAATAGCCGCTAATACCCATAAACGATGCCCTGGCACACTATAATCATGTGCAACCCAAACCATCGCAGCGATTAAAGCCGCAGCCGCAGGTGAAGGCAAGCCTTGAAAATATCGTTTATCTTCAACCCCGATCCGCGAATTAAAACGCGCTAAACGTAGCGCCGTGGCTGCTGCATAGAAAAAAGCAACTAACCAACCTGGTTTGCCCAAACTAACTAAGCCCCAACTATAAACAACTAATGAAGGTGCAATTCCAAAAGAAACAACATCTGCCAAGCTATCGTATTCTGCCCCAAAAGCACTTTGAGTGTTAGTCATTCGAGCAACACGACCATCGATACCATCCATGATCATGGCAATAAATACCGCTATGGCTGCTTTTTCAAAATCGCCACGCATCGCTGCAACGATGGCATAAAAGCCTGCAAACAAACCTGTTGTGGTAAATAAATTGGGTAAGAGATAGATCCCTTTACTGCGATGTTCTTTGGTTTCAAGTTGCTGATTCTCAGGATTCATAACTATATAACTCTCACTCAATACTGGACCTAATTCTAGTGGGCAGCTCACTAAGAATAATTTTGTTAACTACCTACCTGCGCCGCGCAGCACAATTCTGTTTATACTTCTATATAGAATCGCATGTCAGTATACCGCGAAAACGAGCAGTAAGGATCCACCCATTAGTGAAGATATCCAATTTATGGCCAAAGATAAAAAGCCAAAAATCGTTATCGAGGGGGTAACCGAGGAAGGGAAAACCTTTCGTCCTTCCGATTGGGCAGAGCGCGTCAGTGGTAATTTATCCACCTTTAAAAATCAACGTATATATTACTCCCCTTTATTAAAACCCTCTTACAAAGGGGGCCATCGCTGCGTCATATTAGATCCAGCATTAAAAGAGATCAATCCAGAACTCTATCAACATATCCTAGATTTTGCGGCATCAAATAAACTTAAAATATGTGGTGAAGAAGATCTCAAAGATAAGCCCAAAAAAGAACCGAGAAAAAAAGATGAGAAATAAAATAGGAATTATTTTGTTAAGTATCGTTTTCAGTATGCCATGTGCATATGGGACTATTTATCAATGGAAAGATACCAATGGTGAAACCCATTATGGCCAAGAACCACCCAGTGGCGTAACAGCAAAAGAAATTCATCCAAGATCAGCGCCAGCAAGCTCTGCTTCTCAAGAAACTGCCAATGCCAAGAAATTAGAGGCAGACTTAAAAAAAGGAGATGAAAAAGCACAAGAAGAAAAACAAAAAGCCAATCAAGAAGCACAAGAACAACATACCCGGGCAATCAATTGCGAACGCGCTCAAGCACATCTGAAAGATATCGAATCAAAAGCCCGTATAAGAATATTAAACCCAGGTCAATCTGAAATACAACGACTCACGCCAGAAGAACGAGACACAGATATCCAAAATACCAATAAAGCTATTGAGGAATACTGCAATCCACCTAAGCCTTAAATTTGAGATTTTTTCAACCCTGCACTGAGGCCCAACATGGGCTCTGTGTTCCATCTCTCACTGACACGTTTACAATCAGTAAATGTATTAAAGCGGATTTGTATAACACTATCTGATTGAGAGGCAAACAGTGATTCTTTCGTGATTTTTCTTGAATGAGATGGAATAATGCATGTTAAATTAAAGGGAACAACATGAAATTTATCTAAATCGATTTTTGATTGTTCTTCATTGAGCAAGCCATATAGATGATTAGAACCCACAATCAATACACCATCTGCATTAATTTCAGAAATATCTTGCGAGATCATTCTATTTCTTTCATCCGAGGTTGCATTTTCTCTATCAGGATGATTATCCACGCCAACAACTTTCATACCCAACTTATTTCGAGCAAACATATCAATTGGAGTAATACTTACGCCAATCGCATTGTCTTACCCGAACTCAGTGGTAAACGCTCAATAATTAAAAAATCACTTCAAATTATCTGAAGTGATTTTTTAAAAGTAAAATAAGTGCTCTCGGCTTAGCTTCTAAA
>CAYXVT010000117.1:0-2494 GCA_964468105.1 Uncultured Candidatus Berkiella sp. | reverse complement strand
TTTTGAATTTGCTATTTTTAAAAATAATTTCTCAAGTTGGAACGTTTTATAATTTCCATGAGACTCACCAATCATGATAAGCATTTTCTTATTCGATTTCTTTGCAAGAGCACATTCCTTGTCAATTATCCCTTCAAATACGAAACCCAAATTTTCTAATTCATCAGGAACTATTCCAACATTTTTCTTAAGATAGCGTATAACGTTTTTAGCTTTGGGTTTTAATTTTGCAATTTCTATAGTATTGCGTTGATTAGCATCAACCCAATTTTTATCGGCACCCTTATTGAATAAAAAGCGAATGGCATTCTTTTGATGAAAATGAGCAGCATAAAATAAAGGAGTCCATCCTCTACTATCTATTTGCTCAAGCTCTTTAGGGTTTTCATTTAGAATTTTTTTGAGTTTACCAACACTACCGTTTTTAGCAGCATAATGAATCTCAGCCATCCATGGATCATTTTTAGCTGATTTCATAAATTTTCTCAATTGATAAATCAATTAAACTAGTCTCGTTCTATCTTACTTAAAGGCTCTTTAGTCTCTTGGATAAGATGATCTAATTCTTTAACAACATTGGCCATATTAGGCAGCGCTTTTTGCCTGAAAGTAGAAATATCATCCAACGCGATTTTAATATCCGCTAAAGCCGATTTTAATGCTTGCACATCGATTTGAGCTGAAGCGGCACCTTTATGAATCGCCGTTCCTTGGGTTTTTAAACGCTTAGCCGTATCAGCAATTAGTTTAGATGTGGTTTCATTTATTTTATCCACTTTTTGCAATACTTTTTCTTGATGCGCTAATGCCATGGCAATGGTCGTGGCATTTTGTAAAGCGGTGACGGTTACATTTAATGCCCGACTCACCCCTCTTACCAATTCTTTGTTGTTACGTATAATAATTTCTGAAGCAATCATGGTTTGTTGATGAACAGCAACCTGTTGTTGCAAATCTATAACTCTTTGTCTGACCGGAAACAACATATATTCTTCAATAAATTTGACCTTACTAGGATCCTGATTCTTTAACAGTTGAATTTGTTCTTCTAATTTATTATCAACCATCGAAGCAAATTTCATAGTTTGTTCTAATTTCTGTTCTGTTTCCCAAAGCTGCTTCTGATCTTCTTTTAAGGTGACATTGTCACGAAGGAGTTGATCACGTCCCATTTCAAGTGAGCGTACAATAGAGGCAATCACGGTTTGAGCACTCTCAAATTTGGTTGCATAACGCTTTAGAGAGGTCCCAACGCCAGGGATTAAACCTAATAGACGAGTAAACCAACCAGGCTCAAAATCTATTTGAGAAGGATCCAAAGATTCCACTGTTACTTTAAGATCAATTAAAGCATTAGCCACTTCGCCGCCATCTTCAGCACGGCGTGAAAGAGTAGCAATGGGTTGTTGTAATAAACTCATCTGCTTTGAAGCTTGGTGCTGAATATCGCCACCCAGATTTTCAATCTTACCAACAGATAGCTGTTGATTCTGAATTTGTGTCAAATCGGTTGACAGCAACGATTGAACTAAATCTGTCGCTTGTTGTGTTAATTCTTGTTCTTGCACAATGGGCACAGGCTCATGTTTTAGGATCTCTTGTTTAACTTCATCAGTAGAAGCCACAACTAATTTAACGTCATCTTCATTTGTCATAACCATTTTTCCTAATAATGTTTAGCTCGCTCAACAAGCTTATCAAGGTTCTCCAGCAAAAATTGCGTTGTTTGCTGATCGGGACCTTGCAGATTTTTCAATTGCGATAAATTAATAATTAATTCATTTAATTTTTCAATTAATTGCTCATTCAGTAAAATCAAACCTTCAATTTTGTTAACCAATTCCTGCTGGTTTGTGTTTTCACTTGAACCAAGATGATCTAAGGTTTCCAATAGTGGGATTATTTTACTCAGATTATCCACTAATATCTGGTTAGAAGAATCCAGAGCTTGGTGATATCTTGCATAAGTGACTTCTTGGCTATTAAATTTTTGTTTTAGCATATTCATGCTTGTAGCTTGAACCTGTGTAATCGTTTTATATTGTGCCGCTACCTTTTTGCCATAATCATTCACATTTTCAAGAAATCGACACCAACTAATTTTAGGTTGTAACATCATCAATCTAACCTGACTCTCGCTCATAGGGGTTTGAATGTCTTGTTTTTTATGCAAGCGATGATATACAAGAAAAGAGCCGCCTAATAAAGCACCCACCATCGTTGTTAATACAATTTCAAGTATCAATATGATTTTCCTACAAAATGCAGCTATGATCCGCGTAAACGAGATGACACTATAGGCCCATTAGAATATTATATGAAAATGATAAATCTGCATATGTTTTCACTCTACTAAATGACTAGGCAAAACCGACTGCTCCCTTTTTCCAAAAAGCCAGTGATTAACAGCATCACTGACGATCCCCTATTAATTTGTTGGAAAACTGATGCGCCAATTAAAATAGTGACTGTGCGTCCTACTGCATTTCCTGGA
>CAYXVT010000116.1:1680-11536 GCA_964468105.1 Uncultured Candidatus Berkiella sp. | reverse complement strand
GTTGATCATTTTGTTGAGCTTGCTTTTTAGTTGGCAATATTCCTTCAAGAGCTTTGAATATTTTTTTCGACTCTTTATCACCATTTTTCATCAATTGGGATAATTGAGTTGATAAATCCTCTCTTTCCTTTGTGCCCAGTGTTGAGAGCTCACTTTTAAGCAATTTTAAGGCATCTTTTTTTGCATTTTTAACATCGCTGTTTTGGGCATATAATATTTGTAAACTCATACCAATAATATCAATATTTATCTTCTTTTCTATTAATGCCTCTCTTACTGCTTGGTGGGCTCTGATTTTTCCGTTTTGCAAAAGAGTCGACATTTCATTTAAATTGTCTATAGTGGGTGCTTTTAAAACTGAATCGACCGCAAAATGATAAATATTTTTACCTCCAACAGAATGTGCTGCCAAATCATAACCACTTGCTATCACTTCATTATATTTGCTAATTGAAGCTGTTTTAATGCTATCGTAAGGCTTTATATCAACTTTCTCATGTTTTCCTGTTTTCATATCCGAATCATTTGCCGCAGCAATCAATGTGGTTTTATTGCGAGTTGCAAAATCGAAGTCATTATTCGCATTGACTCTATTTTGCAAAATTTGTTGCCACTGAATGACATCAGGATCAGACGGCAATTTCTTTTTTAATTCAATTAATTCAGCCAATAATTCATCCGCTTCCATTTTGGGAGCTTTTACTAATAATGAGTGAACTTGTGGATTAAGATTTGGCTTATTTGCTAATTCTCTTTGAAAAGATATTTGTACCTGAGTAGCAACCAAAGCAAAGCCTAATGCAACACCTCTGACAATATCATTCCTTTGTTTTATAAATGATGGACCTCTATCTTTTTTAAGACCATCTACCAAACTAAGTATAAATTTTCTTTGATCTTCTTGAGAAAACTTAGTGAAATCTGTTCCTTCATTAAATTTATGCAACATTTGCATACCAACCATCACGATAGCTGCTCTATCAATGCCGTCTGTACAATGAATGGCGACAGGTATGGGTTTAGGCTTTTTTCCCATAGTGTTTTCATAGAAAGAAACAAGATGTTCAAAATCAGAACCTGAAATCGAAACCTTTCCAAATCCATTTACTTGCTTAGTACTGCCATCAGCTTGTTTTTTACCAATAGCACCACCACTTTGCAAAACCAAATGTCTTTCTATATTGGGATTATGCCCCTGATGAAGTTCTGCTGTTGGGCGATCATTGTCCATATTAACGTGTCTTGATTTATCCTTACTTGTTGCCTTGGTGAGCCTATAGCCTGTTATTTCACCTTCTTCTCTACCAGCAATTGATATAACGGCATACTGTTGAGCAAGTACTTTTGAAATATCTGCTATGTGCCTGTCGCCAATAAATGGACCAATAATTTTAGTCATTTTACGTAAATCTACTTGAGCATCCGTTTTACCTTTTAGCGTTTTTTCAATTTCAATACAACTTGCTCCAAGATCTTCTATTTTATATGCTTTAAGTTTTTCAATCAGATCACGTTTAATATTAGCTTTTTCATCGTCAGAATATTTAAATTCTTCATTATTATATTTCTTCTTTAATACCGCTTCTTGGGCCTTAATCCCCATCTCTGCTAGTTCTTCTAAAGCTTGTTGATCAATCGATTTTAATTCTAAGGGTGGCTTCAAAAAATATTGATCTGGAGCAAAAGTTCCAAAAAGAGTCGGGTTATCTGAAACTGAGCTTAAACCTTGTACTTTAGGTGATTGATAACCAAAGAGACTTTGCCCTCTCATCATCATCGGATCAGGATCTGATTCTTCCAATAACAATGTTCCCCCCACAATCTTAGCAACATGAACAGGAGCAGCGCCAGCACCAATAGCAGGAAAGTCTTGCGTGCGAACATGATCTGCGCTATTCATTCCGACATATTGTGCAACTTTTAAATGTTCAGATAACGCTTTTTCTTCTTTAGTTACATCTTGACCTTTTTTCATGTCACACCACACCTATATTACAAAACATCATCTATGCAGATCAGATTTAGTATGAACAACAGGTATTGCTGTTGCTTTATCAACTGGAACCACTAATTTTCCTTCTTCTTTCTTGAAACTGGGGTACTTTTCACCCAACGCTTTTAGAAGAGCAGCTTTAACCACCTTTTCATTAGGAGAATCTTTAGGTATCGTAAAGGTCGTTCCCGGTTTAGCAACATCGACTGCCAATCGACAAATACGTTCAATCGCACGATTATTATCATCAGCAGTATTAGCTGTTGGTTTATCAACAGAGTACTTTACTGCTCCTTTGTCAGGATGAGCATAAACATTAACCGTTTTACGTTTGCTTGCATCTGCAGCAGGCATACCGGCACCAGGAATCTCAGGGTCCTTATCACAATACATTTCAAGAGTGAGATAATCGTCCTTGCCAATCACTTTAGGGTCAAATTTTTTAATATGATGCTCTGCCATATAAGCTTTATTTTCTGTTACCGTTCCATCATCATTGACTGTTCTTAATTTTTTCAATAAATCATTTATTGTTCCATTATCATTTGAAACAACAGGCTCTACATGTTTAGCATGCCCTAGTCCTCCAACCGTCACTGGCGCTGGTCGAGAATCTTTGCTCTGAACTGGTTCAAGCATAGGGGCTGGTGAAGGTTTTTTTACAGTTAATAAAACTTCATCTGAAACAACAGGCAAATTCACAGTAGTCGGTGAAGAAACAACTGGTGCCGCAACAACTACTGGGGCAGCTGCTTTCTCTTTTTCTGCTTGCTTCCCTTCTTCATTTTCTTTTTCAGCTTTCTCTATAGATTTCAGTTCCGTCTTTTCTTTTTCTTTGTCTTTATCTATATCTTTTTCTTTAGATTCAGCAGAAGGCAATGTAATCTTCTTTACATTTTTAAAATAATTAGGATGTTTCTCTCTGGCTTCTACCTTCGGTACTTTTCTCTCAGCTTGAGAAGGCTGAGATGCAGTAGAATCAGGTACACCGACTGGAGGATCTGTAGCAATTGACAAAGTTATCACTGACTCGGTAACTTCCGTAGAAGCAGGTTTACCCCTATCTCCAATTACAATAGGCTTTTTTGAAGTGGCTGTTGGTTTAACTTCTTTCCAACCAGCTTTGACTGTCACATCATATTTTACTTGTCTTTCCTTTACTTTAACTAATCCCTTAGCAATAGATCCAAAATCGGCTTGTGAAAAACGGGGATCCTTTCTTACTAGCTCAAGAGCTCTATCTATGTTTAAAGTTACCACTGAAGGTTGGGCTTTCAATTTCTCAAGGAGTGCTTTTAGCAATGAAGTTTCGGGCTCATCAGCTTTAGAAATTAATTTATTAACACTATCAAGCACTTTATCATTGACAACTTTATGTAAGAGGAATTGATTGAAATTAATCAAATATACGATTTTAGCCATTTCGTTTCGATGCTTTTCTAATTTTGCAGAGATTTCTGAAGATGGCAAATTTCCGCTATCGACAGCTTCTTTAACAAGAGCTTCAACCTTCTGCAACTCTAATCGGGAAGCCTCCAAATTTTTATCAAGATTGCGTATTTCTTGTTGTAAACGGTTTTCAAAATTAATTTTAAAAGTTAATTTGGCATTACTAAAATCATATTGTTTAAATATTTTAATCATTTCATCAACTGGAATAGTCGCTCTAATCAACACATCCATTATTGAATTCAAATTGTCCAAATCAGAAGACTTCTTTAAGTTATCAAGTGCTGCGACCAGTTTATCTCTTGATCTATTAATCTCAACAATATCAAGTGCTTTATCTTGAACGGCAGCAAAATGCTTAGTTGCTTGATGAAATTCGCTAAAAGAATTAAACATTGGATTAGCTACTGGTACTTGCTTGACCAACGAATCCATTTGCATCTGATATCTTGAAACTCTTTGTTTTGTTTCATTCAAATAGGCATTTAATGGTAAAAGTAAAATGCTAGGAGGAACTCCAACTGCATCACTAACCTTTTGAGGAGGCTCCTTACCGTTAAAGGCTAACAAATATTCTGTGTATAAGCTTTGCTTTGCATTTAATTTATCTTTCCATAGTTGTGGATCTGGACTTTGCAAAGCTTGCAAAAACTCAGCTTGTACAACTTTCATTTTATCTAATATTTTAAAAATAGCTTCTAATTCCGCTTTATTTAAACACCCTTCTAATTTATCATTACTTAAACCTCTATAAGCCGCTAAGGCTTTTTTCCGTACATCCGGTATCAGTAACGCTAATTTGTTTAAATAAACAATTTCAGAGTGAACAAGCTCTTTATAGTAACTCAAAGCAGGATTAAATTCTGTCTTAGCAACACCTATAGCTTTAATACCATCTAATTGCATTTCTTTTATATTGGCTTCAATTAATGAATCTGGAGGTTTTGGAATATAAACACGAGCATATTCCAGCCCCATCAAATGTTGTTGTAAAGGAACAGCTGCTTTAAACTTATCTTGACAATCATGGTCATCCGCCCATTTTTTCATAGATAACAAAAATGCATTTGATTTAGATTTTGGATCCTTATCCAACAATTGTGCATCTGTCATTAAAGGAAGAACTATTTCCAATATTTTTTCAAATGCTTTAACCCCAGTGAATTCTTTATCATCAATAGAAATTCTAAGGTTGGTATGAACGCCATCAGGGAATAATGTCTGCAAAGCAGTTAAAGAATCGACATTGTCAAGCTTGACAGGTTTTGATGAATAAAACGCTTTTGATTTTTCAAAAAGTTCCTTATTAATTATATCACCATTATGCTTTATAATCTTTTTGGCAATGTTGGTTTTTCTATCAAATTTCCCTACAAGCATAACACCTTGAAGATCTCCAATCTCACCAAATATTTTTCCCAACGAAACCATTTTTACAATATTTAAAATCTTACCATCCTTCTTCTCTCCTCTATTTGCAGAACTTGGGTCACTCACTGTTTCAGGAACTTGATCATAGGCAAAAATAAAATCCGTTTGAGTAGTACCTAAAAAAGGAACAACAAATTTCCCTTGCTTTTTAGCTTCTTCCAAAGCATCTCGGTAATTCTTCCTATTGTGACTATCATCAAATAGGTTGTCAGCAAAGGCGAGAATAGAATTAATTTCCTCATTCTGCTTAAAAAATGGTAATAGACGATACAAGGCAGCATTTTGAAAAGCTGCCCTAATCATACTTGCAGTAGCAAAATCACCATTCTTTAAAGCAATATCTAACGTCCTCAAATAAAGCAAAACAATATTTGTTTGATGTTCTACTGTTGTTGCACTTACAATATCTTCAATGACTTTATATGATAAATTACTATGCACAGAAGTATAAGCAGCAATGCCATTTTTATCTGGATTTTTACCCTCATCCGTTGTCCAAGCCTTATCATGTATATCTGAAGGTTTAATATTAAGATAGCGCTCAACAAAAACACTTCGCAAATCGTCAGCCAGCACTTGCGCATGATTATGTATGTTATCTTTTGAAATTCCGCCTGATTTAAGTTCCGTTGAAATATACTTATCTAAGTCAATTTGTTTAGTCGGTACTTTATTTAGATTCGCAAGAAAGCTATTCCGTATATCCAGTTCCTTGCTTACTTGTGTAGACATCTTTCTAACAACAATTTGAAATTCATTTACTACTTTCAATTCGTCAGCACTTGCCTTTGCACTAAGCCCTGTTAAGAATCGATTAAAGTGTTGCACAATAGGGTTATCAGCTTTATTAAAATCCGGAAAAAATTCTTGATAAGTATCCGCCTGAATCATTGATATTAATAAACTCTCAGCATTACGTAAAACTTGTTGTCTACCTAGTGTTGTCTTTTGAGATTCATAAAGTTCCTGTAGATCATTGAACACATCTTGAGGGCTTACAAATTCAATTAGAGCTCTACCAATCTTAAGATAATCTTCTGGTAAAAATGGTTCTCCAATCTTTGGTTCGATATCCTGAGTAAATCGCGTTGGATCCTTTACACCAGATAGCAACTGTTTAACAAAGGTGCTCTCAGGTTTTCCAAAAATACCATGTTCTAACATTAAAGCACTGGCTATATTTCTTGTCTCTTCTCGGTGAGAAGCACTATATTGCCTTAATGTATTTATAAGCACCATTAATGCTTTTGGATCAGCTTTTTTTGCTTCATAATTTTTATCAAATGAGGATAAAAACTGATTTTCTGCAGCTATCTGCTTTAACACTATATCTGCTTGTGGAGGGAGCTCATGCCCTGCTCGTGGTCGCATTGCTCCTTCATTTGTTGCTCCTGCCCTGAATGCCAAGTCCTCTTTAAGCACTTCTTGAGAAGGGATAGGAGGAGGAGGTGGCGGTGGTACTTTTGGTATGTCAGTAGGATATTTTATATCTGTTTCTGCTTTTCCCGCTACTACGGTTGATATGGGGACAGTAACTTCTATCGTTGGTTTTGGTGGTGCTGGAGGTAATTCACTTTGAGCTTTACGTACTGATGCTAGTAATGCTTTAGCATCATCTAGCGCCGTCCAAGCTGCTTCAGCAGCTTTCTTAGCCTCTTCGCCTGCTTTTACTAATTTTTCTTGAGCTTCTTTAGTACCAGGTCCCATAGGAAGTTGTTTAGCATAAGCAAGGGCCGCTGCAGCTGCAGAATCTGCAGCTTTTGCATTTGCAATTAGATCCAAAAATACTTCATTAGCTGGAAAAACAAAGTTTCTTAATTTTTCAATTTCTATTGCACTAAAATTCTTTTTTTCTATCTCAGCATTAGCGTTATCAATGAACTTTTTAGAAATTGCTCTCTGTTGTTCCAATCCCCCAAGAGATGCGATACATTGCTTTGTAACACGTTCTAATCTTTCTGTTAAATAAGCTCCTTTTGTTTTAAAATCTTTTTCCTTCTTTCGAGATTTTTTTCCAGAAGGAACAATCTCTTCAGATCGTTCTTTCATGGTCTTTGAATCTAGAATCAATGGGGAATCTTTAATTTTAGAGATAATAGAGGATGATGTGGACAGTGGTTGTCCAGCGGCTGCTTGGTTAGGAGCGGCCATATGAGTTTCAATGGCTTGTTTTGAACTAAAGAACTTATCGACAAGTGCGCTCATCACTTCTTTACCAGCTTGTGTCACATTACCATCAGAATCAAGATTTCCTTCCTGTGCAAAGGTTAAATCGCCGAGGAACGTGGATATTCCGCGCACAGTCGCTTTCTCTTCAGCTTCTTTTTCAAAAGCTCTTTGAAATTTATAACTGTTAAAAGGACTGGCGATTCTTTGGCCAAGGGATAAAACAACAGCCATATCTTCTTTTCGAGGAACTTTGTCGAAGATATGTAGTCTCTCAATTTCACTTGACGTCAATGCCATGCCAATGGCACTAATTATGCCGGTATCATGATTGTCGATTGCGGCCACAAGTGCATAGCAATATTTTTCAAAAATTTTGGGCCTTTCTGAATCACTTGCCAAAAGTAATTCCTGTTTAATAATTTTAGTTAATTTATCTACAAAAGTACTTAGTTCATATACATTAGGAGCTAGTTTATCACCATCTCTTTTGCTCCACGCCAGATCATCAAATTCTTTTTTTTCTATTTTTTTAATTATTCCAAATATATGTTCTCTTAAATCATTTGCAATTGCTTTGCCTCGTAAATTGTCTTTTTGAAATTTTTTAATAACGAGTTCTTCATGACCTTTAATTTTACTTTCAAAAAATTGATTAAAGTGTTTTATCACGCTAACATCATTTTTGGTTTTTTTAATCAAATAAGTAGATATAACCTTTTGTTCAGGTAAAGAAAAATTGTTGCTTTCAAATAATTTTTTTAATTCCGAAGTTAATTCAACATCTCCTTTTACTTTTTCAATAAGAACGTCATTTCTTTCGATAGACTCAATTTCTTTCATTAAATTTTCTATGGCTTTGGGACTTGGCTTTGCTTTATAGTCACTTAATAGTTTTCGTAATGTTCTTATTATGTCTTCGTTCTCTTTTCGCATCTTCTTTAAGTATTTGTCAGCCATGGTAAGCTCAGCTGCACTATTTTTATGTATTTTCATATCGATGATGAGGCCACTTTTTATTAATTCACCATCAAATTGCTTTTGAAGTTGTTTGCTGTCTTTTTGCTGGATTTGTGCAATATCGTTTCCATTGATATTTGCAAAAATTGTTACGCCTGATGTATCAGATTTAGCATCACCTAATATAGAACCGAATAAGGGTACTTGATCTTTTAGTAAATCATCAATTGAAGAACTACAGATCTGTTGTGCTGACTCTTGAAGATTTGTTATATTAACTGCTCTATCATTTTCTCCCGCCTCAAAAGATGCACTGATATCTTTTGGATTAATGAAATAAATCTTTCCCATGTCTTCCAAATGAGCTTCAAGCTTTCTCTTTAGTTCCTCATTTTTTGGATCTTTCTTAATCATTCCTAACATTATTCTTGCTTTGATCATATCTATCATGCAATAAATGTCTTTCCCTTCTCCCATGCCAACCGAAAGTTGAGCAAGAGTGGGAGCAATGAACTCTTCCTTTGTTCTTGCTTTATTGATCAATAATTTAATTATTTCTTCTGGTTTCCTTCCGAACTCGACCGTGTTAAATTGCATTATTTTATCTTCAAATAATTTATATAAAGTAAGTGCAGAAAAAGGTTGACCATCTTTTTGAGGTTTTGATATTCCTTCTTTCACTTCTTCGACGAGTGTTTTATCTTGAGTTGGTTGTGATTGGATTTCAGTTATTTTCTTTTTCGTAGATTGCGGTGCTTGTCCAGCAGGTACTTCTGATCCAGCTTGATCTTGTACTTTACTAACTAGAACTTGAGGATAGCTACTTTTCAACTCTGCAAGTGATTTATCTTTTAATGCCTGAATTGTCTGTATCTGTTCATTATTGATAATATGCAATAATACTAGAGCAGATTGTTTTATACGCAAATTATTTAAATTTGAAAGTCTGACCAAATCAGCTTTAAATCTAGAAAGTCTATCTTGTAGTGCCTTGAGTGCGGGTTCATGACCTAGTTCCTTATAATTTTCAATTTTTTTAACGTCATCTATTCTTTTGTTAATTTCCAAGAACTCTGTCAATGTCGTTTTAAATTGATTCTCAGCAACCTTTAATTGTTCATCTTCTTCTTTGCTAGCACCTTTCTTAGTCATGATCTCATTACCCCAATCTAACTTTAGCGCATATACACGCTTGGTTAATACTACATATATAGTGGGATTAAATTATTGACCTAAAAGTTCAATATGGTGATGGTGATTGTGAACATGCACACAATTGGAAATGTTTAGGATTTCCAATCTTTCTTGAAAAACTCTACAAATTTGTTGGGCGGCTGGGGCTGTGAGAAATAATAGCCTTGGATCATGTCGCATTTATGTTCTTTTAAATAACGCAACTGCGTTTTGGTTTCAACACCTTCAGCTATCACTTTAAGATTTAAACTATGACCTAATTCAATAATACCTTTGGTTACGGCATAATTTTCTTCTTTATTATCTTCAATGATTTTCACAAAAGATCTATCGATTTTGATTTTGTTAACTGGGAATTGCATCAAATAGCTTAAGGAAGAATATCCCGTGCCAAAATCATCTAATGCCAATTCAACGCCTAGTGCACGAAAGGCTTTCATGGTTTCGATAGCTTTATCCATATCTTGAACTAATGCGCTCTCCGTTAATTCTAATTCCAACCATTCGGGGGATATTTTTGTGTCACGAATAGCACGTCGCACAACATCGACAATATCTGATTGAAAGAGTTGCCGAGCCGATAAATTGACTGCGACCTTTAGATGGGTGTGCCCTTCTTTTTGCCATTTCACTATTTGCTGACAAGATTCACGTAATACCCAT
>CAYXVT010000116.1:0-1632 GCA_964468105.1 Uncultured Candidatus Berkiella sp. | reverse complement strand
GGATTTATGAGGTGCGTTTCTTCTGCTGCCGTCATAAAAAAGAAAGGAGAGATAAACCCTTTTTGCGGGTGATTCCATCTTATGAGAGCCTCACAGCCAATCATTTGGTTGTTTTTTAGAAGAATTTGTGGTTGATAATAAACGATAAATTGTTGGGCTTCTAAAGCTTTATGCAAATCTGTAATAATGTTTCTTTTAACTTGTAATTGATCAATCATACCTCTTTGGAAAAATTCATATTGATTACGTGTACTACTTGTTCTATTTACGGCCAATTGTGCATTTCTTGAAAGAACTTCTGGGGTTTCGCCATCGGTGGGATAAAAGGCAATTCCCACACTAATCGTAATAAAAATATCATTCTCACCAATGTGATAAGGAACGGTACATTTTTCAATGATGGATTGGACATAAGATGCCATCGCTGAAGCATCTCTAATATCAGGTTCAATCACACCAAATTCATTTTCACTCAAACGCGCAACGGTGCTTTGACCTGCTGTAAAGTCTGCTAATCTATCGGCAAATATCATTAACAATTTATCTGCCATTGCTTGGTTATAAGTGTTAATAACTTCAAAGTAATCATCCAGGCGAATAATAAACATGCCCATTTTCGTTTGGGACGATTTTGCATGATTTATTTCGAGCGCCATATTTTGTTCAAAAATAATACGATTAGGTAAATTGGTCAGTTCATCTGTTGTCGAACGACGTTCTAGTTCTTTTTCGACTTGCTTGCGAGCGGTGATATCCATTCCAAAAACACTGGTTGAATCGGTTCCCATAGGCACAATGTTCAGCGTAAAGGATTGTTCTCCACTTGAGATGTCGATTCGTTGGTCTTTTCCTGACAATATGACTTGGCGAATTATCTCCCGCCATTCTGCTGGGATCTTTTCATTTATATTGACCTTCCAGGCAACCAAAATGGAAGCACTGGCAGGATTGGCATAAAGTAATACCCCCATTTTATTGATCCGCATAACGGGGTTAGGATTAGCCGTGGGATAATCAAGCAGTTCTTGATAGGCACAAGCCTAACGCTGTGAGCGCAACGAATAACGCTATCTGCCAGATGATTACGCCCACCGTCTAAAAATCCAGGTTTTTTATAAAATGATGATATATCATTTAGTAATTATACACTTAAACCCGTTGGATTTTGGTCGCCTATGGTAGACAAGACCAAGGGCAGGTAAACTGGATAAATATAATAATATTAAGACAGTAGAGGGATATTATGTCGCTATTCAGAACCATTTCAACGACTATGCTGCTTGTTTTGCCTATTGCAGGTTTAACTAATAACAAGGATCAACGCACCTACTTGCCTGAAGCCTATAGTTGTCTCGATGAATATCAGCTGAACAACTTTGATCTAGCCGTTGCGGAATGCCTACCAGCAGCTAACAAAAACGATCCACTGGCTCAATATGTAGTGGGTATGATGTATAAACGAGGTAAAGGGGTAAAAGTATCCCAAACAGAAGCCGTGAAGTGGTTAACCCTATCAGCTAATGGCGGCTATGATGCAGCGCAGCTAAGGCTGGGGAAAATGATCAGTGCAGGAACCACTTCCACACCTAATTATGAGCAAGCTTTCCAATTATTTTCCAAAGCTGCAAATCA
>CAYXVT010000115.1:7110-11637 GCA_964468105.1 Uncultured Candidatus Berkiella sp. | reverse complement strand
ACCACATCCACAAAATGCCAATACCAAGCCACCGCTTCAAATCCAAAATGGTTCTCGGGAGTAAAGTGGCCTTTCAAGCAGCGAAGTAAGATGACAATCAGCATGATGGTACCAATGGTGACATGTGCACCATGAAACCCGGTTAACATAAAGAATGTTGAACCATAGATCCCAGAACCCAATGTTAAGTTGTAATGGTGGTAAGCTTCGTAATATTCATAGGCTTGGAATCCTATTTTTTTTCACTAAACCCCAATGCGCAATCGTAATGGTGACACCACTGGTGAGCAAAAGTAGTGTATTCAGCGCTGGTATTCCCCAAGGAGAAACTAATTCGGTTGGGCCGGGAAATAATTTAGGATCGGGTGTATTAATCAAAGGCCAAGTAGCCGTAAAATTTGGCCATAATAAATGAGAAGCCCCTCTATCGCCTTCACCACCTAACCATGGCACTGCAAAATGGCGGGCATAAAAAAGTGCGCCAAAGAAAGCCGCAAAGAACATCACTTCAGAAAAAATAAACCAGGCCATTCCCCAGCGAAAGGAATGATCCATTTGCTTACTGTATAGCCCTTGATGACTTTCACGAATAACATCTCGGAACCAGCCAAACATCATATAAGCAACGATTAAAGAACCAATAAAGAAGAAAAAGTGCCCCGCTGGATGTCCATGGATCCAATTAGCCAGGCCCACCATGAAACAGCCAAGTCCTAAGGATCCTGTAATCGGCCAGTGGCTTTGTGCTGGCACATAGTAATGCTCATAATGTTGAGTCTGATCGGACATTCAAGGCCTCCCTAGGTTTGGGTCACATCAAATAAAGTGTAGGCTAAAGTAATCGTATTGATATTCGAAGGTAAATCCGCATCAACAGCAAATACCAACGGCATTTCTTTGCCCTCAAGCGCCGCTAGAGGTTGATGTTGAAAGCAAAAACATTCAATTTTTTTAACATGTTTAGCTGCTAATCCAGGGCTAACACTCGGAATAGCTTGAACGACTTTTGGGCCATTTGTTAAGTTTTTTACCCAATAGGTCGTTTTAATATATTCGCCAGGATGAACACTAAATTTTCTAACTTTAGTGCTAAATTCACCGTTTTGATGTGGGATGGTGTCATTCAGAGTGGCCAGAAGCTCAACAGTGATGGTTCGAGTCTTATCAACTTCAGTGACAGCAATGGCTTCTTGTGACGTTTTGCCATTTAAACCGGTGACTTTGCAAAAAACATTATAAAGTGGAACAAGTGCAAAACAAAAACCAAACATGCCAATAATAATTAACACCAAAATGGTAACTTGCTTTTTAACGTTCTTCGATGAGTTTGTTGTCATTGTCTTATCAAAGTGCCCATTTGTTTCATGGGCACTTTATCCTTACTTTATTTTACATGAGGCGGAGTACTAAAGCTGTGGTAAGGAGGTGGAGAAGAGATTGTCCACTCTAACCCCTCAGGGTTATCCCATACTTTATCAGTTGCTTTTGGACCACCACGAATTGTTTTAATAACAATATACAAAAAGAGCAGTTGAGATATACCAAAAATAAAGGCTCCAATACTTGCGATGCGATTAAATTCTACAAATTGTAAAGCATAATCTGGGATTCGGCGTGGCATACCGGCCAATCCTAAGAAATGCATGGGGAAGAAAGTGAGGTTAATCGAGATAAAGGATAACCAAAAATGGGTTTTCCCTAAGACTTCGCTATACATATGTCCGGTCCATTTAGGCAACCAATAATAAGCTGCTGCCATAATGGAGAAGACAGCGCCAGGAACAAGGACATAATGAAAATGTGCAACCACAAAATACGTATCTTGATATTGAAAATCAGCAGGTGCGATAGCAAGCATTAATCCTGAGAAGCCACCTAAGGTGAATAGGAAAATAAACGCTAAGGTAAACAACATAGGCGTTTCAAAAGACATAGAACCTTTGAACATAGTGGCTGTCCAGTTAAAGACCTTTACCCCTGTTGGAACGGCAATCAACATGGTGGCATACATAAAGAACAGTTCGCCAGCCAAAGGCATGCCAGTGGTAAACATATGATGCGCCCAAACAATGAAAGATAAGAACGCAATGGATGAGATAGCATAAACCATTGAGGCATAACCAAATATGGGTTTGCGAGTAAAGGTTGGCAGAATTTGAGAAACAACACCAAATGCCGGCAAAATCATGATGTAAACTTCAGGGTGCCCAAAGAACCAGAAAACGTGTTGAAACATGACGGGATCGCCGCCGCCAGCAGCATTGAAAAAGCTGGTGCCAAAATGTCTGTCGGTCAACATCATGGTGACACAGCCTGCCAATACGGGCATGACTGCAATTAATAAGAAAGCCGTTATTAACCATGACCAACAAAAGATAGGCATTTTCATTAAGGTCATGCCTGGGGCTCTTAAATTAAGAATGGTCGCGATGACATTGATTGCGCCCATAATCGATGACATCCCCATCAAGTGGACAGCAAAGATAAAAAAGTCTGTAGAGTCAGGACCGTAGGTTGTTGATAGTGGCGCGTAGAATGTCCATCCAAAATTTGGTGCGCCGCCTTTCATAAAGAGCGTGCTGACCATCATTGAAAAGGCAACCGGTAATATCCAGAAGCTCCAGTTATTCAAGCGAGGCAGAGCCATATCTGGCGCGCCAATCATCATTGGGATAAGCCAGTTTGCCAGTCCAACAAAAGCAGGCATAACGGCACCAAAAACCATAATCAAACCATGCATGGTGGTTAGCTGATTAAAAAATTCTGGATTAACAAGCTGTTCGCCGGGTTTAAAAAGCTCCATGCGAATGAGTAGGGCCATGCAGCCGCCTAGCAAAAACATGGCAAAACTAAACCATAGGTACATTGATCCAATGTCTTTATGGTTAGTTGTTAAAACCCAACGCATAAGCCCTTTTGCTGGGCCATGATGATGGTCGTCATGGTGATCTGCACCATCGCCGTGTGTTGTGTGAGCATCTGAGATATTAGTTACACCCATGGTTTTTCCCTTCAATGAAATCGATAACGATGGTGGTGCTAAAGAACTTTTTTGTCTTTAGCATCATCGCATGGTGGCATTAATGCCCATTTCTCATCTTCTGTTGTTGAGGCAGTGGGAGCCGTTGGATTCTTCTGTTTGGCAACCCATGCTTGATAGTCTGCTTCGGATTTAGCTTCCACAACGATTGGCATATAACCATGTTTGGTGCCACATAATTCAGCACATTGCCCGCGATAAATGCCAGGCTTATCAGCATCGACAAGTGTCCAAATTTCGTTGATAAATCCTGGAATGGCATCTTTTTTCACGCCAAAAGCAGGTACCCACCAGGAATGAATGACATCTTTCCCAGTGACTAAAAACCGGACTTTTTTGCCAACAGGTATAACCATTGGGTTATCGACTTCTAGTAAGTAATGCTTATTCTTTGGAGCTAAGTTGTTAATTTCATCTTCTGGTGTAGACATATTGCTCAGGAATTTAATATTTTCATCTAAATATTCATATTCCCAATACCACCGGTGCCCTGTAATTTTGATAGTGACTTCGGCATTAGAAGAATCACTCATTTCAATGAGTGTCTTCGTCGCAGGAACTGCCATGACTAATAATATGATAAATGGAATGATCGTCCAGACGATTTCGACAGTCGTGCTTTCGTGAAAAGCAGCTGCTTTATGGCCCGCGGCCTTACGATGGCGAATGATCGCGTAAATCATAACGCTATAGACTAAGATGCCAATCGCAACACAGACCCATAGTATGAGCATATGCAATTGGTGGATGTTCGAACTGACCGGGGTAACCCCCTTGGTCATATTTAGGGCGTAATCAGCCCAAGCATTAGAACTTGTAAATGCTAATAAGATAAGGATGAGACGTGAAACCGTCGGCAATCGTGAAGACATGCCGTATTTCTCCATTAATATTAAACTCCAGAGAAGGCGTAAGAACAAATTAGTCAGTTCCTAAACGGAAAAAAGAGGCGCATGACACCACTGTTTTCGCTATCTTTTCTAGAGTGTGGTTAGTCTTATTCATTGCTTTTATTGTGCTGCGCTACTTTACCGTGGATTGGCTTAGATAGAAAGGGGCTTATGGATGTAATCCTTGCAATCTACGTCTACTTTTTTCTCTGTTTGCAAACAAATAGCAGTTAGACAATTACCCCACACACAGCCAGAATCCAGAGGATAGATATTAGGGACGTTAATTTGTGTTCCTAGGGCAGCCCAATGACCAAAAATCAACTTATCTGCTTGAGTGCGGCGATCGGGGAAGGCATACCACGGCACATCTTGGGGATGCATCAAGGGGCTTCCTTTAATACTGAGATCTAAATCGCCATTTGCGCAGCAAAAGCGCATTCGGGTAAAGGCATTGGTAATAAAGCGTGTTCGCTCCCAGCCGGTTAAGTTCTCATCCCAATTTAAGGGATGGTTTCCATACATATGTTGCAGAAATTCGTTAAAGCCCTCACCTTGGAGATGATGCTCTATTTCTTTAGCTAGATTTTTTGCTTG
>CAYXVT010000115.1:0-7043 GCA_964468105.1 Uncultured Candidatus Berkiella sp. | reverse complement strand
ATCACGATCTGGCGCTTTGAGTATTTCATCTAAAGTATCTTTAAAATGAACTGGGGCTTTGCCTTGTGCAATTGCCAGTAGTGCAAGATCATGATTACCTAAAACAATAACGGTAGTTTTGGGAAGCGCTTTAATAAAACGTAACGTTTCTAAGGAATGCAGGCCTCTGTTAACAATATCGCCTGTAAACCAAAGTTGATCTTCATTTGGTTGGTAATTAATTTTTTCTAGCAGCCTTTGCAACGGGGGCAGGCACCCTTGAACATCGCCTATCGCATATGTAGCCATTTTTTAATTCACAAGCTCTGGCATGGCAAGACTAAAGGGAGGAATAATCGCATCAAAATAATTTCCACTATTACTCACCATAGTATAAGTGCCATGCATACTGCCAACGGGAGTCGATAACATAGCTCCACTAGAATAACGATAACTTTGACCAGGCTGAATCAGTGGTTGTTCGCCAATAACGCCTTCGCCATGCACTTCTTGCACATGACCATTGGCATCGGTAATAATCCAATGACGGGTAAGTAGTCTAGCTGATTGTGTGCCGTGATTAATAATAGTGATGGTATAACCGAAAGCATAGCGCTGTTGTGTAGCATCAGAGTGCTCTCGCAAAAATTGGGCTTGCGCAGATATTCCGATATGGTTATCAATCGGCATACTTTATCTCCACAGGGTTGACTTACCCAGGATACGAGTTGTGCCAGATATTTGCAAATGTTATAATTTAGCTATTTAACGTATAACAATAAAACTCAGGAATAAAATGTGTTATGGATAATATTTGGGATAAAACAACACAAATAACGCCTGACATAGTATACGAATTGCTGAAATCACAACTCTCAATAGATGTAAAACAAATCCAATTGTTCGGAGAGGGATTTGATAATACTGCTTTTTTGATTAATAACGAGTTTGTTTTTAGATTTCCTCATCGCATAGAAGCGCAAGCGTGCATGGAAAATGAAATAGCATTATTGCCCTATTTAGCAAAAAAATTGTCGTTTCATTTGTCAGCGCCTACTATGATTGGTGCTCCCAGTTCAGCCTATCCTTACCCTTTTGCTGGTTACAAATTATTAAGTGGCAAACCATTATCTGAATTTCAAACACCTTTAGTTGATAATATCGACTTTGCTAAAACACTAGGCGCTTGGTTGAAAGAATTGCATACTTTGCCTGTACATCAGGAACACATTGAAGGTCTCAAGGGTGAGCAGGGATGGCGTTTAGATTTTGAAAATAGAAAAGCGAGGGTTACCGAATGTGTAATAAAGTATGCGGGCTATTTTGAAAATAATGGCTATGATTGCAAGATGTTGTTGAGCATAATGGATAATTTTAAAGATCTAGATATTCATAGCAGCAAAAAATGTTATCTACATGGTGATCTGTATTCCAAGCATATTATTGTCAATCAGATGGGCCTTCCAGAAGGACTCATTGATTGGGGAGATGTTCATATTGGACATCCAGCCATCGATGTTGCCGTTGGCATAATGATTTTTACAGAAGATAGTCTAAAAGACTTTTTAGAGGCCTATCAAGAAATTTCCCCTATCACAATGAAGGTGGCTGCTTTTAGAGCGTATTATCATTCTGTTTTAGCTTTTTCTTATTTTGCACAAAGTGAAGAAAAAGCCGCAATAGAATGGACTAAAGCAGCATTAAACAATATTATTCACTTAGTATAAAGGATGTGACAATGTTTCGAGCTATTAGATCACCGATTTCTTTAATGTTGACTATGTTAAGCATAATGACGTGCTTTACTTCCCTGTCACTTGAAGCTGGAGAAAAAATAATGCCCCGAGAACAAACGCAAAAGATTATAGAAAACTTGTATCAATATTTTAATGCTGCAGAAATGGATAAAGTGGTTTCCCTGGTTTCAGACGATTTTACTTTAGAAGTAAATTATGGTGGGGTAATATCAGGCAAAGAGGCCTATAAAAAACATCTTATCGAGAATAAACTGAAATATTATGACGAACATGTTGAAAGTTATATTTTGATGATTAGCGAAGACGGTCTCAATGCCACAACCAAATTAAAAGTCAAAGGTAAATATATCAATACGGATGCGTCGAAGATCCCGGCGAAGGGCCAACCTTATGAATTAACCGCTATTAATTATTTTGAACTTGAAAATGGGAAAATCGTCAAAGCAAGCTGTTGGTTTGATGATAATGATTGGGTAAGGCAAGTTTCATGATTGAGAGTAATAAGGTAATGATAAGATCTGTTGAAGCAGATCAAATAGATGAACTGGTAGATATGATTCATGAGCTGGCAGCTTATGAAAAATTCAATCCGCTAGAGAAAAGTCTTCTAAAAGATAATTTGTTAAACTATGGCTATGGTGCCAACCCAAAGTTTAGAGCAGATTTTGCTGTCATAGCAGAAGAAAAGGTTGGGTATATATTTTATTCCTTTCCCTTTTCTGCGACACAAGGAAAACCAGTACTTTATTTAGAAGATATCTATGTAAGAGAAAGTCATCGCCAAAATAAAGTTGCAACGCTGTTATTTAAGCGTTTAGCGCAAGTTGCGCATAAAGAAGATTGCTGCCGAATTGAATGGGGTGTTTTAAAATGGAATACCGCAGCGCAAATATTTTACCAAAGTATTGGCGCAACGCTGCTAGATCGTTCCCTTAGAGGCATACTAAATCCCGAGCAAATTGAAGCATTACTATGACCCATTTAATATATAGATACGACTTTAATGCTTTGAGGAAATTATCCAATTTTTAAAATTAGGATCATCAATGTAATAGCCCCTCTGTTCTGGAAGTCGACCTATTAATCCCTTTCGTTGTAAAACGCGTATAGATGATTGGACTCCTGAAATGGGTAGATCCGCAACTCCCAACAGTTTAGCAAATCGCTCCCTCGTTTCATTGCTAAATGGATTGCTTTGGCCTTTGGAAATTTCTTCAAGAAGTAATCTTTCTAGTCCTGAGCAAATCTCCCAAATTTCTACAAAAGCACGATCAGAAAATATTTGAAGCATTAATTGTTCTTTAGATTCTTTCAATGAAAAATTCGGATTTAATGCCATACGCTCGACCAATGCCCTAGCAAGCTGAGGCACACGCTGCATATCTTGAAAAGCATCCCATAAAACATCCCGATCAAGCTTGCGTTTAGTTACTTTCTCGAACATATGTACAAGATGATCGGTAAATCCTCGATCTAATTCAGGAAATGGTAGATTTTGGCCAAAATGGAAAAAAGGTGCTTTGGCTTGTGAGAACATACGCCTGAGTCCTTCTTGAGAAGAACCAGTAAAAATCACTTTCACGTTTCCCTTATTGGCATCAAGTACAGTACGTAAGGATGCAGTGAAATTTTGGTTGACAGGATCTTGAGTAAGAGCCTGTACCTCATCCAACAGAAGAAGTAATTTTTTTTGCTTGCAAAGTTGTTTAATAACTTCTTTCATGCTCTTAAGCGGATGAGCGGGTTTGCTTAGCGTAACATTTGCTTTGATGCCCCCAGTTCCTGCTTCGCCGCTGATTGTGCTTACTCTGTGTAATAAGCCTGTTTTTAACAAGCCTTCGCTTTTTGCAAAGTTTGTTAATGCCTTAGTAAATTCAACACCAGCATTTTTTCCAACGTCTAAGAAACTAAAATAAAATACTTTCCACTTACGTTTTTCCGCCAATGGGCCTATGTCTTTGCATAGAAACTCTGTTTTCCCCATACGTCTGGGAGCAAAAAAAACCAATGCACTGGAGAGGCCACTTTCAAACATCCCCAATACTTGTTCAGCAAGCTCTTGCCGCGGGTAATGCCAAAGATCGGTAGACATAAGAACCTCAAGAATAACTAGATTGCTTTGTACTCAATTTGTTCAATTGTACATTATAAGTACAAAACAGTCTAATTTTGAAATAATTCCATTAAAATCAATTGGTTATGATTGTCGCTCGATTGAATTACGGATTGTGATGATAATTTCGGAATAATTTATCAGTCTCTTCAGACAGAACATCACCTATGATCTCAGGTTTATTAAAATTTGAACTTTGTGTCAATGTTTTTGAATCAATCATTATCTGATGCCAACCTTTCTTGACGAGCGTATCAATTGACGTTCCATACACAACTCGATGAAAGTTAGACCAAATAATGGCTCCTTGGCACATAGGGCAAGGCTCTGCAGTGGTGATTAAGGTGAGTTTAGACCAATCTAATGAATTGCCATATTGTTTTATACATTGATTGATGGCGTCAATTTCGCCATGAAAAGTGGGATTGTCGTTAGAATGATTAATGCCCAGGCAAAGTTCTTTGCCTTTAGAATCAATAATCATCGCGGCAAAGGGAAATTCGGGATTATACTTTTGGGCATGAGACACTAACGTTCTCATATAGCCTTCATAATTCAGAGATTGATCATTCGCACAGGCAATACCAAATGGTTCAAGGGAAATAAACATAAGTAATAAAGCCCAATATTTTTTCATGATACACTTTATAAAATAGTTAGATAATCCCATTATTTTACAGTGTAAAACATCTATTGTCACGAAGACTGCAAATACTCATAATATGATTCCAATCTGCCAGAAAGGATTCGTAATGTGTTTTAAAAAATTGATCGAAAAAAAGCTTGGCGTACGCTTGTTCAAAAGTTTATTGCTTCTGAGTGCCACTTCTTTGCTCACTGCCATATTTGCCGGTAATGTTTTTACTTATGATATTAATTATGAATATATCAAACATATCATGTCCATGGATGATACTTTTCAGCTACCAAGTTTAATGTCGCGCTCGGTGAGCAATCCAATTTATTATCATTTGTCATACCTATTAATTATTGCGCTAGAAGGTTTAGCAAGTTTATTTCTTTGGATGGGTGTTTATCAAATCTTTAAAAACATGACACAACCTGTCATTCGTTTTAATCAAGCAAAATATTGGGGCATGATTGGATTATTATTTGCACTAGTGATTTTCACCTTTATATTTTTCGGAATTGCTGGCGAATGGTTTGCAAGTTGGCAATCAAATAAATGGAATGCTAAAGGTGCAACAACACCATTTATTTTAATTTTTGGACTAATTTATGTCATCTTGAGTCAAGATGAGATAGCTTTCGAGCATGGGCAATAGGGTGGGGAATGTATTATAATGCGTTTTAGTTATATGGGTGAAGCAATAGTACTATCTTAAAGGGTGAGTAAAATGAAAGTGAACATTGTCATGGGTAGCAACAGCGATTGGCCCACCATGGAGAATGCTAGCAACATGCTTAAATCCCTCGGGATTGCGCATGATAGTTTAATTGTATCTGCTCATCGAACACCCGATAGGCTATACGAATTTGCCAAATCAGCTGAAGAAAAAGGGATCCAAGTTATTATAGCGGGCGCTGGTGGCGCAGCACACCTGCCGGGGATGATTGCTTCATTAACGAAAATTCCTGTGTTAGGGGTTCCGATTCAATCCAAAACCTTGAACGGGATAGATAGCTTGCTCTCTATTGTGCAAATGCCTGCTGGTGTTCCTGTTGCTACATTTGCTATTGGTGTTGCAGGCGCAACCAATGCGGCGATTTTTGCAGCTAGTATTCTAAGTTTATCAGATTCGACCATTCGAGAAAAATTAGCAAACTACCACAAAGAAAAAACATTATCTGTTGCACTACATCCACAATAATTGGACAGGTCAAAAATGATTGAATCAGGAAAAACCATTGGCATCATTGGTGCTGGGCAATTAGGCAAGATGCTAGCAATCAGTGCGGCACATCTTGGCTATAAAACAGTATTTATTAGTGATGCTGATGATTCTCCCGCTTTTGATATCACTTCCAAATCAATGTTGATAGATTACAAAGATGAAGTTGCCTTGAAACGTTTTGCGGATATGGTCGACGTCGTTACTTTAGAATTTGAAAATATTCCGGTATCAAGTATTCAGTTCTTAGAAAAATGGGTGCCAGTTAAACCAGGCGCTAAAGCGCTTGAAATCTGTCAAAATCGATTAAAAGAAAAGACATTTGCTAAATCACTTGGGATCCCAACCACAACATTTGCACAAGTCATTCCAAATAACGCTGAGTCACTGCAATCGTTTCCCTTTCCTGCCATTTTAAAGACAACAACACTGGGCTATGATGGAAAAGGGCAACATCTAATTGAGAACCAAGAACAATTTGATCAAATTGTGAAATCCTTAAAGGGTGAATATCTTTTAGAAGGGTTTGTGAATTTTGATTATGAGGCTTCGGTAATCATCGCAAGAAAAGAAAATGGTGAGTCCAGTTGTTTTCCCTTGACCGTCAATACCCATCGTAATGGGATCTTAGATGTTTCAACAGTGCCTGCCCAAACTGAAGACGCTATTAAACAAAAAGCTTATGAATATACCAAAAAATTGGCCGATAATTTAAATTTAGTGGGCTTGTTAGCAGTAGAATATTTTATTAGCAAAGAAGGTGATGTCTTGTTTAATGAAATGGCACCAAGACCCCATAATTCTGGGCATTGGACCATGGACGGTTGCTACACCTCACAGTTCGAACAGCAAATTCGGGCTATCTGTGATTTACCACTTGGCTGCACAGATATCATAGCGCCAATACAAATGCACAATTTAATTGGCGAGGAAATTCATCAGTGGCCTGAAATTCTTCGCGATCCAAAATCAAAGCTCTACATTTACGGTAAAAATGCCGTTAAAGCGGGTCGAAAAATGGGACATTACAATAAATGGATCTAGTTTTTATCTTTTAAATTAACGCATCACTAAGCGCAATAAATTCAGCAATGGTTAATGTCTCCGGTCGTCGGATCGGATCAATACCTACCTTTTCAATTATCTCTTGCGGAACAATTGTCTGGATCGCATTTTTTAAAGTTTTACGCCGATGTGAAAAAGCAGTAGCAACAATTTGTGAAAATTGTTTTTCGTTTTTAGCAAAAGGATGTGGTCGATTGTCTCCCCAGGGAATTAGACGCACTATACTTGAAGTGACTTTAGGGGGCGGTGTAAAAGCATGAGGGCCCACATCAACTA
>CAYXVT010000114.1:10713-11678 GCA_964468105.1 Uncultured Candidatus Berkiella sp. | reverse complement strand
CAGACCAACATATAAACTATAAATTGCTTTCAATGACTTAACGAGGGCACTTTTAATTCTTGCGCCTAAACTTTTAACATATAGTTTACTAATTTGAACCCAAAACGGGATGGCTGGACGTAATAGTTTTTTATCGATATAAGCCTGCTTAGTGCTTGAACGTTGCAATTTACCACTGGATGTTTTAGGAATTGTTTTGGGAGGCACTAAAATAACCGCATCTGGCACAAAGCCTAAAACAATTGCTATTTTTTCATTAATCTCATGCATTATCTTTTTACGAACCGTTGACTCTTTTTCGTTAGTTTCAACCACAATCACTAACTTTTCAGTGCCTGATTTATTATCAGATACTCCAAAAGCGACGACACAACCCTTGCGAACCCCGCTAACCTGACTCGTTACCTCTTCAATCTCTTCGGGGTATAAGTTACGACCAGCTTTGATAATAGTGTCTTTTTTGCGCCCGGTAATATACAACTCACCTTCAGCAAGATAAGCAAGATCGCCAGAATCCAACCAACCATCGTGTGTTATCGCTTTAGTTGCTTCTGGATGCTGATAATACCCTAACATTGATGATGGTCCCCGAAAATGCAAAAATCCAATTTTTCTTTCGCTTACTGGGTTGTCATCCTTATCAACTATTCGAATTTCATGATCAATAATCGCCTTACCACAGCAAACAAACTGTAAAGCATTTAATTCATTGGCAGAAACAGGGATAGCCTTCTGCTCTGTTTCAAATAATGTTCTATTAATAGTGTCTATCTTCGGTTCTCTATTAATGGGTGGAAAAACTAATGCGACCGAAGATTCCGCTAAACCATAAACTGGGAACATGGTTTGTGATTTAAAGCCATAGGGTATAAATTTTTTAGTAAAACTCTCAATCGTCTTGGGATTTACTGCTTCTGCGCCGTTAAAGGTGAGTCGCCATGAGCTTAAGTCTAAGCCTGCAATAC
>CAYXVT010000114.1:0-10703 GCA_964468105.1 Uncultured Candidatus Berkiella sp. | reverse complement strand
ATTCGACGAACACAGAGCTCATAAGCAAAATTGGGAGCAGCACTAAGAGTCCCTCGATGATAATGAATGGCCCACAACCAACGTTCTGGTCTGGTCAAAAATGACAAAGGGGACATAATAACCACAGGATTAGCGTGATAAAAACAGGTTAACCATGAGCCTATTAAACCCATATCATGATAAAGCGGTAACCAGCTCACACCGACATCTGCTGGACTAATCTGTATGGATATCCCTGTACTTCGTATATTGGCAAGCAAATTTTGATGCGACAACAACACCCCTTTAGGCAAGCTCGTGCTACCTGAAGTATATTGAATCAGAGCCGGCATGGTGTTAGTTATTGTTACACTTGGTGGCTTTTTATTTGATTTTTTAAGCTCATTCGCGGTTGTTACACCTCTTAAACTACTAATAAATACTTGCAACAAATCACTTAAGCGTTGCGCCTGATGAAATGTAATAAGTAATCTCGCATTTGCATTTCGTAAAATATTTGCTTCTCTCATGGCATATTCTTCGATTCGCTCAGGTCGAAACGGAGGATAAATCGGAACAGGGATGGCACCAAGAAGCAAAACACCAAAAAATGTATAGAAAAAGTCCTCACTGGTAGGCAACATAATAGCAATGGTATCGCCTGGCTCTATATTATATTCAGATAACCCCCCGGCTATTTTTAAAGCTTGGGCATAAAGCTCACCATAAGTAATTATTTTTTCAGTGCCATTCTCTTCTTGTAAATAGATATGTGGGCGATTCGGTTCAAGCGTTGCGTGATTAATTAATATCTCAACTAAAGATTGCGCATTTGAAGGAGAATAAGTTGTTAAATCACTTTGTATTGTCTGAATATTTTTAACGAATTTTTCTTGAGGTTTAGCACTTGCTATAACCGGAACCATATCTGCTAATTTTTCAGCTTGTGCCATTAAAGATTCTGGTAGTGTAATACCAAACCCTTCTTCAATTCGATGAAACAATTCCACCCTGCCCAGACTATCGACTCCTAAATCTCGTTCAAAATGGGATTCAAGGGTTAGTGTTCTGACAGCCCGTCCGCGACCCAATTCTGTCAAAAAAGTCTGCGCTATGTATAATAGTTTTGTTTCAATTTCTGCCATTCATGACTCACAAGACTGTAATTAGTTAGATAAAAAGCAAACAACCTAAAGTAGAAAGTTACTTTAGGTTATTCTCATGATATGAAGTGATTTTAGATGAGTGGCAACGACTTTAACAGCAGGCTCTTTGCTGTTTTGGTAGCAAAACAGACTCTTCATTGATTATCCTTGGCTCCCTTTCTTTATCTTTATCTCTATTTCTCTTTGAACACAAATAAGCATAATTAAATGTCAAATTTAATAAACTCACTCCAAAGCCAATACCTGCTCCTATCGCCAATGGTGTGGCACACTGCGTAATATTATTGTCTTCAAGCTGCACGCCTATTGGCAAAGTGATTGGCTGTTTATTTTCATATTCATTGAAAATGGCGGTCAGATTTAATTGGGCGGTATCTATCGTGATTTTAGCGGTAATATTATCTGTTAAACACTTAAAACCATTCATCACTAAATAAGCGACTGCTGCGACAGCACCTGCTGCAATGCTTGTGACAATTATCTGAATAGAATTCGCAACTTCTTTGAGTATTTTTAACAGCATCTTCATTCATCCTTGTATGACGATCCGTTGTTTGAGACTAACATGTCTAAAAAAAGGATTACAAAAAGATCTTATGCTGTTGGGCAGCAAGTTAAACTAAGACGGAAATAATTGATCTTATTGTAGGGTGGGCAAAACGAAGTATGCCCACCATCTGTGTTTGGAACTGGTGGACATGCGCAGCGAAGTTCCACCCTACAAGACTGTATAAAATTATATTATGCCAATTCGTTTCGATTGTTTAATGGCAAAAGATAAACCTGCGCCGTCTCCAATTTCACCTTATCTTTTGTTAATGAATCAATTAATTCCATTGCAGGCATACCATGAGTTATAAACACCACATGACCTTGAGGATGTTCTTTTTCAATTTCATCATATATCGCAATAATACGCTTACGAACATCATCATTCGATTCCCCATGATATGATTTAGCTTCTTGGGGACCAACATGCCAGGAATCTTTGGTAAATTTATCTTTATTTAATCCTTCGCGCTCTCCAGCTTGAGTTTCGATTAAGCGGGAGTCAATATGTATTTTATCAGAAGTGACAACACCAATTTCAGAAATAATTTGGGCCGTTTCAATTGTGCGTGGCAAAGGTGATACATATACTGCGGTAATGCTGCGATTATCAAAACCGTAAGTCAATAAAACTTCAGCTGTTTTCTTTACTTGTTCATGCCCCTTATCCGTTAATGCAGCTGGTTTATAATTGGCATGTTTAGGGTTTGAATTATATTCATTACTGATATTTTGCTCGCCTTCACCATGTCGAATGATAATAAGGTGCCTTTCCTGCAGGGCAAAAAGAGATTGCGAAAAAATAATAAAAATTAGCCCAAAAAATAGTTGACGCACTCTCATAGCTACTCCGAATTTTGGATATAAATGAAAAGAATTGCACAGCCTTAAGAGTTTACTATCTAAGTTACTTGCCATAACAATCTTGATCTCTTAATAACGTGAAAAACTTGCAGATTAATTTTACAATGGAGCTATAATCAAACCTATTAAAATTTAAAACGTTAACCACAATTTAGCTATAAAACCAACATACCAGGTGTCAAAATGAAATTCTCAATGGCAAAAGGGATCTTCTCTATTTTCCTTTACATATTTTCTTGCCAACTCTTAGCGATTGATTTTCAAAAATATACAAAAAATACCCAAATTCATAATGCCAACGAAACCTCGCGGACAACTCTGCTTGGTATCATCGGCAGTTGCGGCAACGCCACTCACTTAGATGATGACTGTATGGTGCAAGGACTAGAAAGAGTTGCCCAAGAAGAAAACAATGCTGAAGCAAAAACAATTGCACAAGAATATGAAAAGGCCATTAGTGAAGGGAATTTTTCACAGCCTGAATGCCAAACAGAAAGCCATATGCAAGCAAATCGTACTGTTGGTCACTGCATCCTGCTTTTGAACAGTTATATTCTCGAGAGCTATGAACAAAATGACGCTATTTTACAATACGAAATGTGTTTGCAAGGCGGCATGATGGGATTAGCTTACCAAGGCAATTTAGCGGCTCAATTAATGCTTGCGCAAATTTACAAAGAAAAAAACCAACATGACCAACGCGAATCATGGATCAACGCTTTAAAAACCAAAAAAGAATCTGATGAATATGACATTTTAATGAAATGTTACGGGTGATGTACTCCCCCCGTCTCATCGCTATCCTGCTTCGCTAAAGCCATCAGTTAATATATTCTTTATTAACTTTAGAGTATATTTAAGCAGTTAAATATTATACGACATTGGTAGCTTCGCAGGACAAGAGAGCGATTTTACAGGGACTAGCAACGATCATTGCTACCGCAATGAAGAAAGGAAAGCTTGAAAATCGAACAAATCGCCTAGAATAACTACTCATGTTTTTTGCTATCAGATTTACCCGGTTTAGGCGCTTTTGGTTTTTTATATAAAGTATGTTGTTGTTTTATTTCTTCAATTATTTTAGACAAATCATACTCTTTTGGTACTTTGAGCTGAAGGCTTTTGATTTTAGCAATATCGAAATGATTTTGATGCAAGGCTGTCATAAAATTAATCGCACCTTCTAAAGTATTCGCCTCAACCTCATATGTCATTTCTACTTTTTCAGCTTTCTCATATGTTCTTGCTGCTTTTATCAATTTTTCTATCGGCTCACCATGAAAGACCACCTCTCCATTTTGTCTTGTTTCTATTGAAACAATTTGGCCTTTTTTATTTTTATAATGGAGATCATGTCCTTTTTCTGTGCATTCCCATTCTTCTTTTGGAAATACTTTTGCAAAAATTTCTCTTAATTTTTTAAGTCTTTGTTGGTATTGTTGTGCAAAAGTGAGTTTAGCTTTATTTTCTTTATCGAAAAATTCCTCATCAACCTCAAAATCTGAGCTGGCTTTTTTATCAGCGGTCTGTTTTTTCTCTACCGCCGATTCTTCTTCCACTTTACGCTTTGCAACCAACCCTAGATCTGGCGTCATTCTGCCATCCATTACAATACCTACTTCTGCCCCAGGTGTACTCATTGGAATTCCCCTATTTGAGTATTTTTACTAAAACTAAAATGCGTTTAGTATAATGACAAGAGAAGAAGCTAATAAGTTCATTAACAGTAGTGTAATTGCAAGTGATTTACATTTAATTTTAGGTTTTAAGCATGAATCATCTTTTGGCAACTATAGCGTTATTAATCTTTTCAACAGTAACCGCTGCTTCCTCTACTAATGACCATAGCAAATCACCAGAAAATACAGCACCAACTTATGATGAAATCAAACAAATGAGCCAAAGCATACAAAAAATTAATGCGCTTTATCTTAATTGCAAAATGGAATCGGAATGTATTCTCTCTGGATTGAGAGCAATGGTCGAAAAGGACAAAGATACTGTTGCCAAATCAATGCTGCAAGAATTAGAAAGGCAGCAAAAAAATGACATGAGCATCATGGGTAAATGTTACGAAAATGAAAAATCCGAAGTAAATAACACGTTATATTTATGCAGGACTCTCTCAAAAGAATCTCAAAAAGATTCAGTTTTAGCACCCTGCCTTGAGACTCATCTCTTAGCGTTAATAAACCAAGGAAATGCTTTAGCTGAACTAACTTTGCTCAATTTATATAAAACACAGAACGATGAGAAAAAGATAAACGAATTGAAAACAAAGTTAGGTAACAACATGAGAGAGAAAGGACTGAAGCGCTTGCAACAATGTTTGGATTCGTATAATAGAAAATAGAGGTTAGATTTAATCTAACCTCTATTTATAGAGCCTTCACAACACTAAATAAATTTTAGTCTTCAGCGTGGCTATGAGCATCTGAAGTTGTTGTTGAAGTAGTAGTATTGTTAGTACCACCTTGTGTTTGATTAGCAGTATTGGTCATGTCCTGCTTCATATCTTGCAATTTCTTGTCAGCATCAGTTGCTGTTGTTGTTGCAGTGTTGGTTGTTGTTGTGGTGGTGTTGTTTGTATCAGCAGCGATAGTGGTAACACCTTCTTCGTTCATGCTATGACCTTGACCCGGAGCTGGAGCAGCAGGGGTAGCACCAGGATGAGCACCATCTGTTGATTTATGTTCAGTGGTGGTTTCAGTGGTGGTTTTCTTATCTGTAGTGGTTTCGGACTTTGAACAAGCACCGAGGGCTACACAAGCTACCAACGCAACGAGTAATTTGGTTTTCATAGATTCTCCCTTAAATTAACTAACTAAGACGTACACTTTACTAATAGAGATAATTTTGCATACCATACCTGAGTTGACTCAGAAAAGGAATGCACTATTTATAAATTCCCTCACCAATACTTTTTCCCACTTAACAAAATGGTATGATGACTTTGGTTTTTCTCTAAGGACATATTGTGTACGATGCTCTCATTGTCGTAAATGGTGAAATCCCTCCCCCAGAACTCTGGCAAGGAATTCACTATCGTACACTCATCTGCACCGACGGTGCTGCAAATACCCTTCGGGATTTCTCAATAACCCCAGACATCATTATTGGTGATATGGATTCTATCGCTGTTAGCACTCAATTTGCTACGGTTGAATCCACACAAATGCATTTTCCTGAATCAAAAATTCATTTTATTGAAGATCAATGCTCAACTGACTTTGAAAAAGCACTTTTTTTTGCCAAACAAAATAATTTTAAGAGGATTATTTGCCTCGGCGCGCTCGGTAAGTCTGCTGACCATTCCATTCATAATTTAAGTATGCTGCCACGATACAACAAAGAGATGGAAATCACCTTGATGCATTCCTATGGGATCTCAAGACAATGGGTTTTTTGCTTACATGAAAATACGTGTATCACCACGCAAATTGGAGATATTATCTCCTTCTTTCCCTTCCAAGAAGCCATCCTTACTAGCCAGGGTTTGAAGTGGGAGATGAATCAAAATGTCATTACGCAGCTTGGGAACCACGCTATGCGCAACCTAACAACCAAAAAGAAGGTTACGGTGAAATGTGAAGGTAATTGTCTGTGCTTTCTAACTTGTGATAATCCCCCTATTATTGAAAACACCTCTCAAACATAACACCTTGTTTTTTAGATTTTTTATCGAACTTAAGCCACTAACTTTTCCGATAAACTGTACCTCTAAACCGACCGTTGGGCGTCAGACGGTGGTATTTCACCATACTATATGTTAAATTAAGCTAATCTTCTAAATATATACATCCTAAATGGAGGTTACCATGGCATACGTACCAAAGTCCTTTCAAGAGTTTGATCAAAAATACAAACTTGTATTGAGAAATATAGGTAAGGATTTGGATGATTATTTTGATAGACCTCAATTAGATAATCCTAACAAGGATATGAATATAGCCATTCAGCATGTACTAAAAAATCCAAGAATTCAGAACCAACTTGGCGCCTTAATTCGTGACGTTACCCAAGCTCTTCTGTTATTTCCCCGTGGAGATAGTTTATCCGCTGAAAAAAGAAATGAAATTGCTACAGGTAAAAAACAAGGCTCGGCACCTGAGCAACGAGCAAAAGCTGAATGGATAGAGGCCATAATGGCAGATGCTGCTGCGAATTCAAGTTTTGTAGACTCGATGAAACAAAATAATGAAAACACGGCATCAGCAGATCCAAACGATCCTAATCCACAAAATCAAAACAAAAATAAAAAGAAAATGAATATGACACCTGGATATAGTGCGAAATTAGAGAATGCGCCTAAATTCGTTCAAAAATTGGTTCAAGATGTGAAAAACACATACAAGATTAGACCATCTCCAATGGGTGGTGGATAAGTCATTAAACCAAGGAGTTAACCATGTCCCTTTCAAAGGAAATTTTAGAGGGAACATATGAAGGAGTCGTAAGGCTCCTTCAACAAGGGGCAGAAGCTAATATCATGGATGAGTATGGCTTCACCCCTCTTATTCATGCTGCCGCAACCAATCGTTTCGATCTCGTCGCACTTTTACTAAAAAATCATGCTCGCGTTGATTTAGTTGATTTTACGGGGTCAAATGCACTGCTTTGGGCAATTGATAATAATAACCTTGAGATCGTCAAAATATTACTGGCCTATGGCGCAAATCCCAATTGTTTCGCTGGTAATGGACAACCCGCTCTTTTTTATCCTTTGCTTCGAAAAAATAAAGAATTAATTAAAGTGTTGGTCGATAAAGGTGCCAACTTGGATTTTGCCAAAGATTTTGTTAATGCCAAGCTGATTGGGCATCGTTTTGAATTACAAGGAAGCACAGATATTGTAACGCCAGATGGATTGTATATTGCCATCGATCTCGAAGGATTTTACCTAGAATTTACGCTTGAACTCATTAGAGAATCACTATCAAGATTTATTCAAAGTTATGCGGCACATCGTATGGATATCCACACCGATGAGTTAAAAGAAATTATTAATTCTTATCAAAATGCGTCTAAATTAAGAGAATTTAAGCATTTCAGTAAAAAAATAGAGCCCAACAAACAAGCTATTTATCAATTCATGGGGATGGATTTATTATTACTGCCAGTTTCTTATAAAGGTCATGCCATCAATTTTATTAAACATGGACAATTCTTAGCCAAGTGTGATCGTGGCGTAAACCAAATGACTGATCCTATTGTTATCAATACCATAGGCAAGCCAAAGAATCTCACTCAAGATTTCTATCTCAATTTGCTATATGAAAAACATAATGAAAAATATATGAAACAGGATGTTTATGAAATCCTTGGTTTAAAACCTTATGCTAAGTTACCCATAAAACACCAAATTACCGGAAATTGTTCATGGGCTAACACTGAATCTTCTGTCCCAACCATGTTATATATGTTGCTTCATGACAAAATTAAAGATAAAACAAAGGTTGATTCTCTTGTAGGCGAAATCATGACTTTTTACAGAACATGGCTAGAGTGGGATAAAGATCGTGCATTAGAAGATTGGATCTCCGATTTTGACAAGATTTCATTTTTAAGACAGAAGTCAAAAGCTGTTTTACTAGGTGCCGTATTGTTTCAAGCTTGCAATCCTAGCAAACCTAAAGATGTAGAACGCGCACAAAAAATTCTTAAAATTCTCATTCGCAAGGAGTTCCAATATATCGTAAGAACATACGCCAATATATTTGTACGTGGACATAAAACCTCTGAGGGCCTTGCTTTTCAAAGAGTCATCGGAATGTGTGGTTATAATTTAGGACAGTTTTCGAATTAATATGAAACAAGATGATATTTTCGTTTTATTCTTGTTACTGGTGAGTCTGTTGATTCTAATCCCGCTTGTCAAAACGTTTTATCTCAATTATTCACGCAAAAGAAAATATCAACAAATTGTCAACGAACTCAATGTGCTGTTTCAAGATGTTAATCCATTCGACATCTCTAATGAAGCCAGAAAGAAAATAGAGGAACCCCCTTCGGATCTCCATTATGGCGAAATTGATCTGTGTGCTTTATTAGATCTTATTGCTTTGATTCAACCCCACCCTAGTGCGGTATTTTATGATTTAGGCTCAGGCAGTGGGAAATCCGCCCTGGCGGTTAAATTACGCTACCCTGCTTTTAAAGTAATAGGTATTGAACTCATAGAATCATTGCATCAGGTAGCTCAACAAAAACATCAACAATACTTGACCAATCATAGTGTACCGTCAGACCAGTTTGAAGTTTCGTTTATTAATGATAATTTATTGAATCAGCATTTTGCGGATGCTGATATTATTTTTATCAACGCCACCGCCTATTCAAGCGCGACTTGGGAACAAATTTTATATAAACTAGTTCAATTAAAACGCGGAGCAAAAGTCATCATCACTTCCAAAAAACTTCCCTTTCCTGCCTTTAACAAACATTATCAAGGGATGGAACTGATGAGTTGGGGCCTAACATCAACCTATATATACGAAAAAGTGCTTTAAAAGGAAAAGTTCGTTGGACCAACTAACTACTATTCAACAAATCGCCATTTGGATTTTACCTATTCTTTTTGCAGTTACCTTACATGAAGCTGCGCATGGCTATGTTGCTTATAAATTAGGGGATGACACTGCGTATCGATTAGGGCGCATCACTGCTAACCCCTTGAAGCATATCGATCCGATTGGAACCATTATCCTTCCTATTATATTAATGCTGACAACGGGATTTATTTTTGGCTGGGCAAAGCCTGTGCCTGTTAACCAAAGCCGTCTAAACCACCCTAAAAGAGATTTTGCCTTGGTGGCTCTTGCAGGACCAACTTCTAACTTTCTTATGGCTATCGCTTGGATTGGCATTTTAAAACTCTACCTATTTCTCCCCAAGCAGGATATCTTTCTACCCATTGTGCTGATGTGCCAAGCAGGCTTAATGATTAATATCCTTTTAATGGTATTAAATCTTATTCCTATCCCTCCATTAGATGGCAGTCGGTTCATTTCCTACCTCCTCCCTTCACCTTGGGATAAGCGCTTTGACAAGATTACGCCCTTTGGAATCCTTATTATCCTTGCCCTCATTATGTCTGGGGTACTATCAAAGATAATGTTACCGGCTATTTCATATGTTCAACATGCGTTAATCACCTTATTTCAAATACATTAGTTGGCAACCTTAGGGGTCAGACCCCTAAGTTCGACAGCTGAGGGGTCTGACCCCACTTGTACATACACCTGAAAACAATATCCGTAGCTTTTCTAGGGAACACCGTTTATCATTCAGCACCTAAGTTTCAGTCGCTTGCTTGTAGTCCCTTAACCCAAAATGTGTTAACTTGCTAACAGCTCCTAATTGATGACGGTGATAAAGCTCCTATGAATAAGCCCCTTCTTCCCCAAGATTATTCGTTCAAATTTTCTGATTGCTTACTAGGCGCACAAACCCTCTTTATCGCTATCGGCGCAACAGTCATGGTTCCCTTACTTACAGGCATGGATCCAAGCGTTGCTCTTTTTACAGCAGGTATCGGAACACTCATTTTTCAAATTATTACTAAAGGTCAAATTCCCTGCTTTTTGGGTTCTTCCTTTGCTTTTGTTCCTGCCACTATTTATGGGATCCAAACTTGGGGTATAGAAGCCACCCTTTTCGGACTTGCCGTTTGTGGTGTCGTTTACTATTTAATGAGCTTGCTGGTTTATGTACGCAGCCAAGAATTTGTAAATCGCTTATTTCCAACGTTAATCACTGGCCCCATTATTATGAATATTGGCCTAGTGCTCGCGCCTGTTGCCATTAATATGGCCATCGGCAAAGACAGTCATGGTGATGTCGTTTTATTTGAAAGAAATACTGCCTTGATGGTGGCTGGTATAGCATTGCTTGCAACCATCGTTACCCGTCTGTTTGGCAAGGGCCGCATTCAGCTAATTCCTATCTTAGTTGGGATTATCTTTGGCTACATCGCCAGCTTATGGCTTGGTATTGTTGATTTTTCAGCTGTTGCAAAAGCCAGCTGGTTCCAATTACCTCATTTTTCAACCCCAAGCGTTAACTGGCAAGCCGCCCTTTTGATGATACCGATTGCTGCTGTTTCTGCTATTGAACATATCGGTGATATCGTTGCGATTGGTGGGA
>CAYXVT010000113.1:2514-11782 GCA_964468105.1 Uncultured Candidatus Berkiella sp. | reverse complement strand
CGGTCAGAAAGGGATGTTAATCATTAAATGGCTGATTTTTTCAACAAATTGTCATAATCCATTTTTTGCCTGCCTTTTAACTATTTCATCTTGTTGTACATACTATAAATCTTGCGGAGAATTTTTATGGCAGTTTTTATATTAGAGTCCCCCTTTTGACAGCTAAATTCTCTCCTGCACCTAGCATTTCATCTGTTATTGACTCAACTCCTTCTACGGAAAATGTAACAATATCTGCGCCATTATCTTCTTGCGAGCCTGAACCTGTGTTAGAACGAAAATCTGCACCTATTTTGGATGTTCAGCGTTTATCTGATGAATTTTTGCTTGACGATATCGATGATACTCCAACGGAACCAGTTTTAATTGCTAAAGCGAATGATGGTAAGGAGATGTCTGAAGAATCTGAGGATAAGATGGAACTTGATGAATCAACAGAGCTTGAAGCTGAAAAGTTAACACAAAAGCCTTTACTTCATCACTTTCATTTTGAACGTGCAAAATATCTGAGTGATACACAATTCAAATCAACAGGTACAGTGGCAAGAAGGAAGATTGCTGGGATCACAAGAGGATCTTATTAATGATTTTCTAAAGTCAGTATTAGAATGCAGTTTAATGAGCAATCTTAAGGATGATTTTTTTACTTAGGTAACCAATAAACAGATTTTGGCTCGCCCGAGAGGAGTTGATCCTCTGACTTCGAAAGTCAACACTCTATCCAGCTGAGCTACGGGTGCTTGGTGCAAAATATTACTTTTAAGCATACTTTTCGTTCAATTTGGGATCATAGGTTTTCGTTGCAATAGAGAGTGGGTATACTATGCCCAAAGTTAAAGTTTGAGGGCTTTCAGGAGACCAAGGTGAGAAAAATAATAACTATTTTAATTCATTGCGCCGTGCTATTGGGGGTGCCCTCTCTATCTTTAGCGGCTTGCGGCCAAATGACCGAATCGATGTCATCTGAAGCTATTTATAATCGGATTAAGCCTGTTGGCACGGTAGAAGGCGAAGGTGGAATGATTGCAGCCGCTCCGACTGCATCAACTGAGTTAAGTGCTACAGCAGGTGAAGATCGCTATAAATCCACCTGTGCGGTTTGCCATGAAACGGGAGTTGGTGGGGCGCCTAAATTCCGCAATGAAGCTGACTGGAAAGCACGTATGGATGTGGGTATTGATGGCATGTTAGCGATTGCGATCAAAGGTAAAGGGTCTATGCCACCCAAAGGAACTTGTAATCAGTGTTCTGATAAAGAATTGAAGATGGCGATAGAGTACATGATTCCGCAGAAAAAATAATAAAATCCCCCGCCTAAGTGGCGGCCCCCTTTAAAAAGTGGGCGATTGTCGCTTCGCGACCAGCACTGATTTCTGTGTGAGCGAAGCGAACAAATTCCCCACTTTAGAAAGGGGGAAGCGCGGAGCGCAGGGGGATTTAGGTCTCGCTATTACTTTGCAACATCGCCTTCAATGCCGCCATGTGCGCCTGCCCAGAAGCCCGCTGTTCTTCTTCAGATTTGGGCGGTTGATTATCTTCTCTAAATACCAATTCTTCCGGAAGTTCATCCAAGAAACGACTTGGAATAATCGATTGCTGCTCGCCATAGCGTTTACGTTGTTTGGTATAGGTAAGGGTCAGTGACTTTTGCGCACGCGTCATGCCCACATAAGCTAAGCGCCGTTCTTCATGAACATCATCACTTTCAATGCTGGTTTTATGGGGGAGAATTTCTTCTTCCCAACCAATAATATAAACATGCGGAAACTCTAAACCTTTCGCCGCATGCAGCGTCATTAATTGAACCATATTGATATCTTGTTTGGAATCTCTGTCTAAAATATCTAACAAAATCATTTTATGAATCGCATCTTGGAATGACAGCGGCTTTTCTTCATTTTTTATAAGACGAGTCAACCAAGATAGCAAGTCCAGCACATTGTCTATTCGCTTTTGAGCGCTATTAGGTGTGGTGGACGTATCGGTTAAATGTTCAAAATAACCAATTTCTTTGACAAAATCATGCAGCACCTTAGCACATTCATCGCTATTGGCTTGTTCAAAAGTTTGTTGGATCAGCTGCGCGAAATCATGTAAACGATCGCGCGCTTGATCGTTTAAATATTCAGACAACCCCATTTCAAAGCAGGCATTGAATAAACTGCATTCCCGACTTTTGGCATATAAGCCTAATTTCTCCAGCGTAGCAGGCCCTATGTCACGTTTTGGGGTGTTAACACAACGTAAAAAAGCAGAATCATCATCATGATTTGTCATTAAACGAAAATAGGCAAATAAATCTTTAATTTCAGTGCGGGCGAAAAAGGAAGTGCCGCCACTGATTTGATAAGGGATCCCATTGGTGCGTAAGGCTTGCTCAAGATTTCTGGCCTGATGATTGCTTCGATATAAAATGGCATAACAATCATAAGGAAGACGATAGCGAAATTGATGGGTCATCAACTCACTCACGACACGCTCAATTTCACCTTCTTCATTGGGGGTGGCCAAAATTCGGATAGGCTCTCCTTGACCCAAAGTGCTCCATAGTTGCTTTTGAAATATATGTGGATTATTACTAATTAATTGATTTGCTGCTCGCAGTATGGTGCTGGTTGAACGGTAATTTTGTTCGAGCTTAATGACTTTAAGGTGAGGATAATCTGACTGCAATAATTCAATATTTTCAGGTTTGGCGCCTCGCCAAGCATAGATTGACTGATCATCATCGCCAACCACAGTGAGTGCACCACGCACACCACATAATTGTTTGATCAAAGTATATTGAGCAGTATTAGTATCTTGATATTCATCGACAAGCAAATAGCGAATTTTATTTTGCCATTGTTCTAAAACGGAACTGTTCTCTTTAAAGAGTTTCACTGGTAACGCAATCAGATCATCAAAGTCCACCGCATTGTAAGCCCGCAAGGTGCTTTCATAGGCGGCGAAAAACCGCGCAGCAAGATGAATTTGTTCGCTGGTACTGCTTTCAAGAGCTTGCGCAGGTGTTAATAAATCATTTTTCCAATTAGAAATTGTGTGCTGAATAATTTTGATATTGTCATCACTGACAGCTGTAATTTTGCCACTGAGTTCTTTTAACAAATTGATGCTGTCAATGGTGTCGAACAAAGTAAAATTCGCGTGCAATTCTAAATGTTTTCCTTCCTTTTTTAAAATATTTAATCCTAAGGAATGAAAGGTTGAAACATTTATTTTCCCAACTTTATTTTTTCCGAATAACTTTTGCGAACGAGCACTCATTTCACGTGCTGCTTTATTGGTAAAAGTAACAGCGTAAATATTTTTAGGATTGAACTGACAGTCATTAATGAGATAGGAGATTTTCTGAGTTATCACACGTGTTTTGCCACTGCCTGCGCCAGCGATGACGAGTAAGGGACCGTCCATATAGTGGACTGCTGCTTTTTGCTGTTCATTAAGTTCAGACATAGACTTATCCGGATGCGCGCTTGTTCATTAGGGGGCTGCGTAGTCTAAAATAATCGCAGAGTTGGTGCAAGTTTTACTGGTCTGTGTAGGGTGGGCAAAACGAAGTGTGCCCACCAATTTCAAACTAAGATGGTGGGCACGTTTCACTTTGCCCACCCTACTCAGATTATTTCCAGCGAATGACGGATAATAGATAGTTAAAATCATCGGTCCAAACAGGTGTTATTCTTTCATTCGGAAAGAATAAAACATTTTTGCTATATAAATAGGCTCCTAAATCACCATTGCGCGTAATTAAAATCCATTGCGAATTAAAGATCCCTTTTTCTAAATCTTGCGCATTGGTTGTTGTAAAAGCAAACAAATGTAAATCATTTGCTAGAGCTTGTAGCGGAGGGTAAAGATCAACGTAACGGCTTGAAACATGAAAAGCTAAAATGCCATTAGGAGCAAGATGAGATAAATATATTTGCATGGCTTCAAGTGTTAACAAATGTACAGGGATGGCGTCGCCATTAAAAGCATCAACTGCAAGAACATCAAAATGTTCTGAACCGGATTGCTTGAATTTATCTTCAAGTGCAATCCGACCATCATTGATGTCAACTGCCACATTTGCTGGTGTATCATGAAGGTAATAAAAATATTCTTTTGCTATTTTTTCAATGTCAGGATCAATTTCATAAAAATGTAAATGATCGCCTCTCATAGTTAAGGCAGCAATGGTTCCTGTACCAAGACCAATAACACCAATGCGTAATCCTTTGTCTACTGTTTGATATTGTTTTTGTTCACGCTGATAGGCAACAGCTAAACCAACACCACTGCCAAGACTATAATAACTGGTTGCCAAATTACGCTTTGCAGGTTCTAAATATTGCTTACCATGTAATATATTACCATTGGTTAACGTTCGATAATGATGTTCAGGGATATTAGGATTGCGTTCAGCAATTTCAAATGCGCCAAAGAAATTGCGATGATGATAGATCACATCTTGATGAATACTTTTTAAATGTAGGCTCAGCAATATACCTAATCCAACAAAGGCAATTGCCCAAATACCACCCAGCGCTAAGCGGGGGTAACTTTGATTTGCTGGCATCAAAGAAACAGAAAAATAAGCGCCACATAGGAAAACACCAAATAAGATACTGTAAAAATCCCACCATTCATTGAAAATCAGTGGTGCAGCGAGATTAACAAAAAATCCGCCCAGCACACCGCCTAAAGCAATGGCAAGATAATAAGAAGTTAGCAGAGATTTATCGGGCTTTAATCGAATCAATTCACCTTGGCAAATCATGCAGCCTGAAAAAAGCAAACCTGAATAAAGCCCAATTTGTAACATTAAGGAAAATTTGTGATGAGAGGGGAAATAAAAAACAATCCCACATAAAACGCAAAATAGGCCAATCCATAATGGGCGATAATAGGATTTAGGATAGGCAAAAGTGATAATAAATGAAATTAAATAAAGTGCTAAAGGGATCACCCAAAGTAAGGGGAAGCCAGCAATATTTTGCAAAGTCACTTGGGTGGTGGATAACAGTAATGCGCTGCTTAAAAAAGTTAGCAGCACCCACCAGCTTAATGCGGTTTTGGATAACACGGCAGACGTTGCGTTATCAGATTTCATTTGCTCTGGTGCGCGTCTTGTGACGAGAATTAAGCAAGCGCTAGAGCTGAGTAAAAACAAAAGATAAAATCCAGACCATAAATAGAGCTGGAGATGTATGCCTAATAAGGGTTCCAATATAAAAGGAAATGCGATTAACCCTAATAAAGATCCAAAATTGGATAAAGCATAGAATCGATAAGGAAAATCTGTTTGATAACACTGGCAATACCAATGTTGAAATAAAGGACTTGACGCGCAAATAAGAATACCGGGTAGTAAAAAAGTTAGGCTAAGCACAGTCATAATAGCAACGTGTGGCCACAAGCTAATGATGCTTGCATTTTCGTAAGGCGCAATGGGAATAAAAATAAGTGAAAGTAATAATAAGGTGAAATGAATAATAACTTGGGTTGATAATTTTTTGATTTTAGTTAGCGCGAACGCATACAGATAACCTACTAAAAGTGCGATTTGAAAAAATAGAACAATAGATAACCACACAGCAGGAGAGCCACCAAACCAAGGTAATAATTTTTTGGCTAATAGTGGTTGAACAATAAAGAGTAGAAATGCACTAAGAAAGATCGAGATTGAAAATGCATGCACTGTAATATCCCTATATAGCCATCACCTCTTCTACGTACCGCGGCTTGTCCGCGGTAACCAGTTCAAGAATTTTCTGGATGGGCTATTTTTATAATTGTCTATCATATTTACGAAACTGAATGGCCTCAGAGACATGGATACTTTGGATGTTCTCTGAATCACTCAAGTCAGCAATCGTGCGAGCAACTTTTAGTATACGATGATAAGCACGAGCCGAAATTCCCAGTTTTTCTAAGGCTGATGTTAACATTTGTTGGCCATGGGCATCTAGTTTACAAAATGCAATTATTTCATGAGAGTTCAGTTTAGAATTGATCTGTCCGCATCGAGTTTGTTGAAGTTCACGGGCCTTCATGACGCGCTGCCCAATTGCTTGGGTGGTTTCTTCTTGTTTGGGATGAAATGTTGATAAGCGTTGGGCTGGTAAAGTAGGCACTTCAATATGCATATCAATTCTATCAAGTAAGGGGCCAGAAATTTTACTGCGATAGCGTTGTATTTGTTCTGGTGTGCATCGGCAAGGATGACGTTGATCGGATAAATAACCACATGGACAGGGATTCATCGCAGCGATTAATTGGCAACTAGCAGGATATTCTGCTCTTCCTGCTGCTCGTGTGATGTTGACCTTGCCTGATTCTAAAGGCTCTCGAAGGACTTCTAACACATGTCGGCTAAATTCGGGAAGCTCATCTAAAAATAATACCCCATGGTGCGCCAAAGAGATCTCCCCTGGCATAGGTTGACGCCCACCACCCACCAGAGAAACGGCTGATGCGGTATGATGAGGTTGACGAAACGGTCTTTTAGCGAGAGTTTGCTTTTGAAAACCTTGTTGGCTTATGGAATAAATGGCGGCAACCTCCAATGATTCAGAACGGGTAAGCGGCGGCAATATGGTATTTAACCTGCTAGCCAGCATGGTTTTGCCCGTGCCAGGTGGGCCTATCATTAATAAGCTATGACCACCAGCTGCCGCAATCTCAAGTGCTCGTTTGGCATGATGTTGGCCGCAGACTTCTGACATGCATGTCGCTGTCTCATTTTGAAATTCTTTCATGGGAGCAAATGCTATGGGGTCTTGTAAACGATGACCCGACAGATGCGAATAGACGCTGATAAAATCAATAAAAGTATAAATTGGTAATGGAGAAACCCAGCTTGCTTCTTCTTGATTGCCCAAAGGAATAATTAATTGTCTTTTAGCTTTTTGAGTAGAAAGCGCAAAAGGCAAAACGCCTTTGACAGGGCGCAGTTCACCGCTCAGAGCAAGTTCTCCAGCAAATTCATATTGATCAATATTTTGGCAATTTAATTGTTCCGATGCTAATAAGATACTAATGGCTATCGGGAGATCAAAGCGCCCCCCTTCTTTGGGTAAATCAGCTGGCGCAAGATTGACCGTGATGCGTTTAAGGGGAAATTCAAATCCGCTTTGCATCAAAGCGCTTCGAACTCTGTCTTTACTTTCCTTAACTGCTGTTTCTGGCAAACCAACCATTGTAAATTGGGGCAATCCATTGGAGATATGGGTTTCAACAACAACCTGTGGGGCGTCAATGCCCACATTAGCACGGCTAAAAACAACGGCGAGCGACATTTCAAATTCCCTTTCAAAAAAAAGGGCACTATATCTTTATGTTGTTGATATAGCCAACCACCACTGAAGTGAAAAAACTCGTTTTTATCAGGGAATTTATGCAATATTGAATAAAAGATTATGCGAAATTCTGTGCAGTTGCGCTCATTTGACTATAGACGAAACATTTTGATGACCCTTGAGGTGTGCTACATTATTGAGGATGAGAGGGTGATATGCAGCAAAATCCATTGAAAAAACTCGACAAAAAAATATCAGCGCTTAACGCACATCGATTTGATCATCTCGATGAGATCACATTGCTTCATGATGGGGAAATGTCTTTGCCATTTAAAGAAGATCTCATTCACATTGAAGAAGATATCAGTGAGCAACATCTTCAAGAAGAAGATTTGACTTGTTCCACACTTTTACCGACTGAAGCTGAGATTGCTACTCTCGTCAAAGAGAGAGAAAAGATTTCAAAAAAACGCAAATAAAAATAAATGACAATTATAATTAATTATCTTTTGGGGCGTTTTGTTGATCTCTGGTCTTTCTCTTGTGCCGCATGAATTTCTTTTACCTTAGCAATAATAAAATCAGCAGCAGATTTGCGCATAGCGTCATTGTGAGGATCTGCTAAATTTAACTCAGTGGGTAGCTCAATGGATTTGCAAATCCCTTTATAGCTAATATTCTGTCCATGGACTTTTTCATATTCAGCAATCAAGTCTTCCACTTTACGTTTAACGGGTGTCCTGCTGCAGATCCCCTGCATCAACCATGAACCAAGATAAGCCATATTATCTTTTGGATGGGTAACATGGATCCAATTTTCTACATTGGATGGCATTATCAAGGGTGGAGAAATGCAAAGCGGAGTACAATTGGTATAAATATGTTTAAAGCGTATATTTTTATGATCTTGTAAGTTCTCTGCGAGGAGTCGAAAGACATCGCCACCATGACTGTGACCTAAACAATCGATTTCTACTATTTCATCAGGTTTAACCATTTTAAGAATTTGATCAGATAGAAAGTCGGCTGCCGATTGCCAAACATTGGGTCCATATAGGCCGGACCATTCAAGTTTATATATATTGTTTATTTCAGTATCTTCAAAAAGAGGGATAAAATTCCTAGCGGCATCTGTTTTATCTGTTTTTTCGATAGGGAGCAGTTTTAAAGCGGCATCTTTGGAAAACAAATCTGGCTGCATAAAATTTGCCGCAAGTTTGGGAATGCTTCCACCATAGGGAGTTGGAACTGCAGTGCCATGGGTGATAAAAGCGATTTTATGAACCTTAGGTTCAGTTAGAGTACCTTTTGCGCCATGTTTCATGTTGCCATCCTTATCATTCATTGTATGTAGTTACAAGAATTTAGCATAGGACTTTTTTTATGTATGCCGAATAAAATCTACTTAGGATAAAGGGAGTAAAGAGCAGGATGAATAGCTATCAATTGACTCTAGCCCTGTAATAATTTCTCTTCAACATTATAAATGTCTTCATTGGTGCCTTCTAAAACTAAGATATCCCCTGCTTGAAATATCATATGGGCGGTGGGTTCGTTACATTTATAACCGTTTCGAGAAAAAGAAGAAATTTTAATGGGCACTTGCTGAGCAACCAAATCTTCTAAAGTACGCCCTATTGCATAAGCGCCTTCTGTTAATTCAACCGCATGCAGGTAGACTTTCTTTTGTGGCTTATCTTCAAGATGACCGATATTTTCACCTTCAAAAAAGCTGCGCAGCATTTTGTAACGATTGGCTTTTACTTCAGCAACTTGTTGCTGCGCTCTAGTAGGCGATTGTCCTAATAGAATAAGCATATGGGAGGCTAGCATGAGGCTTGATTCTAATTTATCTGGAATAACTTCAGTTGCCCCAGCGACTTGCAAAGCTTCTAAATCGCTATCATCGGTGGTACGCACCAAGATGGGTATTTCTTTATTTAATTGTCGAACCGATCGCAATATTTTCAGAGCCTGTTTGGGAG
>CAYXVT010000113.1:0-2504 GCA_964468105.1 Uncultured Candidatus Berkiella sp. | reverse complement strand
AAGGCTATAATAAGCATGCGAGCTTTAGTGATGCCTGCTGCTACAAGAACACTTTCTTGAGTAGGATCTCCAAAAAAGACTGGCTCAGAGGCGGCTCTGGCCTCTCTTAAACGCACAGGATCAACATCTAATCCCACAAAAGAGATCCCTTCATATTCAAGAAATCTGGCTAAAGTTTGGCCTACACGACCATAACCACAGATAATAACATGACTTTCTAACGCTTTTGCTGGTGGGGCCATGTCGTCAAAATTTTCATTAGCGTAATTTTTGTTAAAGCGCCTAAGGATTGCCAGAGCGATCTCTTTACTGTTACGAATTAACAACGGTGAAACGGCCATGCTAATGACAGTCGCAGCTATGACAATTTGGCTATCGTGCACATTGATTATGTTGAGATCATAAGCCACGGCAATTAAGAATAAACCAAATTCACCACCTTGGGCGAGTATAAGTCCGGTACGCAGAGCTGTTTTAGCAGGAGCTCCTGCTAATTTTGCTAATAGGGCTATAACGGCCGTTTTAAAAATGATGAGCGATAGTAATATAGCAAAAACCCATTGCCAGTCATTCATCACCACGCGAGGATCAAATACTAAACCCACCGAGATGAAAAATAAACCAAGTAAAATATCCCTAAAGGGTTGAATATCGGATTCAATTTGATGAACGTATTCAGTTTCGGCTAGCATCACACCGGCTAAAAAAGCCCCCAGAGCTGCAGACAAGCCGTAGTGTTCAGTTAAAAAAGCCGAGGCTAATACCACCAAAAGAGCGGTTAGCATAAAAAGCTCGGAAGAACGAGCTTGGGCTATATGATGAAAAAGAGGACGTAATAGCCAACGGCCTGCCGCAAGCATAACTAAAAAGATAAGCGTACCTACGCCTATACGGGTTAATAACAATTCTCCAACGGAATTTTCCCCGCCGGCGCTAGCAAGAGCAGGAACGATAATAAGAAAGGGAACGGCTGCAAGATCTTGAAAGAGCAATATAGCCAGAGCAAGTTTACCGTGAGATTGGTCAAGTTCATCTTGCTCAACGAGCTGTTTAGTAGCCACTGCAGTAGAAGATAGTGCCAAAGCGCCAGAAACGGCGATCGCTGCTGGCCAGCTAAGACCAGCAATTTTGGCAACCAAAAGAGCAGCAGCGGTGCATAGTAGAACTTGCATACCACCAAGGCCAAGTAAAGCACGGCGCATGGAGATGAGTTTTGGTAAAGAGAGTTCTAATCCAATGGAAAATAATAAGAAAACCACCCCAAATTCTGCAATGTTACGAATTTCTTCTTTGGATTCGAGCAAACCTAAGCCATAGGGGCCCACCAGAGCACCTGCAATCAGGTAACCCAATAAGGGAGGGAGCTGCATTCGTCTCAAAACTGAGACGATAACCACTGCAAGTCCTAAGATGATGAGTAAAATTTCAAAATTTGCCACTGTCTCTCTCTTTTATCATTTAACTTGTCACTTCTATCAACATAATAAGCGCTACATTCATTAAGATCTAGATGTTTGAGGTTTCTCTTTCTGATCTTTTAATCCAATCGGCGTAAACTCTCTGATTGTATCAAGACTACGCGATTGTGCACGAATAGCAGCAGCATTTCGCAACGTTCTGGTATACAAATCATATAGGCGGTGACGCGTTTCTTTTTGATAATGTCGTAATTTTTCATTGATGATTTGTAGTTTTTCTGAATATTCGGCAAGGTGTTCTAGAGAAACCTGACCCGTTTTGCTTTCTGCGATGATCCATTCAAGGTCATTCGTGGGTAAGTTGGAAAGCTTTTTTTCTGTTAATTCAATTCCCTCAATCACAGGTTTGAGTGTATCTTCAATCTCTTGGAATAAATGTTGTCGTGTTTGATAGCAACCATCACGATAAGCCATGATGGTTTCTTGGGTTAATCTGTCTTGGTGACGTGAGATCAAATTTGATATGCCTGTTGCCAATATTCCCATCTCATTCCAAGGTTTTGTATCTACATGTACAGGCCGCCAATCTTTGCGTGGCTGATTGAGTTGTTGGATCAGTTGCCTGGCCGGCACGAGTAGAGTACTGCGAATTAAAAAGAAGATGGTTATTAAAAATAGAATTTGCAGAACTATAAATATGGTTCCAATTTCTGTAACGCCAAGCTCAATGGTTTGCGTAATTTCTCGGGGCTGAGTTGTCGAAATTAATAAGGTCGGCTGCATATTGAGATCTTGTAAATACATATATCCACGAAAAACATCACCACTTTGTTCTATGGTGAAGTCAGAATCTCCTTGAAGCAATTTTTGAATGATCATGCGCTGAGAAACATTGAGCGTAGCCCCCCCTAAGGGCCATAGCTTAACATCGGTATAGGACAAACTTTGAATAAGATGAATAACATCTTGATTAATCAAGCGGCCAATAATGAGGGTTCCTTCGACATCTGTATTTTTCGCATAAGAGATGGGGCATGAGACTACAAGCATAGGGCCAAGTGAGCTATTGAAGATCCCAGCTTTGAG
>CAYXVT010000112.1:640-11818 GCA_964468105.1 Uncultured Candidatus Berkiella sp. | reverse complement strand
TTATTATCAGGCTGTGGGCTTGGATTCGTTGCTTTTTGTATAATGTGTTTAAGCGATTGAATCCTTTCTTTTAAATAATCCAATTCTAATTTTTTTATTTGATTTTTTTCTGTTCGACTGTACTGTGAGAAAGGTGGTTTCGCATATTTTTGATCAAGGTGAGCCAATTGATCTTGCAATTCAATTAAAATCGATTTTGATTTAGCTAATTTAAAAAAGTGTTGGTTAATAATGCCATGGGCTTTAATACTGGCATCGAGCAGAGACTGTTCTTGAGTTATTTGTAACTGTCTTGCAGGCGAATGATTTGTAGGAAATCTTAAACGATCTAACTCTCTTTGTAGCTGTGCTTTTTGACTGGTCGCTAATTTTACTTCTTCATTCGTATCCTTGATGATCTGATATTCATTAGCATTTGATCCAAATATTTGATAAAAATTGTAAATGACTTCATTTTCATTAATAAGAGAATTATATTTTTCTTTAAGGTTTGCAGCTATTTCTTCGATAATTTTAAACGCATTAGCAGTATCTTGACCACCTTCGGTTTCAATTTTGCTTAGAAAGCAGACGAGTTCGTCTCTTTGGATTTCCAGTAAGTTAAGTTCATCTTGGGATTGCTGAACGTCTTCAAAGAATAAAGCATTTTGTTCAAAATCAATATTATACTGCGATAATTGAGTTTGGAGTCTTTGCAATTCATTATTGCGCTTATAGTTTTGATACCCTTCATTAAAATATTCAAAATAATCGTTTAAAAGACTGGTCGCGCTAACTAAAACAGTCGCAACTGGCACGGTTACAAGCAGCTCGCCTAAAAAACCGGCAGCAAGAATAACTGCCCCAATATGACAAAGGTAAAAGAGTGTTAACCCAATTCTCGCCCTTAGGGAGTAATTTTGCCGACCCTCAGCCCCCCAGAGTTCTTTTAATCCCATGATGGTGAAGACTAAACCTAAAGAGGTTGCCACTGCTTCCCAGACGTTGAGCAAAATGCTGAAGTAAGACTTGAATTTAGACCACATAAGTAAGCCACGTAAATTGTTTTCTTTTGGAATTTAATACTCTAACTACAGTTAGGCAATACGTCAACTTAATTTAGGTTACTATGAAGATTTCTTTGAAATGGAGATTCTGCCAAAACGTTTTTTGATAAGTTCTTTGATATTTTCACGCTCTGTGAGGGGTTCAATTTTAATAAATAGATCGGTAACGCCATTGCCAGAATAAGCATTAATCTTGATGCCGCCATCAACATCCATTTTGAAGCGGATATGCCCTGGTGGATATTTATGTCTACAGCTTTCGGAGATCCCAATCACTATTTTAGTGACAAAGGGTTGAGCTTGGATCCAAGCGATATTGTGCTTTACATCTTTATCAAGACTCTTATGGCGGCTCATACTTTCTCAGATAGTCCTAGGGCCAAATTGATGCATATTATAGACCCTGCAAGGCCAAATTATTGAATTAGCCTAAAAGCATATGAAAATGGCCCAACAAAATGAGTTACAAGGATAACATTATTCGTGAATAGGCAAGTCTTGTGATTTATTTTAGCGGAACTTTATAAGGAGATAACCTGTCTAACCAATATGGTACATCAAATAAAGGCCTATTCTATGAAAGCACTACTACTCGTTATCTCAACGGCTTTTATAGGAACATGCTTGGGAGCTGAGCCACGATTAGAAGCTCAACATAATGCAGGTCAAGCACAACAACATAGCGGTGGCGCTGCAGCCGTTCAACATGTAATTCCACAACCACAAGGACAAGCTTCTCAAGCAAGAAGTGTTCCACATGCAATAACACAGCAAAATAGTGCAGCTGGTGCTATCGTCCAACATCAGCATCAGGAGCATCATCAAGCTGGGAATGCACAAAGTGCCGCGGCTCAAGGTGCAATTGTTCAGCAACAGCAACAGCAACAGCAACAGCAACAGCAACATCATCAATCTGGGAATGTGCAAAGTGGTGCTTTACAGGGTGGTGCCGCACAAGTTTTAGCGCCACAAAATGTCCCACATGAACGCCACCATCAAGGAGCGATTCAAGGTGGAAATGTTCAAGGTGGTGTAGTACAAGGAAATACTCAAGGAGGTGTAGTACAGGGAAATGCTCAGGGAGGAACTGTTCAAAGTGGAAGTGTTCAGAATTATTGGAAGAATTCAAACGAATATCGTCGTCATCATCATGACCATGATCGTGAGCATCACGATAATACAACTGTGATCATTCAGGGTAATATACCGATTCCTTATCCTTATGGCTATTCTGAACCAGTCCCATATGTCGATAATAATGTTTATTCTGTTCCTGCGCCTTATGTAAACAATGATGTTAGTTCATATTATGATGAAAATGGAAATCTTGTTTACTATTATACCGATGAAAACGGAGATACAGTATTCTACACTATTGATGCCAACGGTAATCAAGTTTACTTTTATTTAGATGCTACGGGAAACAAAAATTATTACTACTATGATGCCAATGGCAATATCGTTTATTTTTCTTATGATGAAAACGGAAATGTCGTTATAAACAATAATTAGGACTATTCAGTTCGTTTTATTCTTAATTTCGTGGGTTCAGGAAGAACAACGCAACTATCGCGAAATTGTTCATCGATTTCATCATCGATGGAAGATGCCTTGTGGGCAGCAATGATATCTTGCCCTTGTTTTTTGGAGGCTTGAAAGCCAGGTATAAAAGTAGGGGAAGAAATGATTGATATTTTTTTTGGAGCTGCCTTTAAAGCTGAGAGTTCAGAAAACTCATTTATTTCTCCTTTTAACTCGTCTAGCTTCGTTGAAAATAATTTTCCGCTTGGAAGACCATCAATATAAGATTCAGGTTTGCCTAAAATGTTATTTGGTAATATGTTTTTTAGACTTTCTATCATTTCGTCATCAGGGTGCTCTGCGATAGACTTTGCAACATATGCAAATAAGGGATCAAGATTGGTTTCTAATTGTGCTTCCTTAGCCTGAGCTTTTAACTCAACTAATAATGGATATAAGAAATTGCTTATGGTTTGTTCCAGAATTGCTCTTGATAGATCCAGATTAAAGGGTTCTTTGATTTCATCATATCCTAGTTCTTGTCTGATTCTATTGATCTCATCAAATTGAAGGAAGGCTTGAGGGTTCGGATTATCTAAAGATTTTCTTGGGAGAATAGCTAAAGATAAATTGTAACTTTGCGTTTCATTTAACACTTGAAAGCTAAAGCAATTTGGCTCTTCCATGACAGGGGATGCTAACATTGAAAATTTGAATTGCTCAAAATGACTAGTCGCTTGAGCCTTTATTTTGATTTTTTGTCTTTCAATTTTAGCTATTTGTTCTTCGGAGGATCCATTTTGAGCTGTCATACCATCAGCATCCACAAAAGGTGCTAGTATTGTGGTCATTAAGGGGACGACGGAGCCTTGACCTAAACGCGTTGTTTGCGCTTCTTTTAAATGTTTTTGTTTATAAGAATTATCGAATAAGATTTTATGTTCTTCAACTATTTGGGCAGTTGTGCTGTCCATTAGTACTTTTTGTAATCGAGCTATTGAAGCACAATTTAATGAAGTATAAATTGCATGTGAGCTTTGATAATCTCCAATCGCGCTTGATTCCTTCATTAGGTGTGCATAAAATGCAAATTGTCTTTTTTGATCATCAAGTGATTTTGCCAAAAGAATGTCATCGCGTGCTATCATCTGAATTTTATTCCATTTCTCCATTACCGCTTTTATATGCGGACATTTTTGGGGTCCATCAGCCTTATCCCAACGACAGCCTTCGAATTCATTCGATTCAATTTTAACGTAATCGTTGATTTGCATTTGTTTTAATTCAAGAGCAGCTAATTTGGGATCGGTTTGATTGGTGATAGGCATGTTAGACCTCAACATGGTTAGAGACACGAATATCTACTTTAAGTATAGGTCAGAGAAATTAACTTTGAGGTGGAAGTTCTTATAGTGTCTGGCGTTTCTTGCAGCTGTATTTAAAGATTATTTTTTTATTTTAACGTTTCCACCCTTCAAAGATTCGTCCTCTTTATTGTCGGGTACTTTTGATTTGTCTGTATTTCTTAGCTTTTGAACTTCATGTGTTTCTTTAGGTGTGTACATATTAGATGGTAAAATATTACTAGAATCATCTTCTCTTTTTAAGGATTTGAGCTCTCCTAAAACGTTATTAAATTTCCCTTTATACTTCGAAGTATCTTCAACTTCGGGTGCTTGCTTATCTTTTGTTTTTTGTTCTGGTGTTGAAGGAATTTCATCTTTTTCTTTCTTTCCTCCCAGTCGTTTAAAGAAATTGCCTATTTCTTGAATTCCACCTGAATAGCCATATCCATACTTACTTCGGTATGCTCTAGCGCCCATTTCTGCTTTTCTATCTTGCTCTATGCCGCCATACATTATTGCTGCAGATGCAACAGACCCTACGGCTAGAAAAGCTATTGCGGCTAAACCACCCGAGAAAACCACTGCAGTGATCCCAAGCCCGATCACGGCAGCACCAATGATGCCAGCGATAACTTTATTTTTTATTGCCATGATATACACCCTTTTATTCAGGGATCTTAATTTTATGACAGCCTAACTCTTAACAAGTTCACATTTTTGCGAATTACTTCTAATAAGGACATCCAACAAAACGGGTTTACATTGAAGACAAGGGCATTATTGCTATATATTACTGGTCAATAACTTGTCAAAGCTAACTAACGGATATGCATATGCTCGATTTCGGCAAAGATTTTAGAACGGCTGCCAGTGACGGTAATGTGGCGAAATTGGAAGAACTGTACCAAAAAGATAAAAGCGTCATTGATAAGCCAGGACAACCATCGGGTCTAACTGCTTTACACCGGGCCACTGCAAACGTAAAAATTGAGGCGGTGAAATGGTTACTTGACCATGGCGCAGATATCCATGCTGGTGACAAAGAAACACCTTATATGTTAGGTCTTAAATCAGATATTCCTGCTATCGTTGACATGTTTTTAGCGGCTGGTTTATCGCGCTTAAAGTTGGAGCCTAAAGCACCTTCTGTGAATTTAGAAGTTATGTTGCAAGAAGGTGAGGTGAGTCTTTTAGAGCTTGATAAAATACCTCTCTTTAAGAAAGCGATCCAGGTTTCAATCAAATTTGCTTTTAACAATTGGGGTGCTTTAAGTTTTGTGCCCCCACCCAATATGTCCCCGGCTTTTCAATCATTAGCAATAAGAACAGAACAATATTTTAGAAATGCGCCAAATACCGAGTTAGATAAGATTAGAACTTACAACACGAATCTTTTAATGGCTATTATTGTGCACCTTCAAGCGGACCAACGCTTATTTGCTCAGATTTTAGAAAATCCTGAAAAAAGACAATGCTTTGCTGATTTATGTTTGCTTAATGCTTTTTTTGCCTATGAAATGGTTGCGAGCAAATGTATGCTTACGCCACCTAAAACACAAGAACAACGGCATCAGATTTGCAAAGAGATAGCCGCCAGTTTATCGGCTTTAAAACGATCTGATTTTTATCATAAGCCAGTATCAGATCCACAATTAGAGCATGAAATTACCGATCTGAGACAATTATTATTGAAAAAAATATATATTCTACAATGTCTTTATAATCCCAATCATATGGGATTTAAAGAATTGCAGTTCCATGTTGCAAGAAAGAATCAAACGAGCAAGCTTAGCAACGGCGCCTATCACGGCGAAGTTATCTTTAATCGCAATGTTTCTCATCAATATCAAATCGACGCTGACGTTCTACAAAAATTTCTGACACAGGTTAAACTGATTAAAGAAGGATGCCAACCCAGAACGCAATTTATTGTCGATGTGTTGGGGCAAGGTCATGCTATGTTGGTTGATGTTGGCTATAACGATTCACAAAAAAGATGTGAGATTATTTGTGTAGAGCCGGCCAGCCTAGGCTTTCAAGCGAGTTTTTTACAGCAGTTTTTATCTGTTGCCTCAAAGCAATTAGGTGATGCTGAAGTCATTGCTATTCAATCAGAACTCCTCAAAGATTTAAACAGCTGCTATGTATTTTCATTAGCATTGAGTGGTGCGGTGAGTAAATTATCATTTGATGAAGTTAAACAAGGGAAGACTGTATCTCAACCAAATTTCACTAATGGCTATAATCAATTTGAATTAGCGCCTCTTAATGGCGTGGTATGGAAGGATATTACGGCACTTGGCGCCAAAGTGGTTATGATGGGGCAATCTATAACCCAGATGAAGCGTAATCTCTTAAATCTGTTCCATGGTCAGTCAGAAAAGGCTGAAGCTATGATTAAAGAATTACGAATAGGTTATCGTTTAGAAGAATCAATTTTTGCATTGCCAGATGAAGTGGAAAAGCAAAGGACCTATATCCATGCAAGACGTCATTCCTTGCGCAAAAAACTAAAGCCAAATATTGCTCAAAGTGTAGAGCAAGAAGTGTTAGATGTTGCTAAGAAAAAACTTAAAGCGATGTTTAATAATGGGGTTAAATAACTATCGAGGATATTGGCTGGGACTTATCTTGTGAATGGATTAAATAAAAGCTGAGAAAGTACTATCCGCTCTAGATCTGAACCTTTAATCTCCCATTAAATGCCTTTCATCAGTAGAGGCATTATTTTTTACTTGTTTTCGTGATATATTTTTATGACGTGAATACAGGTGATTTTTAAATGCATCAATTTAGTCTAGCTAGCAGCAATCCCAGTCTTTCTTCAACTAAAATGGTTTGTAAAATTGCAAAGCCATTTTTAGAGGCAACTGGTTTGAACTTTTTTAGTTATGCTCGAGATTTTGATCGAAATAAAAGCATTTCTTTGCAGACAGACAATGATCTTTTTCACGCTTGGTTTGAATCGCAAAGTCCCTATTGTTCACAAGTAACACCCGATGGTGTATACACATCAGATATGATTCAAAATAATACATTGCAAGAAAATTCAAGGCACATGAATTATGGATCTGGTATACATATTTTTAAACGCTATGAATCTTTTTCTGAAATAATTTCAATTGCAGCACCTCAAGATAAAATGAATGTTCTTCAATTTTATATTAATAACATTGATATAATAAATAAATTTATAATTTATTTCAAAGATAAAGCAGCCAAGCTCATTCAGGAAGCGACGAATCAACCCATTTTAGTTCCTGAGGGTATGATGTGTGATATGCCGGCATTTACTGTAGCTCAACCTGATATGGAACAGTTGCATCAAAACTTGAAAATTAAACGATTTTATTTTGAAGACAGCAAAGGGATAAAACTATCAAGACGTGAAATGGAATGTCTTGCACATTATATTAAAGGCCTTTCTACCTCACAAATAGCAAGTCTTATGGGTGTTAAAAAGGTAACGGCTGATACCTTTATGAGAAATATAAAATGTAAACTAAATTGTAGCTCCAGAAGCGAACTTTTTAGAATATTGATAGACCTCGGCGTCATAAAAGTTTTTGACATCTTTAATTAGCGTTTTCCATAGTCTGCTGCTGCAAAATATATCACAGATCTTTGTCTTTGCATGATTATTTGCGAACTGTTCAAAATACCTGCTTGTAGTACCTTAGAATGACTTTGGAATGATACTGACGTGCTACTAAGGTTATTCTATTTATATAAATCTACATATCGTGAATTAGTGTTAGCTGTAATCTAACATTATTACATTGGCCTAAGAATTTAGTCGATAGCCCATATTGTAACAAGTTATGCATTTTGCATGTGAGATAATTTGTGGCTCATAAAGAGATAACTTTTCTCCAGCAAACTAATAAAAAAACAGTGCTTCTGAATGTTTTGCTGTTTTTTACGATTGGATTTGTAGCTGTTATTGCAAGATGGGTGACAACAGCCTATTTCACTCATGAGGTGGGATCAAATTCTTTGCCGTCTATTTATTCAGTAAGTGCATTCATTCACTTTCTAATTGCCCTATATATTGTCATCCATTTTTCAAAGTATGCCATCTTGAAATTTATTCGATGGATTATATTTGCTATTTTTATTGTGTTTTTCGCAAGCTCAATGTTATTTCTTACTCCGATTTCTCTTAAGGTAAGCGCATCTATATTAATCATTGTAGGCACACGCCTTAGCTCAATTATTGAAATGATTATGTGGATTTGCGCAGCTCAGTTTTTTTCTGGCCAGAAAGCAAAAGAAATATATAGCTATTTAATCGCAGCTAATTCAGCGGGTCTGTTATTTGGAGGTGGCTTTCTTATTTTTTTTCCTAGCTTTGTCAGTACAGCAGGTTATATTGGTATATGTGCTTTTTGTACACTTATTGCGTTTTTAATAGTCTATAATCTGGAAAAAAATTGCTGGCATGCTAGTTTTGAACCTGAAAATAATGCAGTTAGGTTTACGGAATTTTTTAAAAAAATAACAAGTTCTACCATGTGGGTTAAAATACTCATTATCTCCATAACACTCTATTGCTTTTTTTATGTTTCAGATTTCCAATTTATTGTTGCTGCACAGGACCACTTTCGTGATTTAAATAAAATTACCAGATTCTTCGGATACTTTGAGATTATTTCAGCCACTTCGATCATTTTGTTTTCATGGTTGTTTTACAAGGCCATTCAAACATATGGTGTTTGGAAGGCAAATGCGATTGCGTTACTATTAATGTTTCTTTCCTTCTTGATCATTTATATTTTTGGTGAAGATATTTATTCAACTTCGATTTCAAGGCTTATAAATATTCTTTGTTTTAAACTCGGATTGGTTGTCATTGGCATAATTTGTAAAAATGCGAAGGAGAAGTATCAAAGCACCTTGATTTCAATTTTTGATTTTGTTCCAGTGAGTGTCGGTACTTTGATTGCAGGGCAATTGTGCTATATTTTAACTTTCGGATTTCTTTCATTTAATAATTTTTCTTTAATGATGGCCGGTATAACGTTTAGCATATATATTTGGTTTTTATTTTCAAAATCTATCTACGTCCAAGTTTTAATTGAGGGAATCGCAGACGAGCAGTATGAGAAACTTATAAAGTATGATAAGCAGACGCTCTCTAAATACTTTTCTTCAGATTCCGTATATGATTCGATTGGGAGGTCTGTAAAAGATGTTAAGGAATATAGAATAATCTCATTTGAAGTGCCGATTAAAATAAGAGAATATGATTCGATTAAAATATTGTTAAGTATTCTTGAAGGTCTTGACGATTCAGATTCGTATATCCGGATTAAGGCTTTACAAGCGCTTGTGAAATACAAAGAAATCCAACGTCTTATTACGCCATTTATTTTGAAAAAAATTGATGATGAAGACATTGAGGTGGCAGGACAAGCTATTATGACTTTACATGAATTTGAACCAGAAATGGCAAAACAGCATGCGCCTGAAATATTAAATACCTTAGTTCATCTGGAGCATTCACGTTATCAAATTTTATCACTTAACATCATTTCAGCTTTGAAATTGTCTGAATTTAAAAACACAATCATTACAGCGATGGAACACTCTGAGGATAGGGTTAGGGAAAATGCCTATAGATCATTTGGTAATATTTGCATCGTTGATTCAGATGAAGCAATAGAGATTTTTACAACTCATCTAGGCGAGCAAAGTAGCATAGCTGCAAACGCTTTGATTAATGCGATTTATAATTCAATTATTACCAAAAAAGAATGCTTCTATGAACTTGTTTTTTCAGCTGATCCCTTCGTATGGAAATCGGTGACTGAATTACTTATCAAATGGCGCTGCTATTCAGAATATGACACTATTATATTAACCGCCATTAATAAAGTTCATTTGATATATGAAAACCTAGAATCAATACAACTCATTTTCGATATAGATCAAGGTTATTATGGCAATATTTTAGCGCAACATCTTGTTTTGCAAAATGAACTGATTCTAAAAGCAGCTATCAGTATAGTCGCGAGGGACTCTTATGATCATACTATTGTAGATTCACTATACAAAGAGATTCGAAGCTTCAACACGAACATAAAATCTACGGCTTTAGAATTAATTGAGAACTTGGGTGAAAAGAAATTAACCAAGCATCTTCTCGCTTATTTTAGCTTACATTCTTCTAAAGAAAGAATCAAATATGCTAAAAAGAATTGGCATACTGAAAAAGCTAATCTCAATGATACTTTTAGAACGTTACTCATGGAAAATAATGAATGGATAAAAGCGTGTACCATTAAAATGATTGCTTCAATGAAGAATCGTACATTTGACGAGCGACTACGCGAAATTATAATAAATGATAAAAGTGTTCTAGTAAAAACCTACGCTGAAATGGCACTTAAAGAAATATTACAGGAGATTGATATGAAATCAAATGAGATAATGGCTGATTATCTTGATATCGTTGTTTCACTAAAGCATTCAAAATTGTTTAAAGATATAAGTTTGAATACAATTGCTATTTTAACAAAATCTTTAATTGAGAAGAAATTTCTCAAAGGAGAAACCCTTATTAAGCAAGGGGAGGTTGTGAATGGCTTATTTCTTATTTATGAAGGAACCATCAGCATCAATCAATCAGTAAATAACAGAGAGTATTTTGTGATGGAGCTAGAAAAACTTTCAGTAATTGGTTCTCAATATATGATAGAAGAAGCGATTTCCGATGAATCTTTTGTTGCAAAAACAGATGTTACCGCCATCTATATATCAAAATCACTTTACAAAAACATGATTGTTTTGCACCCTGAAATTGCTCATGGTTTACTGAATGAAGTGTGCGCGTATTTAATAACCTATCATGAAGCTTACAAAAGAATGATAAGTGTTGTTCAAGCTTCACAAATTGAAAGCAAATAATTCATCAACTTTTCAACCGTCATTATAGTTAAGTGAAAAAATTTTGTAGTTAACATTGTCTGAGAAATCTAAAAAGACTCTAATATTTTAGAAGCAAATCAAGATTTTGTTTCAATGTGATCCGTTAAACTTTTATTTACAAGTCGCTGAATGATTAAGGTAAGTCTAAAAACTATACCTTAGACTGTATTATTCTCAAAAAATGGCCCACTGGGCTTTGTTGGATCTTGAATAAAGAAATCGATAAATTTACGTATTTTAGGTTGTAGGTAACGACTTTTCTTGTAATAAAGATAAACAGGTAATTTTGTTTTATCGTGCTTTGGTAATACTTCAATTAGTTTTTTATTGGCTAA
>CAYXVT010000112.1:0-630 GCA_964468105.1 Uncultured Candidatus Berkiella sp. | reverse complement strand
TCCAAGAAGTCTCACAAGCCCTAATCCTTGAAGGGCGCATTCTCGCATGGTAATGGCGTCGTTCACATAGAGGGTTGGCGATACATTTGTTTGGTGATTATCGTCGAAGGTAATAACGTTATTAGGGGTCCGCATAGTGTGCGTAATATAATGATGTTTTGTTAAATCAGCCGGAATTTTAGGTGTACCCTTTTTTTGTAAATACTCCGGGGAAGCGCAGAGCACATATCGCGTTGAAGTGATTTTTCGTCGTACTAATGTCTGTGGACCTTCCATTGACACTCCGAGTAATAAATCAACACCTTCTGCCTCCAGATCGGGAAAGACCTCAGCAATCGATAACTTAAATTGTAACTTTGGATTTGCCTTCATAAAGGCATTAAGTTTAGGCATGATAAGGCTATCACTAAAGTAATGGGTACACATGACATGAAGAAGACCTTTAGCCTCTTTTTGGCTCCCCAGGACTTCCTCTTCAGCCGCCTGAAGGTCTGCGAGCGTTTTTTTGCATTGCTGGTAATAAGCGCTACCTATTTCAGTGAGTGATAGACGACGTGTTGTTCGCTGTAATAATTGAACGCCTAAAGCTTGTTCAAGTGATGATATTTGACGGCTTACAAGAGCAGTAGA
>CAYXVT010000111.1:2199-11923 GCA_964468105.1 Uncultured Candidatus Berkiella sp. | reverse complement strand
ATAATATAAGCCCCACGTCTTTGCATTTCCTGAATAGCTTCTCTTGTTGTTAATGGGCTAATACCGCGACAGGCCCCTAAATTGACTATGGTTTGAAAGTCCGCTTTAAGCAATTGAAGTACTGTGTTTTTAACACAATAGTCGGTCGCTAACCCACCGACAATAACCATTTTTACCCCTTTGGTCTGCATAAACTCAATAATACCTGTACTCATCGTTTCTTGTAAGTCATGGTAACAAGAACCATAGGGATGCATATCAGGCTCAATCCCTTTCCAAACAAAAAAGTCATATTGAGAAGGATGGGGCAAGCCGTGAATGAGTTCAAATCCTTTAGTACCTGGAATGCAATGAGGCGGCCAATGAACATCGACATTCTTGCCTGAAATCGGGGTCAATATAGGTTTTTCGGCGGTTGCTATCCATATGGCATGTGGCGGATGGGCTTCTTTTGAACCAATCCGGAATTGTGCATAGGCTGCTTGCCGATTGAGCTCATGGACAATTTTGTCGCCATCGGGAACGGGTAATTCTTCAGGGCAATGAGGCGTAAAACTATACTGAGCATCAATGTCCATGCTAGCGATGAGCGATATAGGCATTAAAGGTATCATATAGAGCAACTCACTTGACTTAGTGGCACACCCACACTAACATGATCTAATACTTAGCTAAGTTTGTCAAATAGGGAAACGTGAATATGCAGCGTATTGGGGTGTTCGGAGCGAGTTTTAATCCGCCAACACTGGGTCATTTTGATGCCCTCAAGCAAGCATTACCCCACTTTGATGAGATTTTATTAGTGCCAAGCTTATCTCACCCTTTTGGAAAAAATTTAGCGCCAATTGTGCATCGTTTAGCCATGCTAGAGATTTTTTTAAATGATTTACAGTCTTTACAGCTGGGGCACAATGTAAAGATTTCTCTGATTGAACAATCAATGCAGATGAAAGGCCAAGCAAAAGAATTTATCTATACTTATGATGTATTAACAGAACTCTCCAAATTGTACCAATCTCAACATCAATCTGTTTCACTTCGCTTTATTTTAGGGCCTGATAATAATCATCCGGACGTTTGGCATAAATTTTATCGCTACCAAGAAATTGAGCAAAATTGGCCATTGTTTGTTGCCAAGGAAAATCTCCCTATTCATAGCACGATGGTCAGAGAAATCTGTATGAGATATCGAGATGAGCCGCAAAAGCGACGCAAAGAATTAATTGAATTAGTTGGTGAGCCGATTGCCAACTACATAGAACAGCATAAGTTATATCGAGAAAAGGAAAGTGCGTATGGGTGAGAAGAATGACCCTCGTCTCACTGTTGATTTAGTTCTCTTTTCTTTGGTTGATGAACAATTATGTACTTTAATGGTGAAGCGCAAAGATGCGCCTTTCGAAAATTGTTGGGCACTTCCTGCCAGTGAAGTTGAAACCCATCGTGATTCAAGCCTTGAGCAAACAGCAAAAAGAAATGTAAAACGGCTCACGGGTTTTGAAACCCCTTATTTAGAACAAGTGCAAACCATTGGTAATGATTATCGTGATCCCAGAGGATGGTCCATTACCGTTGTTTATTATGGGTTAGTCTCTTCTGGTCAAATGTTGCATGGAAACCAGGGTAACTGGGATGCACTAAAATGGATGAGTGTCTCTGAAGCATTGGCAGGAGAACTCTCCTTTGATCATCAACATCTTATTGAGAGTTGTTTACAACGTTTGCAAAATAAATCACTTTATACGTCATTACCCATCTTTTTATTAGCGGAAGAATTTACCTTAACAGAGCTCCAAAAAACCTATGAACTGATTTTAGGTTTTAAGATGGAAAAGAAATCATTCAGGCGTCGCCTTTTAGATGCGGGCTTTTTAGAAGAAACAGGGCAAAGTCGACACGCTAATCACCGACCAGCGCTATTATATCGTTTATCGCAACGCCAGCCTTATTTCTTTGCGCGGATTATTGAGGGCGTGAGAGATAGTAAGAATATCGAATAAGCAATGAAGTCTTCGACGCGCCGTACTTTGGAATTTTTTGCCAAAGCAAATTATTTACGATATATTTTCGCTACTGCTAATAAAAGTTAACTCATCTTATTAATTATGAAATTCCATCTAAAATCGCTTTTACTAGGCTCCCTCGTTGTAGTTGCACTCTTTATAACATCTCTTGAAGCGAGAAATAATGAAGAGGTAGTTATACTATTACATGGTATTGCCCGTACGCATCACTCAATGCACAAGATGGAGGAAAATTTAATCAATGCAGGTTATACCGTTATTAATGTCCATTATCCGTCACGTAAGTATACGTTAGAAGAATTAACACAGTGGCTAAAAAAAGATCTCGAAAAAGAAAACATTAATCAATATCATAAAGTCAATTTTGTCACCCATTCTATGGGAGGATTATTAGCTCGGGCCTATTGCAAAAAATTTCTACCCAAAAATATGGGTCGCCTGGTTATGTTAGGCCCACCTAATCATGGTTCTGAACTTGCCGATCTTCTTCACAATAATTTTTTGTTCAAATTAATTTATGGACCGGCTGGTCAGCAACTAACAACTTTTTATGATTTGGGGTCTATTGTGGGTGAGCCTAACTATGAAATCGGTATTATTGCTGGAACAAAATCATTAATTCCTTGTTCACAACTGATTTTTGAAAAATCAAATGATGGCATGGTCAGTGTTAACAGTACAAAACTTAAACTAGCAAAGGCACATATTGTTCTCTCTGTGAATCATGCTCTAATAATGCAAAATGATATTGTTATCAGAAAAACCAAAAGATTTTTAAAATACGGCGAATTTTAGAAGCGAGCTTTTTAGAAGAAACAGGGCAGGCCAGACACGCTAATCATCATCCTGCTTTACGATATCGCTTATTAAGCTAATGTTGTTTCCATCCAATTTTCTATTTTAAGTTCCATAATTCGCTCGAATTCACGAGTATTATTCGTAACGCAAATGAGATTATGTCGAAGCGCAGTAGCGGCAATTAATACATCATATGCCCCAATTGTATTGCCCCCTTTTTGTAACTTAGAACGCAAAGTACCTGCAATAATAGCATCCTCACTTTCAAAGGGTAAAACATGAATAATTGAGCTTAATGCTAACCACTTTGGTCTAAGCTTTTTTGCACGAGCTGAATTTAACTCTAATCCAAATTCAATTTCCATAAAAGTGATAGAAGACATAGCTAAATCGCCCGGGCTTCTTGCTTGAAAATTTTCAAGGACCGCGGGAAGAGCTTTAAAAAAATATGAAATGATGCATGTATCCAACAGATATTTCATTTTAAAGGGTCCTTTGGAGGCGCTAATAATCCTTTACGCAATTCTTTTTCTGTCGGAAAGTTAGGATCTCCTTCAAAATCAAAGAAATGTTCAGGCCACTCTTTTTTTTCATGATTTTTCAACCATTCATCAATAGCACGGCGAATTATCATATTCCGAGTAAGATGCGTTTTTTTAGAATAACCACTTAGCCTTTTATATAGGTTTTCTTCAAGGTAGATATTTACGTTCATGGTAGAAGTCTCCAAGGCTTATATAACATATCATATAACATGTTATGTTATTTGGCAACTTGAATTAATTATATATATATCAATAAGTTAATTTATAGCAAATGCACCTATTGCAATAACTGGCTTTTGTAATGGTTTTTTGTTTGTATCTGCATCGCGGAAGCGGCGGATCCTAAATCTTTCGCTGCTAACCGCGGCTAGGAGTTGGGGTGTATCTATTCCCCCCGTCTCATCGCTAAGAGCGATTCACGGGGGGCTAGCAACGATCATTGCTACCGCAATAAAGAAATTTGAGTGGATCGCTCTGGGACAAGTCGCGGCACGTGGGAGGTGGGTGTTATTCGTTGGGGGCAGTTGCAGGTAAACTTTCCACTTCGTCTTTTCCAAACACCAATAATTTTTGAATAGCAAAATTCGCAATGAACAAACCCGTCAAAGCGATTAACTTGCTTGCATACACATTGGCGCCTAAGAAAACCAAACTTGAAATCAATCCATAGGAGAAGATGAGATTTACTAAGCATAATAAAGTATATTTTAAAGCTTCAGGTAAAATGCGTTGCTTAGATTTAAAGACTAACTCTTTATTTAACATAAAATTACATGTTCCAGAGAAAATTCTGGCTAAAGATTCACTGAGCAGAATATGTCCACAGAGCATAAAGGCAAAGGAAAAAGCAAAAAAATCTAATAGGCCGCTAACAATCGAGAAAATGAGAAAACGGAAAAAGACAAAATAGATTTTTAATGAATCAATGAGAGGATTGAAGTGAGAACTTTTATTTTCGTCTTTATACACGGTTTGGATCGGAACTTCATTGATCTTCATTTTTTGTTTGGAGGCAGATATTAACATATCGAGTTCAAAATCATAACCACTGGACGGCGTTTTTAATAAGGCTTTTAAAAAGTGTCGAGGGATCCCACGTAAGCCAGTTTGGGTATCTTGTAATGTTTGACCAATCAAAATACGAAAAATAAAACGAGTCAGATTATTACCGAATTTACTGCGCCAGGGTACCCCTTTTTTAAAGGTGCGAACCCCTAAGGTTAAAGCCATGGGATGTTGTGCTAATTGGTCGCCAACATTAATGATATCTTGCGCTAAGTGTTGGCCATCGGCATCTGCTGTCACAACCCCTGCACAATCACCAGTTGTATTAGTGAGAAAATAGTTAAAAGCGGTTTTAAGTGCTTGACCTTTTCCCAGATTGACTGCGTGATGCAATATTTTAACGGAAGATACTTTTTCACATTCGGTAAAAATGCTATCAAAAGAACTGCCTGATCCATCATTAACAATAATGATAGATTGTGAGTTTTGACTTAATTGTTGTATTAAATTTATCAATGAGTGATCTGGTTTGTAAGCCGGAATAATAATAACTGGCTTCATGCTATTTCGCCTAATTCTTCTAATTCTTCTTCTAGTACTTGCTCAGTATTTTCAGGTTCTGGAAAATGTTTTGGCGCAAGATAATGAAAAAGAGAACGGTTAAAATCATGATTAAAAATCTGATCAGGGAATACAATGGTATCGCTAAAAATTGTGCCAACAGGAATATGGCGACCCGTTCGAGTGACAATGCTGTCAAAGTAATCGAAAAAGGGATATGCCTTATCGTTAAAGTTAAATACGACATTCTTGTCTTTTAAGGCATCAGTAAATTTTAGCATAAAAAATAATTTGCAATCATCATGCGGATTTTTTTCCACATGAAACAACGGTTGATTATTGATGCTGGCATTTTTCAAACTGTCAAAAGACGTTTGACAATCAGATTTATTGGCAAAAAATGCATGTCCGTCATGGGTCATATGTTGTTCTACTTTAATAGCAGGGATCTGTAGTGCTTTCAGAAAATGCATTGGATCTTTTTGTCTATAGAGCACCCAGGCTTTTTCATGATTGGTGTTCATTTGTGATAAACCATTATGAATAACAAAAGCATCATCAGCAAAGGTAGATAATAAATATTCAAATATTTTATCGATGGTTTGTAATCCATGAAGGATTTCAGGCGTCACTTTATCTTGACCGTCACGCCAATGATGATGTTGCAAATGAGCCAGAGAATTTAAAAAAATGATGGAACATTGAGGTTTGTATTTCAATTTATACTGTGCAAATAGCATAGTTGAAATGTAATCAAAATAGGAAATATAAACAAAATGTTTTCTACCAAATGTGCGCAGGTGTTTAGCTAATCGAAAGCTATGAGCGACTATCTTGCTACATGCTTTGGAAGTAACAATAAATTTTAATAATTTTAGACCTTTCCATAATAAAGACATCTTGCTAAGATTTTGATAGTTTTTTGAGATATAACGGGGAAGATCTAACAAATTGTTTAGTTCGCCAGGATAACCATTTTCAGAGAAAGTCCAAGGATCAGGTAGAAAGAAACGCGTCTCTTTTGCGTTATTTCTTGCTCCATTCATGACTCCCCAGATACCCGTTGAAATATTATATTTGGAAAGGGTTTCCCAACATTGTTCAAAGCCCAAATCAGGGACATCGCCTAAGTGCTTAATTTGATGCAGGCTAGAAGGGACGCCTGCATGTACGGACACCCATTGCACCCAGGGTTCTAAAAAGCCGCTATTGTAGCGATCATTGGTTTTATAAGTTGATCGTTTAAAGCTCAATACTTTAGATAGAGAGGGCAGCGAATACTTTTTGGCTGCATTGCAGAGCAGATCAACATTGAATTCGTTGAGCTCAACAATCACCACGTTTTTCGTCATACCAGAGGTCCCTTTCTTGTAAGTTAGTTTTTCAACATTTTATTGGTTTTTAGCGATAATACTATAACGTGCAAACCACATAAAAGTCCCGTATTATGTTCATCCGCTAGGATTGTTGATTCTGTCGTATAGTCGGGAAGAATATTACTCAAAGCGAGTGTCTTCTAGACTAGGCGTCAAGTCCACAAATAATAGGAGTGTACATCCCAGTACATGACTGTTGTTTGTGTGACGATGACAACGACGTATAGAAGGCGATCGCGAAGAGGAATGGGACAGGTGCCAGAGTGGCCGATCGGGGCGGTCTCGAAAACCGTTGTACCTTCGCAGGTACCGAGGGTTCGAATCCCTCCCTCTCCGAATCACAAGGACAACGAATGTGGTCATAAAAAATATTGTATTTGATGTGGGCAACGTTTTAGTCCGTTATGATCCCGATTTTATTGTAACTTGTGCTTTTCCAACGCATGAAGATCCCAAAGCTTTGGTGAATGGGATTTTTAAACATCAAACCTGGTATGAGCTTAACTTAGGCCATATTAGTGAATCTGAAGCGTTAAAAGAATATCATTCGCGCCTAGGTCTTGAATTGGCCCAATTAGAAAACATGGCCCAAATTATAAAAGAGTCTTTAGTTCCCATTCCTGGGGGTATTGAGCTTCTCAAACAACTTCATGCTACTTATCCGTTGTATGCCCTAACAGATAATACGCATGAGATAATGGCGTATTTGCAGCAAAGATATGATTTTTGGCCATTATTTAAAGGCATCGTCGTTTCTGCTAGCCTCGGACATCTAAAGCCTTCTAAAGAAATTTTTCAGCATTTATTAAACACCTATCAATTAGTTGCTCATGAAACACTATTTTTGGATGATATTGCTCGCAATGTTGAAGGAGCAAGAAATGTTGGGATCCATGCTATACAGTTTGAAAACACGGAGCAGACCGTTAACGAACTGAAACAGTTTGGGATTTTAGTTTAGTTTATGATCTTCAATTACACACCTATCTTGCAAGACCATTTAACACTCAGTGCTTTTTTTGTTCTAGCATGTTCATTCGTTTCTTTCTATTTTATTCAGAATCGTTATTTTCGATTAGGGATTTTTTCGGGGGCATTATTTTTAGGCTTTATAGCCGGTAGATTAGAATGGATAGGCATTGTACTCATTATTTTATTTGGCGGACTTTTTTATAGTAGTATCCATGCCAACAAACCGCTTGTCCGTAAGCTTGCCTTTTTGGCCACCTTATTATGTTCGATTGGTATTATGTTTATCGATGTGCCAGGTATTCATAACTGGCAAGTTGTTTATAGGTTATATATCACTGACGACGCTATTCCATACTCAATGGCATTTACTTTTGATAAATCATTGGTTGGTTTATTTTTTATATGGTTTAGCAGTTATTCTTTAGCCAATGAAGGAAAATGGAAACCTGTTTTGAAAACAGGGTTTCTCGCAGGATGTGCTGCTGTTGTGATACTGCTGCCACTTTCCCTGATAATGGGGTATGTCAGTTTTGATTTTAAAGTAACGAGTCTCTTCTTCTTATGGGCAATTCATAATTTGTTATTTGTCAGTATTGCTGAAGAGGCAATATTTCGTGGCATGATCCAACGCTTTTTAATGACCCAATTCCAACATTTTGCTTATGGAAAATGGGTTGCTTTAATAATAGCCGCTGCTCTGTTTGGCGTTGCCCATTTTAAAGGGGGCGTGAACTATATGCTCTTAGCGGGCGTTGCTGGGTTGTTATATGGCTACGCTTTTATGAAAGCAAAAAAAATAGAAGCCAGTATTTTGACCCATTTTATGGTCAATACCATCCATTTTGTCTTTTTTACCTATCCTGCACTGCAATCAGCCTTTGTATAATGACCATAATGCGATCCCCCAAATCACGCCCGCATTAATTAAGCTCAACAAGACCCCGGCACTGCCAACATCTTTAGCTTTTTTAGAAAGTGGGTGTTTGTCTAAGGATATTCTATCAACGACTGCTTCTATTGCTGAATTAACCAGTTCCATCATCAATACGAGGAATAAGCTACTTAGCAATAATGCCTTATAAAGTAAGGAAAGGGGTAACAATACAGCGATAGGTATCATAATGACACAACATACCACTTCTATGACAAAAGCGGGTTCTGATAAGAAAGCTGCTTTGATTCCTTCAAGAGAATAACCAAAGGCTTTAAAGATTCGAATGATATGTTGTGTTATGGTCACAATAGCTATTCCTTGGAATAAATTGACAAGCTATTTTACGCTAAAAGCGCTGTAACGATAAAAAAAGCATAATGTGAACTTTTTCAATTAAAAATCAATAAGTTATCTGTTATCTTTGTTTTTGCTTGATTCGAACCTATTTTGGGTACTATAATACCCATTATGAGTATAGACAAAAATAACCTATCAAATGTACTTTTTTCAAAAGTACAACAACGCGTGCTGGGCATTTTATATTTACAAGCAGATCGTTCTTTTCATACTAATGAAATCATACGTTTAAGTGATTGCGGAACTGGTTCTGTTCAACGCGAATTAGCAAAATTGTACTCAGTGGGGTTAGTAACAATGAAACTCGTTGGTAATCAGAAACATTATCAAGCTAATTCTTCCAGTCCATTGTTTGCAGAATTGAGAAGTATTGTTTTAAAAACATTTGGTCTTGCGGATATACTAAAACAAGGACTAAAACCAATTGCTTCGCAAATCCTAATTGCTTTTATTTATGGATCAGTGGCAAAACAAGAAGATACAGCCAATAGCGATATAGATTTAATGTTATTAGGCGACTCTCTAAGTTATGCGGATCTTTTTCCTTATCTAGAAAAGATCGAAGCACAATTGGGTAGGCATGTTAACCCTACTTGTTATAATCCTAATGAATGGGCACGTAAGTTAAAAGCAGATAATAACTTTATAAAGCAGATAATTAATCAACCGAAAATATTTTTGATGGGATCGGCAGATGAGCTTAGAAAATTTGAATAATTTGGTAAAAGCAAGCCAGTTAAAGCTCGAACCCATGAATCAATTAGAATTTGATGGCTTAATTCGTTCAGGTCAGACACGTTTAACGGATGCAATTAAAACGGATCTGTCATTAGAAAGTCGGTTTGATCTTGCTTACAATGCGGCTCACTCATTTGCACTAGCTGCGTTACGTTGGCATGGTTATCGAACTCCTAATCGTTATTTAGTTTTTCAGGTTTTACCGCACACTCTTGGAGTGGGGGCTGGAGTTTGGCGCGTATTAGCTAAATGTCATGAAAAGCGCAATCTGGCAGAATATGAAGGATTTCTAGAAATAGATGAACGACTTCTTGTTGATCTTATAGCTGCAGCTAAAGATTTATTATCTGCAGTCACTCATTTAAAATCTTAAGAAAATTCTTAGTAAAATAACGAGCCAGATTAGGTTAGCTT
>CAYXVT010000111.1:0-2189 GCA_964468105.1 Uncultured Candidatus Berkiella sp. | reverse complement strand
AAACTTCTTTTATTCTGTACTATCATCCCTTCTCAAATTTTTATTGGTCTTTATAAATGAAAATAACGCGTGCACAGCAACAAATCTATCTTAAGCATATTGGGCTTCGTGGAGATATAAAGCTTACCCTAGAGTGTTTAAAGCAAATTGTAGAAGGGCATATTTTTTCTTTTCCTTATGAAACCCTCAATGTTCATGATAGTCAGTTTGATTTAAAGCCCAATCAACGATCCAGTTTAGAAATGGACTCCTTATTTAAAAAATTGGTTGAGCAAAATCGTGGTGGACGTTGTGTTGAGCTAAACTATTTTCTCCAACAAATGCTCAAAAGTTTTGGCTTTGATGTGACTCGTCTTTTGCCGCATACACTTTGGCATGAACAAGACACCCCAAAAGAAAAAAGACCAAAACATAGCGCTGCGATTGTGAAATTAGATGGCAAAGAATATTTAATTGATGCGGCATTTGGTGGCTTAGGGCTATTAGCGCCTGTTCTACTCCAAGTAGGAGAATGTCAACAATATTCAGAGAAGTTTAGACTGATTAAATCAAAAGACTATCCTTTTGAATTACAAATTTGGCATTCTGATAAATGGGTAAGTATTTATGGAATTAATAAAGAAGCCGCTTTAAAGAAAGAATATGAATGCTTGGATCGCACGAATGCTAATCCTAAAAACCCAGCATCCTATTTTAAAGATATCTTTATTTGCACTATGCCATTTAGAAAAAATGACACAGAAAATGGTCGCTATAGAATTTTTAAGAATAAATTTTTAATTTTAAGCAAAGGCAAAATTGAAAAAGAAGAAATAATCATTTCTCAAACGCGCCTTCATGAAATATTGGAAGACTATTTTGGTATAGTATCAAAAGGTTCCTACATTCGTCATCGTGAATTAGATATGCAAGCTCATACGCTTTCCATTAATCGACCGCCCGTTTTGCATCGCTATCCAACAAGATTAAAAACCAGCTATTTAGCCCTGGCGAACGATTTGCATGAAGTAGCAGATCATTATGATTTTTCTGTTCCAAAAAAGAAAGGGTAATGGTATTTACTCTTCATTTCGCGCGTAGCGTAAAAACAAGTAAGTAGTCCCGCTAGAATTAGCGGGTACTACTGTCGGTTTTATTTTTTTTACGAGAAAGCGGCGGTAGTATTTTAATGGTTTTAATACGATTGTCTTGCACTTGCACAACTTCAATCGGGATATTGCCTCCAATTAAACAACAAGTTCCAACTTCTGGAATTGTTTGAAGTTGTTCTATGACAAGGCCATTGACTGTTTTAGCACCTTCCACCGGAAGTTTCCAAGAGGCCGTACGGTTGAATTCTCGAACAGGTGTGCTTGCTTCTACCAAATAAGAACCATCTTCTTGAGCCAAAATAGACGTAAAAGCAGCAGACATATTGGTCGTATACTCGCCAACGATTTCTTCAAGAATATCTTCAAGGGTGATAATACCGATAATATCGCCATACTCATCCACGACCATTGCAAAGCGTTGTTTATTTCGTTGAAAATTAATCAATTGATTGGTTAGGGAAGTGCTTTGGGGAATAAAAAAAGCTTCATCTAATGCTTCAAGCAGTTTCTCTTCGTTGAAACTCTCATTGGCTAATAAATGAAGGGCTCTTTTAGCATGAATAATGCCAATGGTATTATTCAGATCTTGTTTATAAATGGGTAAAAAGGTGTGTTGTGTATTGCCTAATTGAGCAACAATAGCATCCCATTCGTTTTCAAGATCCAATCCCACAACATCATGTCGTGGCACCATAATATCATCTACGCTAACTTTTTCGAGATCTAAAATACTTAAGAGCATTTTGCGATGTTTAGAAGGGATCCGTCCTGATGTTTCATGTACCACGGTACGTAATTCATCAGGTGTGAGCCCTTGATTTTTTTCTTGAGCGAGCGATATCCCGCACATTCTGATTAAGCTATTGGAGGCAGCATTGACAAGCCAAACGATCGGATAAAATATTTTAAGAATAATTTGTATCATGAACGACGTAGCGAATGCTGCTTTTTCAGGGTAAAGCGCCGCTAATGTTTTGGGAAACACTTCAGCGAAAATTAATAATACAAGCGTTATGATGATATCAGCAATGATAACGCCTAGTTTTTCCCCTAACAGATCAATGCCAAGTATAGTGGCTATTGATGAAGCCATAATGG
>CAYXVT010000110.1:3979-11924 GCA_964468105.1 Uncultured Candidatus Berkiella sp. | reverse complement strand
CGGAGGAGGAAATTTACTGACCAACTTAAATAAGCGTCCAACATATAAGTCGGGTGGCCAAGTTGAAAAGGCTATTGTGCCACCTGGTTTTAATACCCGTAACATTTCCTGAATGGCAATTTGGGGCCGTGGCGCAAACATATGACCAAACTGGCTCAATACAGCGTCAAAGGTATTATCAGGGTAAGGTAGAGTCTCTACATCCCCTTCTTTTACGTCTACCATTACATTTGCTAAGGTAATATTGGTCCGCGCACGTTCTACCAACGCTGGGCTCAAATCAAGCGCTGAAACCTTAGCGCCCAGTCTAGCAGCCGTTATGGCAACAACACCGGTGCCGCAACCTACGTCTAGTACATTTTCGCCTGACTTAATACGAGAAAAATTGACAAGCTTTGCTGCACACATCGTAGTGACAATTTCCAGGGGAGCAAATAATCCCCAGCTTTGCTTTTGGATCTCTTTGAATGACGCAAAGGCATCATTTGTCATGGCTATTTCCTTTAGGTGTGAGCGCTTATATCTGATAAATAACATGATATAACAATGTCTAGCGCAAAGCACACAAAAGGTGGGTTTCTAACTTTTCAAAGGTGTTTATATTACTTTCTAGTAACTTTAAAATATAATTTTGGAACAAGTTTAACTTCTCCATTCACAGGAACGGGACTTTCAGCCTGTTTTGTAGAAGCTTGCACGTTATTGGCACGGGAGAGCCCAGGTGAAAAAATTATTGGGTTAGATTTTTGAATATTAAACTCAAGAAGATCTAAATGATTAAATGACGGAATCTTCATGCCAGGCGGGATATCTAAATTAATTTCTTCATCAAAAAAATCGAAATCAAATTCAATATCGTCATCATCATTTTGACTCACATTAGCAATGGTATCAGTAGGTTGTTCAGAAACAGGCGGCTTTTCAATTTTTACCTCAACAGTAAATTCTTCTTTAGTTACAGTAGTTGTGATCTTCAGTGGTTGTTTACGATTAAGTGGTTTTGCATAACTTCTTAGTTCAGCGAGGGCTGAGGCACCGTTGTGATAGCCATGACCTGCTTTTAAACGCAAAAAAGGTAAATCAGAATTAACAGAAGGTACGATGAATTTTTCTCTCAATTTGGGTTTATTTTTACACAGAAGCATGAACATTTGATTAATACTGTTATAATTTATTTTGTTCTTATATTTGTCTTTTAAATTAATTTTTAATTTTAAATTGTCAATTTCAGCGCTTTCTACAAGTTCGCCATCATAAAATAGCTGTTTCCATTGTGTTTTCATTGGATGTCCCTATCCTATCTTTTATAAATTTTATTCAACTATGTCTTTTAATGCTTGGAATATACTTAAAGGGTATTCGGCAATTCGATTGCAAACATATAGGTACCACTGTTTCCCATAAACAAAATACACTTTTGAAGGATGCCCGTCAGCCTTTAGCTGTTCAAGTTGATCGTTTCTAATCCCAAACAAACTTTCAAACTCATAGAGTTCTTTTGGTGTGTTATATTTTTGAATTAACTTCTTCGCTTCTTGTTGAATTTTATCATGATGAGTAGCGATGGAACATTTATGATTTCCAGACAATAACTTATCTACATAATATAGATACATTTCATCTAATTCATCACCTCTAGTATATGAAACGCCAGCAGGTGTCACATAAGCCCCTTTCACGATTCTTATTCGGCCAGTTTCTTTGATTAGTTCCTTAAAATCATCTTGTGATCTTTTTAAGTAGGCTTGAAGTGTGATTGATAAATTTGTATATTTTTTAGCGGTGTCTTTATAGATTGCGATAACATCATCTGTTCGATCAACGCCTTCTGCACTGATGGTGACTTCAATATCTGCTTTCGCAGACTCAATACAAATTCGTTCTAAATTCTCTTTACAACTATTTTTTGAAATAGCTAATCCGATATGTGACAAATCAAGAGATACCGTTGAATTTAAGCTCATTTCTTTAATTGTTTGACATATCTTTACAAATTCATCTGTTGCAGCATTTGCCTCTTGAGATGTTAAAGTATTTTCACCCATAAATTCGATAGAGCATTTGTATTGCTCTTTATTTTGAGCCTTAACTTTAATCACAGTTTCATCTAGTGTTTCACCACCAATATACCTATTTGCTGCTTTCTTAAAGGTTTGAAAAAGCACCGGATTTGAAAGCACAAATTCCTTGGCATCAATATTTAACGCGGCTTTTTTTAAAGCTTGTGAACCAACATCTAACAAATGTTTATCAACAGTATCCATTGTATTTCCTTATATACTCTTTCCATTTTGGATTTAGGCAAGGCGCCAAGCGAATGAATCCCCAGGAGTGTACGCTTTGGTACATGACTGGGGTGAATTTGCGCAGGCAACACAGCTTAGATTCAAAATGGAAAGAGTATAGCAAGTAGACATACTTGAGTAAGTCTACAGGTGTACTTGCCCTCAACAAAACGACTAATTGCGTACAATCTCAACATTTTTCGTCTAAGTTTACAGATTGAGACCTAATTCCATTCATCTATTCTAGATGGTCAACGGGAGCGTATACAATGGGTATATTGAAATCTGATAAAAAAAGTGATGAGCCAAAAAAAGAAAGGAAAAATGTGCATTTTGAACTAGATAAAAATATAATATTTAGTTTAAAAGAATCGCAATATACTAAAGGTAAGAAAAAAGCCTCTAGAACTGATACTCATTCTCCACGTCCATCTATAAATGTAAAAGAAATGAAAAGGGTCAAGGAATATCTTGAAAATCATGACGAGCAATATAAAGGACTTATTTTAGTTCAATATGCTAGCCCTGAAGAAGGTGTTTATACTCTGAAATTTGCAGATCCTTCTATTGATCTAGCCGACAATCCCGATGCCACGAAATTTTTTAACCGAACCTTTATGGCTGAAACCATTAGCGACATTCTTGAGAAAATGATTAAGTTAAAAGCGGAGAAAGCCCCTAAACGACCTAAACTTGAGTAAAGGGGCTATGCTATTTATTGAGGGGGGTGTTTTTGGCTCATTTTATGCTGCACATCATCTTCGGAAAAAAGTTTAGCAGGTCCATGCCTAACCGAAGCACTGGCTCTAACTGCATCAAATTGGAATGTAACAGATGTTTTTTTCTTTTGAGGCGAAACAGAGCGGATCTCGACCTCAAATTTTTGACAATCTTCTTGTTGCCCCCTTTCTTTGTAGGCTAAAGCTGCTTTTAAGTTTTCCACTTCTTCTAATAATTCACGATTTTTATTTTCTAAATCATGTATTATTATTTTTGATTCTGTTTCTTTTATATCAGCTTTTAAAAGCCGAATACTTTTTTCAAGTCTTGATTTGCCAGCACTTGCTTTGTTTTTAATTCTACGAATTTCAGCTTTTAGTTCTTTTGAGGACAGTTCCGGATCAAGCCCTTCAAGTTCTTCATTTTTCTTGGATTCAATGGGTTCAAATTCATTTTCGAGTTCTTTTAATTGTTTACGAAGCTCATCTAGTTTTGATTTAGACTTTTTCCCTTTCTTGCGTTTCGTTTTTTGAACATACTCATCATCTTGAGCGTCTTGTTTTTCTCTAATGACAGTAGGTTCAACGGTAATTTGAGGTTTAGGCAATTGTGGTATTTCTTTCTCTGGAGGAGCCTGGATAGGCATTTGTATTGGATGACCCCATAGATCACCTGATATATGTAAGAAGGGAAATATGTCAGCATCTAGATTTATATCAAATTCATCATCATCCAAGGGATTAAACCCAGCGCCCTTTTTCATTGTAACCTCTTAATTTTACTCGACTTGTAAGTTTGATATAATAACATATGACTAGTTCAGCTTCAAAACAAAAGCTGCGCAGCATACTTCAATTGCCGCTAATTCACACAACAGAGTTAGCTGAACAACAAGGGATGTTTCATGAAAATTTACATAGATGCATTACAAATAGAAAACGGTTGGCTTGGGCTTAAAGAAAAGCATTCAAAACAAGTACTGAATGTCGAAAATAACGCTGATTTTCGCAAAGCGTTTAGTGAATTTTGTGATTCATTAGGTGAAAAAAACACCAAACTCTCAGTACGAATGTCAAATAGCGCACCTCAGTATGCTGAACAAATCATTACAGATGAAGTAACTTCTAGAAGTCACTTCATCACCAGTCTTAACTTATCAAAAACATCTATAAATGCATTACAAAGAGCGCAAAATAATGTTAAGCATCGCTCTAAAACGACAACAACTGCCCTATTCACGGGTTTAATTATTGGATTAGGGGCAAGTGTACTTTTTTTTGTCGGCCCGGGGACCATTTTGGCGATAACTCTCATTTGTGGGATGGCCGCTTATTCTCGTGAACGGTATTCACAATATTGTGCTTCCCTTTATGATACCAAAGGGAAATTGGCGACTGTTCCTCATGACGCTTCTGAAAAAAATGCATTAAAAATCGGCGTTGAAGCAAGTCATTCCCACAGAGCTTATTTCCTTAGTTTTTTCAAATTATCTACTTTGCGCCATCCGATGGCTTTTGAGGCTGGCAAACAATTAGCTGATAAGCACCACGAAGATATCTCAATCGTTAATAAAATCAGAAAAATATAATAATAAGGAAAATAATATGTCACAACGTGGACCAAGAAAAAACTTTACTCCTCTTTCTGAACCCAAAAGAACTACCTTTACGCCGGGATTTGATGTCTCAACTCCATCAACTCCCTACGTTGTAGTGCAGAATGATCCTTGCGCATTATTGGCTGACAAAATAAAAAACCATATGATTGCAAATGATCGAGAATATTCTGAATTTGTTATTGATGGGGTATTACATATAGATTATCAAAAATATATACTAAAATTTGCACATGAACTGGAACTTGCAAAATTACATCCCTCTCAGGTGGAATTAGCTAAAAAATACCGTGAATGGATTAATAAATTAAGTTATGGCTTTTCCACAAATGATAATTTTGTTAATGCCGTCAACAAAGCCTACCTATCTTGTATATTAGGAGCTAGACCTAAAATGTAATTGAACCAGGTCCGCGGTATCAGAACACTCCTGGGGTACCGCGGCTTAGATATCCTCTATTAATTTCTTAGCCACCTTCTGTCCATTCGCGTAAGCATTATGCACCGAAAAGCCAAAACGAGAAAAATCCGTTCCGGCAAAATAAATATTGCCTTCCGAGCGCTCTAATGCGACTTGCATTTGTTCTGTTATATTAGCCGTTCGATAAGGGTAAGCACCTTGTGCATAGGGATCATGGGTCCAGCAATAAACTAATGTATTGATTGGGTTTGGAATATTTTTAGTGGGATAGGCTTTTCTTATATCACTCATGATTTTCAAGACAAGTTCAGTCTCCGCGCGCACCTTATCTGAAGGATATTGCAAGTAAAGCGTTCTTGCTAAATCAGAATATTTCCCGGTAATTAATATAGCTTTCCCGCAAAGTGGATATGCATTTCTAAACTCTAATAAACAGTTTAAATGCTTTGAATCAAGGTAAATATACGGTCCTTGAGGATTATCCCAAAAGGGTTCGTTTTCAAATTCTAATATAACTCTGGTGGCATCATGTATGCCAATGGTATTGATAGCTTGCATTTTCTCGCTAGACAACGGTGGCTCAAATAAAGTTATAGCTTGCTTTTTAAGAACACCAATGGGAATGGTGGATATTACTTTATCGCATTGGAACACTATTTGGGTTGTTTTTACCTGTACTCCATTACTGCCATGATCAGATATCTTAATCACGGGTGTATTTAAATGAAAGCTAACGCCCGCAAGCTCGCATTCTTTGGCAATTTTTTCAATAACTTTATTATAACCATTTTGCACAAAGCAAAAATCAGCATCATCGGTATTCCAAGCTTCGTTTTCATCGATTTTATCTCTGTTAAATGTTGGGAAACCACCAAGGGATAATGGTGTGCAATGATGTTGTAAGCAATTTTCTAAAAACCGCTTGATCCAATATATTTGATTGTTTGAATAAGCCCCAAGATCAATTTCGTCAACGTATTCTTGAAAGGTTTTACCTGCCCCTAGGGTTTCAGCGTCTGCAAGGAGCTTTATAGCAAGCTGATAGTAGAATAATAGATCGTCTTCTTTATGAGCATCATCAATAGAGATAAGCTCCGATTTCTTTTCATCCAAGCGTACAGCATGTGCTTTGGTTGGTGCATTATCTGAAAAATAATGTTTATAAAATGGGGTGTCATTATACCCTTCCCAATAGGATGCTCCAAGCTCAAGCGCCGTTCTGCCATCACTTGTTTGGGTGGTATAAATTCTCCCGCCAAGACGGCTTCTGGCTTCTAGTAATATGACTTGGACACCATTCAACGACAGATCTAAAGCTGCTTTAAGGCCTGCCATTCCGCCGCCAATAACGATAACCTTCTGATTTTTCATTCTTATTTATAATCCATTATTTAGATAACAAACAAAGAAAAGCTTATTTTATAGCATTCATATGAAACAAATATGCTATACTATTTCATATGAAACAGCCTGGAGAACGACCATGCAACCCAAACAAAAAAGTGTAGATGCAACAAATGTTGTCAATAAAGCTATTGTAAATGTTGCTTTGCATTTGAATATCACTCAAAAGGAACTCAGTCAAATTGTTGGCTCCAGTACACCCCAACTAAGCCGGCTGTTTAAAAGCGGCACTACTTGTATCAATTTCAATACCAAAGAATGGGAGTGTGCTCTTCTTTTTCTAAGGCTCATTCGAAGCCTTGAGGCTATTGTAGGGGAAGATCCACGGCAAGCTCAAGAATGGCTTTATAACTATAATCACCATTTGGCTGGCATTCCGATGGAGCTAATCAAAAAAATTCAAGGGTTAAATGATGTAGTTGTATATTTAGATGCTATGCGTGGTATGAGCTAATATGGGTTTATGGAGTCAGCTCAAAGGAAATGAACAGATATCATCAACAAGATTAAAGGCATGGCGTATTGTTGAAGATCAATCAAAATCTACAACGAGAAAGTATGTTAGCTCAAGCGTAGAACACGATCTCCTAGAAAAACTTATCGAACAAAGCAAACCTACCGTTAAATACTATGGCGATGAACAGTACTTTAATGGCTTACATTACCTTCTTTTTACTCCCTTTCGCTACCCTCCTTTGCCCTGGGGTTCTCGTTTTGGAACAAAGTTTGAGCGCGGCATATTTTATGCATCCAAAGAAATTGAAACCGCCATGGGTGAAAAAGCTTTTTATAAATTAGCATTTTTGAGAGCCAGCGAGGGTAATCTTGGCGGTAAAACCATCTCTTATACAGCCTTTAATGTAACTATTTCAAGTGATGCTTTCGTTGATCTTTGCATGCGACCCTTTAATGAACATGAAGAAACTATCTCGTCAAAAATAAATTATAATCTTTCTAAGGAACTGGGAAAAGCCATGAGAGACGATAAAGTAGAAAGCATTAAATATAAATCAGCCCGAAAGTCACAAGGGACCAATATAGGCATTTTTTCACCAAAGGCATTAATTAACAACAATGAGTTAGATAGCACTTTTAAACATCTTAACTGTTATTCTACAAAAGATATTGTTGAGTTTTCATCTAAACATCAGGTTAGCGATCAAAAGACTGTGTTTCCAGTAGAAATGTTTTTGGTAAATGGCGTTTTACCATTTCCTCCAAGTTAAGTTTTCTCGCTGTAGTAAATAAAAGGATTGATATGTTAGATCTAGATCCGACGACAATGTTTATCTCCCTTATCATATGCGCGGTAGGATCAGTTTATTTTGCCTATGGTAAAAAAAGAAGCTTATATTTTAGATTAACGGGTATCGTACTTTTTATCATTCCGTTGTGCATCACAGCACTATGGTGGTTACTCGGTGTTGGAATAGCATTAGCAGCTTTACCGTGTATTCTAGAAAGAATTCGTTTTAATTTAGTTTTGAAAAGAGCCTCCTT
>CAYXVT010000110.1:0-3969 GCA_964468105.1 Uncultured Candidatus Berkiella sp. | reverse complement strand
AAAGAATTTACCCACTATAGCTATAGACTTAAAACCAGTATTTTAATAAAGAGTGTACTTAAATATATGAAAAATAATTTGACTATACTTTAGACAGTCTTTCTAAAACAAAATATGAAAATGAAGAAGAACCCGCTAGAAATAGGACTGAGTTCAGCTGAAGCTTCAAGGCGCTTAAAAGAGCATGGTCCAAATGTATTACCTACTGCTCATCCAAGAACATTTATAACAGTTGCTTTAGATATTATACGCGAACCGATGTTCATTTTCTTGATAATAGCAACAACATTATACCTGTTTTTAGGAGAATTAAAGGAAGGATTGTTTTTAACCACTTTTGTCTTTTTAATCATCGCTATAACGCTATATCAACAAGGTAAAGCGGAAAAAGCATTGAAATCTTTGCGTAACCTTACTAGCCCTCGAGCATTAGTCATACGAGACGGTCAGACTATTCGGGTCAATGGCAGTGAAATAGTGCCTGACGACGTTATTCTCATCAATGAAGGGGATAGGATTCCTGCCGATGGTATTTTACTTTCAGCAAATGACTTGCAGATTGATGAATCGTTACTAACGGGTGAGTCACTTCCTGTCTACAAAACATCGTCGAACGAAGAGGTAAATGAATTTACAGTATTTTCAGGAACCATGGTTGTTCAAGGACAAGGTGTGGTACAAGTAAAAAAAACTGGTATCAACACTGAAATTGGCCGCATCGGTGTTTCTTTGCAAGCGTTAGAAGTTGAAAAGTCTCCGCTGCAAATACAAACTGCTCAATTAGTTAAAATATTTGCCGTCTTAAGTATTTTTGTGAGCCTCTTACTTGTCATTATTTTAGGAACCAAAAATGGCGATTGGTTAAAAGCCTCACTTTCTGGAATTGCTGTGGCCATGTCTTTAATACCAGAAGAGTTTCCGGTTATTTTAACGCTATTTCCAATACTCGGTGCATGGCGATTATCAAAGCATAAAGTGCTCACACGAAGAATATCTGCAATTGAAACACTTGGCGCCACGTCTGTTTTATGCGTCGATAAAACAGGAACAATGACAGAAAATAAAATGACGGTGACTAAGATTTGGGCTAATGATCAATATTATGATGTTAATTACACATCCGAGGATGAACTTCCAGAAAATTTCCACTCGCTTATTGAATTTGCCATTTTGGCAAGTGAAATTGAACCTTTCGATCCTATGGAAAAAGCATTTCATCAATTGGGAAACCACTTTCTTGCCCAAACGGAACATTTACATCCTAGTTGGGAACTCGTTCATGAATATGATGTTTCATCTGACATTCGTGCAAAAACACATGTCTGGACCACAAACGAGGGGCATCATATTGTTGCAATTAAAGGGGCTCCAGAAACAATAATAGACTTATGCCAAGTAAATAATGATGAAAAACTAAAAATTGAGTTAGCTATTAAGTTAATGGCTGATGAAGGCTTACGGGTGTTAGGGGTTGCCAAAGCTTTTTTTAAAGGAGAATCATGGCCCAAATCGCAACGGGGTTTTAACTTTTGTTTTCTGGGTGCTGTTGGTCTGCGTGATCCTTTGCGAGAAGGAATAACAGAAGCTGTTCAACAATGCAAAGATGCTGGGATTCGCATTATTATGATTACCGGAGACTACGCTCCCACAGCAAAAGCCATTGCAAGCCAAGCTGGACTATTAAGTGAGAAATCGATTATTGGCACTGAATTGGATTCCCTGAGCGATCTTGAACTGCAGGATCAAATGAAATCAATCACAGTATGTGCTCGTATTACCCCAAATCAAAAGTTACGCATAGTTCAATCTTTGAAGAAAGAAGGAAGTATTGTCGCTATGACAGGAGACGGCGTAAATGACGCTCCGGCTTTAAAAGCAGCTCATGTAGGTATAGCTATGGGTACTCGGGGAACTGATGTTGCCAGAGAAGCTTCAGGACTTGTCTTGGTTGATGACAATTTTACTTCGATAGTTGGCGCAATACGGATTGGCAGAAATATATTCGATAACATTAAAAAATCAATGTCCTATATATTAGCGATACACGTGCCGATTGCTGGAATGGCACTACTACCTGTTATATTTGGATTACCCCCCTTTTTCTACCCGATGCATATCGCTTTTTTACAATTAATAATTGACCCTGCTTGTTCAATCGCTTTTGAGAATGAACCTCCTGAACCAAATATAATGAGCAGAAAACCTAGAAACCCAGCTATCCCCTTAATTAATCGTAAAAACCTTATTTTTTCCTTATTGCAAGGACTTGGGATATTGGCAATATGTTTAATGGCTTACACTATTTCGTTACAACAAATGGTTGAACCCCAAGCACGAGCGTTCACTTTTGTCACTCTAGTAATCTCTAATATAATATTGATATTTTCTAACAGAACAGAAAAAAATGCTATTTTAGAATTGGGGCTTGTTAGTAATAAAATACTAGTTTGGATTATCTTATTCACCTTGGTATTTTTATTTTCAACAATCTATGTGCCATTTCTAGCTGCTTTATTCCAATTTACAGCACTTTCTACTCTCAATCTATTATTAAGTATTGTGGTTGGCTTGTGCAGTATATTCTGGTTTGAAATACTTAGACTGCAAAGGTAGCTTCTTTTCGATGCTAATAATCGATTGATCTTGGCTTTTATTTATGACAAATCCAATATTCTTTATAAATTGCAACATAATATGATTATTTGAATTGACTTCACCAAGTATTGCCTTAACGCCCATTATTTTCGCCACCTCAAATAGACGCATCATGAGATATTTCCCTAAGCCTTTATGTTGCCATGAATCAGCAACAACAATTCCAAATTCAGCTGTCTCTTGGTCTAGATTCATTGTATATCTAACATCACCAAGGCAAACTTCTTCATCCTTATCCTTAATAACTGCAATAAGAGCAATTTCACGGTCATAATCAATCTGTGTAAGTCTAATAAGTGAAGTCGCTGTTACTTCTTTAAACGATTCGTTAAAACGTAGATTTTTGGATTTAGAGGATAACTGGTTAATGAATTTTTCGACTATTTCACCATCTTCAGGTCGTATAGGTCGTATACAAATAGTATCTCCACTTGGTAATTGCCAATGGGAGATTAAATAATTTGGATAAGGATGAATTGCCATATGATTATAAGGTATTGACGAAGGTGATTGAGTTTCAACCACAATTCTTGCGTCAACAGCTACTGTACTATTTTCATTGATGATAAGTGGATTGATATCCATTTCTTGAATTTGAGGAATTTCACATACCATTTCCGATACTTTTAGTAATATATCTACGATATCTTCAATTTTAACCTTTGGCATATGGCGAAATTCGCCTAATAATTTATAAACTTGAGTATGTAAAATGATCTTTTGAGCAATAAATTGATTTAGTGGCGGCAATGCCACTACTCTATCTTTTATGACTTCAACGATGGTACCACCAGCACCAAAGCTGATAGCCGGACCAAAAATAGGATCATGAAATACACCAATCATCAACTCTCTATCATGAGGTTCTTTTCTCATATGTTCAATTGTAACGCCAAGAATTTTAGCACCAGGTTGAACTCTTTTAGCACTATCTACCATTTTAAGATAAGTTTCTCGGATACCTTCTGCATTTGTGATGTTAAGTTGCACACCACCTACATCTTGCTTATGAGTTATATCTGGTGAGTGTATTTTCATAACAACTGGATAGCCTACAGATTCAGCTGCAATAATGGCATCATTGATTGAAGGAGCGGCTATTGTCTGTGTTGTGGGTATACCAAAAGCTGTTAACACTGCCTTTGATTCTATAGAAGTTAAAACTTTTCTATTTTCTTTCAAAGCTCCTGCGATAATCATTTTCGCCCCTGAAATATCAGAATGATAACTATGGCTTAGGGGTAACGGAACTTGCAAGAGCAACTGTTGATTATTGTAATAATGCGCAAGGTATGAGAAGGCTTCTACAGCGAC
>CAYXVT010000109.1:0-12095 GCA_964468105.1 Uncultured Candidatus Berkiella sp. | reverse complement strand
AGGCCTTTATTGGGGCAATTCGCGTTAGAAAATTAAAGCCAAATGAAAAAGGTTACAATCCCGACCCTAATCGCATAAGTTATAAAATTGTTGATGGGTTTGTTTGTGAGAAATTGTTAAAACAATTTAGTGACGTTAGTAGTGAAAATTTATACAAAACTGCAAAACTATATGGCCTAGAGGGTGATGCGGCACATTATTTAAGCCGAGCAATATTATTTTCAAAAGCGCAAGAAGAACAAGGAGAGGCTGCTAAATTATTAAAGACGCTTGATGAAAGTGGTTATTTGAGTTATGAAACAAGTGCGAAAGCTGTTCAAGAAGAAAGAATAAGAACGCAGTATCAGGAGCAATTCGATGATCCCCACGCAAGAAGGGATACTATTCAAAAACAAACAAAGTTCAACGCAAAAATCAAAACACCAAAATCAGGTATTCCTAATCATGAACTAGAATTTTTTGATCCTGACAGTCTGAGACACTATCATTCTAGACAAAAAAAGGACATTTTATATACCTCACTTGAAGGTCGCGAAGTGAGACTAGCAAAGAAAAGACTCAGAAATGAAAAACAACTCAGAAAAAGTGAAAAAAAACTCGCTGAAGAAATGCATGGACATACTGACTTTAGGCAATTAAAACTTAATGAATCTGCGCGGATACATGCAATAAAACATTATTCAAAAGCTGGTCTAGAAGAAGTGCCTACAGTAGCAAGAGCTTTTCCAAAGACGACAATGTTTCAACAATATTTATCCTATATAGACAAATTGTTTATTTTTGATGACGTTATAACTGGTGATGTTCTAAATGATACAAAGGAAAAAATCATTCATGCAGTGAATGCTCTCTTTGAGATAGATGCAGATGAAGCTAACAAACAGCTATCCTATCTTATTAATACTTACTACCAATTGAAAAGATTACCTGTTATTCAGGGGACGTTAATAAATGCGATATTATCTGCCATTATTAATAAAAATAACAACTTTGTGTCTGATGCCAATTTCTCACCTGATGTTCAATTGGCAATTAAAAATATCGGTAAAGACGAAACTGGACTTGCTAATTACTTCAATAAAACTATAGATGACGCTTTTTTAAAGAATCTTGAGTGGTCATTTGAATTTATTGACCTTAGTAATATCTTAACGGTGATGAATTCTAATAATTTGCAAGTGCATCAAACACCATGGCGATTATATCAAAATAAAAAAGATTGGGGAAATGACAGACAACTTGATAATTGGAAGAAAGCGGCTAGCACGCAATATGAAATTAGCTCAGATGGTCTTAATCAATTGTTTGAAGATTTAACGGCTGATGAAGATCATCCAAAGAAAATAACTAAACCTGGATTGCTAGCTAAAATGCGTGATTATCCAATAACAGCTGGTGGAGGTCTTAACCGTAATGGTTTACCTATTCCATCTCATATAATCACTGACAAGTCCGTTTGTACGCAATATTTTAGACTCACGCAAGAACAACTCAGCCAACTCAAATCAAATGAGTTTATAACCGTACTGGACTCAAATGAATGTAACGACAATGCGGTATACGGTGCAAACCATGTTGTTCAATATCGCTATCCTGATTTGAGAGATTGCCAGAGACTGTCTCAGAAGTACAACATTAATTCCAAATTAGTTCAAAGCGTAAAAGATCTTTTAAACCAAGAGGTTCCTGAAGAGATTGTCAAAGAATTATGGCCTAATGCAAAAACACCCATTACCATTGGTGAACTCAATAACGAACAATATGTAGAATTGACCGCTGGACACAGAGAATATAATGAATTAATACAAACTTATAATACTAATCTACAAGATGTTAATGCCTATCCTAAGCCTGGCGAACGAGAAGAGATTGAAGCGATCAAAGCTTCTTATGAGACTAAATATAAAATTCTTGACCAGACATTTCAAGACGATACTGACTTTTCAAATTTAATGTTACAAATTGACACTGCCAATCAACTCATGCTAAACGATTTAGTACAAAATATTTGTTCTAATAAAACACTTTCTGCTATTGAAAGATATCAAAAATTAATATCGATACATTTCTTTCCTGATATGAATGGTAGAACAATGAGAATGTTTTACCAGCAAGAAACTAAAAAACCATTATTTATGAGTTGTTGGGATCTCGATATTTTAATGCCAACAGGTAACAATAAGGCCACAGATGTTGTCAGCATCGATGATTACTCGGATTACGAATTTAACAAATTTGTAAATATAATTGGGGCTTTACACAAAGAATATTTTCGCGCAAAAAAAGAAGGAACCATTCCTAACTATTATTCCAACCCTGAGTTTTATATGGCTTCTTTTGAGCTCAATCCAAAATATTATTCCACAAATGAGTTATTAGAATTTTCTACCCTTCTCAGGTCATTTTATATGAAAGAGGATGTTCAACAGTTTGTGGATAAAAAAGCTTATTATAACTATATGCATTTAGTGATGGAGCATATTTATTCTTGGAATAAATTTAAAATTTCAAGTCATATTGATCTCTATCAAAACAGTCCTTTACATCTTGCTTGTATGAATAAATATAGCCCAAACTGTTTAAATAATTTACTTACCCAAGCGGATGCTCAGTATATCGATCTTTTATCATTAAAAAACAAATATAATCAAAATCCTGCACACGTGGCAGCTTGTTATTTAAATTTTGAAGCACTGTCTATGCTGTTAGAACACTCGCCAGCATTATTTAATCAATTGGATAATTATGGCAAAACACCTTACAACAATTTTATGGAAAAAATTAAGCAAAAAATTATTAATGGTTCATTATCTGATGATGAATTAATTGACTTCTTAACCTTTGCGGAATCGCTGGATAAATCTAAATACGATGTATTAAAATATCGATTTGAAAATAATAAAACGCTGGCTGATTTGCTTCATGAAACTGAAAATCAGAGTGCCTTAAAGATCTTAGAAGTAAAATATCACAACTTAGAAGTGACAAAAGCTGATAGTTCTCAAGACAATCAATTAAGCACTCCAAAACCTGAGCTTAGAGCGCCTCCCCTGTTGAGACGGTTTATTAAACCAGATTCAGTACCTACCGTTTCCAAACAAAAGCTTCTGGTAGCTGATGAGTTTTGGGAGCCACAGTTGGACATTTTAAGGACAATGGATCCTACTGTTCCGCATGAAGCTCCCACAGGGGTTTCAATGACTGCTTGGCGGTATCCTGTTTACAAAGAATATTTTGAAAAAATTAATGACCTTCAACTGGCCGAAATTAAGTTTTTTCAAGACGCTTTAGAATCAGCTTCCCCTCCTCCCATATCAGCTGAGTTGGCGACGAAGCTGCGTACATTGAACAATCTTGTGGATAAAATAAGTGATCTCGAAGAAAGACATAATATTTTGAATCAGGTAAAAGCAGTAACCAAGACATCGCCGGTTTTTAAAGATCTCACTTCACTGATAACGTCAAAAACCCCTCGTTGATGCATACACACCTATTATGAACTAAAAAGCTTGCAAGCTACCTTTAGTATGTTAGAATACTACCATTCATCGGTCTTGCTTACATACACGAAAATTAGGTATTCAAATGCTCATTTACAATGCATTTCCTCTTGCATACGAAAATTGCGATCAAATTACTCAACAACTATCTCATTTGCACTATATGGGATTTCAGGTTGTTTGGTTAAATCCCATTCAATATTGCAGAAGGTATGAAGGGCATGCGGGCGGTAGCTTATATTCCATGAGTAATGAGGATAGGTTTATTAGCCAATGGTGGGGCGGTGATGTTCATACCAATGAGAGAGCTTTGCAGAATCTAAAAGCTGAAGCAAATAGACTCGGTTTGACCCTCATGTTCGATTTAGTCATGAACCAAGTTGGTCGAGCATTACCTAAGATTTATCAACACCTTCATTTATTTGTTGATGCCAATAAAGGTCAGTTTGATTACAGCAGCGAGCAAAAAAGAATTGAAATATTTAACGTCTTTTTTAGGCCTATGATCCAAAGATATGTCGTGAATTATGGATTCACCGGGATGCGTATCGATGCCGCAGGCGTAGTCCCACCTCAGATGCAAAAATTAGCCGTTGATTATTTTCGGGAACTCTGTTGGACCCATCATCATACCAATGGAATTGTATTGGGAGAATATTTAGAAGGAAATGATAGACTCAATCCTTTATTAAGCCAGGGTGTTTCCTACGATCTGATTACGAATTCTTCTTATTGGTCAGTTAATCCTAGCCCCTATTTTGATCCCCAAAAAAGAGCTTCTCATAATGGAGAGATGTGCGAAAGAAGGCAACTAGCAAGAACTTATGGCACCATGGGTTGGACCGGTAACCATGATATGAAAAATTTATATCATACCTGTCATCAAAATTTACCAACCAGTTTTTATATACCAGAACCACAAAAAAATCAGATGCTAAAGAAAATGATGAGAGAAAGAATCGCAGTTATGGCATTGATAAGTGATGGTGGATATTACATGCTTTGTGGTGATGAATTTGGTAGCCCGCAAAGACGAAATTGTTTTGAATGGGAAGGTCATGAAGGTGAACCAGCATTAAGACCTGGTGAAACATTTCATCATAAATGGGGCGGTAAATTTGAGATGACCGAATTCATTAAAAATGTGAATTTAATCAGAAAGCAATTACCGCTGAATGTTGATCCTCATTTTTGGTCAGAACAATATGTGGTGAACTCACATCTAGATCCACATCAGGATGTTAAATGTATTGTTAGAAATAATGGTTCTGGGTTTTCAGGGTCAATGGATATCATTTTTGTGAATGTTAATCCTAACGAACACGTCTTCTTTAATATAGACAATCGTTTCGTTGAGAATATTAAACATCAAATAAAGTCCTGCCATCCAGAGTTTGATTTACATAAGCCCATAAGAGTTTATTTTGCAGGGTCTTTCAACATGTGCGGTGATATTCCACATGAGTGTCACGTTGCACGTCCAAGTCTTGAGCCAGTTCGAGAAGAAGCGGTTCAAAATACAATGCGGTGTTGATGAAAGCTGAGAAAATCGCTAACCTTAAGCCTTACTTAGGGTAGCGAATTTCTTATTCCTCAGATATAGAAATGTTAACATTTCGATTAGCTGCACTCATTTCACATTTCCCACCAATGGGGAAAGTAAACATGGGATTAGTGTGCCCAAAATCTGCATTAGCAATGATAGGGATATTTTTCAATTCTTTTTTGGTGTTAATAATAAATGTTAACTTTTCCAAATCAATATCATATTTCTTTTCAAATCGACCAATAATTATTCCTTGAACCTTATCAAAATGTGGTTGATGTATAAGTGACTGAAGATCACGATCAAATTCTACGCTATCAAAATTCCCTTCCGTGATTGAATCGGCTTCAATAAATAAAATAGCACCCTCAAGAAATGGCATATAGGATGAACCGTGCAATAATTGAAATGTGCTTAAGCTTCCACCGATAATAGTTCCCTTTGCTTTACCTTCATGAATTATCCAATAGCCTTCATTCTTGTGAAATTTTCTATTTTCTTGATCCAGAAACCAGGCATCATCCGACCATTCTTTGGAAGCTTCAACGTTAATTGACTGGTTTTCAAAATAAATTTCTTTTAAATAGCGCAAGGAATACTCAAATCCTTTTTTCATCGCAAAAGTACTAAAATGAGGACCTGAATAGGTGACTAATCCTGTTTTATGATAAATGGCATTTTGTAAAGCCGTTATATCGGAATAACCACAAAATATTTTAGGGTTTTTCTTAATTAAATCATAATCGATATAGCTGAGTAATTGATTAGAATTGAATCCACCGATACTGGTTAGAATTGCCTTAACATTCATATCTTCAAACGCCGTATGTAAATCTTCTATTCTTGCTGTAATTGAAGATGAGGACATGACATCCATTTCATAGACATGCTTTCCAAAAGACACTTTCAATTCCAAAGCCTCAATTGCTTGGATTGCAGCCGTTATATTGGGTTTGGAGATTATTTGTAAGCTTGAAGAGGGAGCAATCACTCTTACTTCATCACCTTTTTTCAGTTTACTGGCAACTAGATTCATATAACTTACCTTTCTTGAGTTGGAAAGCCTTAAATAAATGATTCAATAAACTGACGGTTAAATTGATAAACTTGAGCATTGCTACTTTCCCATGTTCTACCTTTGATAGTAAAACCAATTATAGCAATTGCCCTGTTCAAGCGTAAGAGCGGCATGATGGCTTTAATATCAGGAAGTGGTCGAATGCTAGCATATCCAGCTAAAAATGACTCTTTGATGTTAGGATTGATTGGCCACTCCCCGTGCTCCACAGGGCAAAAATCTTCTTCTGCAAAGCTTGCGCGGCCTGACGCCCAATCAATGATTCCCTGAAGTTTACCATCACAAACTATCACATTCCCAGGCCGAAAATCACGATGTATTATGCAGGGGCCGTCTACTGAGACCAAAAGATTGAGATGTGTTTCATAATAGTGCTGGCATTTCTCAAGAAGTGCTTTAGGTAAGTGAGTACGGCATTCGGCAAGACCCTCTTCAAACTTCATAGTAAAGTTTACTCGGGGATCTGCGTTTAAATGTTGTGGTTGTGTGAGATCCCCATAAGCTTGGACGCGGTTGAGGTGAATGCGAGCCAAATGCGACCCTATCTCATACGCTAGTTCATCGTTAACTTCTGTTAAGGGTATGCCTGGGAGGCAATCCATTAGAATAGCGCCATTGATATTGGTTTCAGGTTCAATGAGTTCTACAATTCTCGGAACAGATAATTTCACAGCAAAAAATTTCAGAAAGTAAACTTCGCGCAAATAATCTTGAGTACGTGGACAAATTTTTAAAATAAGCTGTGGGCCACCAGGCTGCATAACCTTATAGACGATTCCAACCCCATCGTCATGATCGATTCGTGTAAAGGTGCCACTTTGAAGGTTAAGGCGCTGCTGATATAAAGTGATAAGATTATCCATCAGAATATTTTCTTTCCTACTCGATTTTCCATAAATACAGGATAATGGTCTAAACATTTTGTTTGTGGCCATATTTTCTTTAGGTGCGCTAAAAAATTGTGACAAGTTTCATTTAGCCTTGGAAAATAATGTGCACTCTTAGGACATGTAATAAAAGCGTCGAGTCTGGATAACATTCTTGAACGAAAGGAATTTTCTTCGGGCTTCCATTGCGAGTCAGACGGAACGGGGCCACTACTACAAATCCATTCATTTTCAATCAATGAATACAGTTCACCATTTAAATCTCGAATAATCCAATAAGCACACGCATATAATAATGCTTTAGAATAAATTTCATCATCACTAGCAGCTTTAATGTGTTTCTTTAATTCCTCTCGATAAATTGCTTCCATTTTAATTAAAATAGGTTGTGGGATAGTTTTGGAACACCAACAGCTTGGCATACTCATGCGTAAATAAACACCATCAATAAGTGCATGCCCAAGATCACCGTATTCAAAATCAAACAATCTAATTTCTTTGTCCTGAAAAAAAACATTATCTGGACAAATATCGCCATGCAAGAGAACTTTAAAATCCTTACTTGATTGCGTTAGCTCGAGAATGGTTTGAACTTCTTCACTTAACTCTTTGGACTCATCACCTGTAATATCTTTAAAACGAGAGAGTACCTGCGCAACATCGGGTTCATTGAGATGATGCACTCTGATTGATTTTGGATAGATTCTATTTAGAATTACATTAAATTGATCGGTTTTTCCAAAGGTATCTGCATGCATTCTGCCCATTCTACGCATATAAGACATGAGAGCACTTTCTGCCTCTTGAAGATTAATGACAGACGAAGAACGTGTCAGTGGCCCAACAAGGCTAGAATGCAGATGACCTAAGTCCTCAATAACTATAAATTTATGTTCTAAGCTTCCAGCATAAAAGTGTGGTGCATGATCACTTCCTATTTGCGATAAAAATTCAAGTCCTGCCCAATCACGTGCAAAACGACTAAGCTGCTCTGCTTCTGTCTCATTTGCAGATTCAGCATCAAATGTTTTTTTATCTGTTGCCGTTATTTTTACAATTAAGCTCTGCGGCATTTTTGTCGTAGGATTGTCTATTAACAATCTCAAAATCACATTTCGTCTATCGAGCTCGCTAAGCTGAACAACCTTCGAGAAATGGATAGGCTGTTGAAAATATCCAGCCATTAGCTGAGATGCTTTAGTAATGATTTCTTGGTAATGAGCAGTGGGCTCATCGTGCATATTATTTTTCCCTTAATTTTTTATTAGATTCGTTCTCACCTGAGAGTAAGTATTGTTTTTAAACAAGGGCATAAACCCTAATTTTTCATATACAGTTAGTCCTGATTCTGATGCTTCAAGGACACAATACTGCGCCCCCAAATCGCTTGCCTTATTGATTGCATACTTCATCAGTTGAGTGGCATATCCTTTATTCTGATACTCAGGTAATGTCCCCACATCATGAATACGAGCCACATTTGATTGCAAGGATATTGTAAGTGATGATATCGGAAGTTCGCCCTTATAGAGTGTAAAATGATGAAAATTTGCTTTATTGTTTAGAGCTCTTTTATGAATATCTGCATAATGGCGAGTCACTTCAGCAGTTGTTTCAAAAGCACTACCCACTGGCAACATCCATTGATCTAATTTATCGCTAACCAAATGGATGACCACATCATCTTTGATATTGTGTTTGCTTTGTTTGTTTAGCTCAACGAACATTGCTACAGACTTTCCACTAAGGCTAAAACCCATATTATTTAATGACTGTATTAATTCATTTGTAATGAATTGTTCTGTAACGATAACATTCCAGGGAGAGTTATGTTTTTCATAAAATTGTTCACATCGATTAAGTACTTCATTGCTCGAGGCAATATTATTTCGTATATAGACTGGATTGTCACATTCAAAGTTAATACCAGTAAAATATGCAGTGGCAAACTCGTCAAAGTCCAAGCATTCTTTGCTTATTGATCTAAAGAAATAATCTTCAGCTTGATAGAATAAATCTATTATTGCGTTATTCATAGGAAAGCTCACGTTTTCTCTTAAAGAGGCATTTAAAACAATTTTTACATTAATTTTCAATGCATTACAATATCATGCGGTTTTATTTATTAGCAGTGGGCATTTTTTCTAAATAATCACAATAAATAACCATAATGGCAGGTGATAAGGAAAAGGTCAAAATGCTTAATATTTGTTTGGTATAGGCTGTGGCGAGATAATCTAAGAAAAGATCTAACATGACGATGATAGAAGCCCAAACCGCGACTAACCCTAAGGTGAGAAGCCAATTTCCTTTTACTAGGCGTATACTTTGCATAAAAGCATTCCAAGCCTTGAATTCTCGATTTACGATTAAGTTACCCATCACGAAGTAATACAAGACAATGGCAAGGCATATGCTAATAATTATCAATTCTACTATGCCAATCTTGCTTGTTGTAATGTTATGAACCAAATTCATCAAATACATGGGAGAAAAAGAGAATACGCCTAAAAATCCAAGCTGAAAACCTTGAAACAGATCGATAACAAATCCAAACACAAGGTCTTTTAACATTTCAAATAACATTGCTTGCTTTTGACTGACGAAAACTAAAGGTAATACTGTAGGAAAAACAATCGCCAATGACGATCCCACAACGACAAAGACCGTAATAAAAGTACCGATGAGATAACCCGTTAGCATCTGAGTAAAACGCATTGCGCCTTGAATCATCACTTGAACATAAGAAAAAGTTTGTTGTTTACTTTTAAGAAAAATAGCATGTATCGTCAAGCAAAAGAAAAAGATATAAATAATTAGTTGAATAAAGGAATTCAGTAGAAATTGAAGGTTAATAACATTTTTTTGAACGGGAATGAATTTATCAGTAACAAATTGTAATAAGGCATAAACTAGCAAAATGGGGAAAACATAAAAATAGGTATGAATAAAAAGTCTACATGCCAATAGCAACAATTTTTTCAGTTCTGAAGTCATATGTGGAATCGTTCAAGTTTTTGAGTAACCTGATAATGAGTATAGTAAGAATTATGGATTAAGAGGATGAGTGGCACCCAAGCCAAATAATCTATGAGTTTATATTAAACATTTATTAATGAAGAAGATATTTTAGCTAATTTTTACATTAGTATTCAATAAGTTAAGTCTAATACCCATATATTGTTTCCTTTTGGGCTACACATGTTGCTATAAGGGCAACATATGTCGCTTAAGCAGTGTAAGTACATCTTAACATGCCAAAATTCCATTTAGGCATTATGGGAATTTGCCATTATGGCAATTTGGTGATATGCTTTAGTTTATCAAAGAACCATTTATTAGGACAAAGCACCATGAAAACATACACGACTGATGCATCCGGCCGGCTTTGCCTTGGTAAAGAATTTGCGAATAAAATGTTTACCCTAAACGTAAAGCAAGGGAATATTGAATTGATGCCAGTTCAAATCATTCCGGAAAAAGAAGCTTGGTTATATAAAAACCAAGATGCTCTCGCAGCTGTAAAGCTAGGGCTAGAGCAAGCTAGGCAAGGTAAAGGAAAGCCCCTTACCTTTAATTTAGAAGAAGATGACGCATGGTTAGAAGAGACTGAAGAAAAGGCAAAAGGACGTAAGCGTTGAGTTTTGAACTTCTTTATCAGCCAATTGCACAAAGCACTCTTTTAGACTTAAGGGAAAAAGCAAAAAAAAGCCCTCCAAGCTCTCGCCAATTTGGGTTATATAAACAGATTAATAAAGCATTGAGGTTACTAGAAGCTAACCCAAGGCATCCTGGCTTGCAAACTCACGAATATTCTTCATTAGATAACCCATTCAATCCAAAAGAAAAAGTATTTGAAGCTTACGTCCAAAACAACACACCTGGTGCATATCGAATATTTTGGTGTTATGGACCTGAAAAACGCCAAATTACAATTATTGCAATAACCCCTCATCCATAATTTGGTAGTAACATAGTTTTCTTAGTTTGGCTGGAATGCTTGAAAATTGAAGTGTTAAATTTGCTGATTTATGAAAATTCAAAGATGGGGTTAATTTTCGCGGCAACAAAGCATAAAAGGAAATAGCGAAGAATTTTTTGGTCGGGGCGAGAGGATTTGAACCTCCGACCACATGCACCCCATACATGTGCGCTACCAGGCTGCGCTACGCCCCGAACGGAAGCCATTCTACAAAAAACCCTTTTGAAAATATACATTTAATAATTTGAAAGTTAACTCAAATTATTATCGGATTACATTTCGTCCGATTGGGCCTCTGGCACGCCATCGTATTTCTCGACACGTACTTTGAGTTTTTGGCCAGGTTTGAAAGTGACAACCCGTCTGGCACTGATAGGGATATCTTGACCGGTCTTAGGGTTTCTACCGGGTCGTTCACTTTTATCTCGGAGATCAAAGTTCCCAAACCCAGAGATTTTAACGGATTCTCCCTTTTCTAAAGCCTGCCTGACTTCTTCGAACAATAGTTCAACCATTTCCTTGGCATCACGTTTATTCATGCCCAAAGAATCAGCCAATGCTTCCGATATCTCCGCCTTAGTTAAAGCCATGAGTTAATCCCTCAGTTCGGCACTAAAATCCTTTTTCAATCCCGCTACAACGGCGTGGATTACATCCTCCACTTCCTTATCTACTAGAGTGCGTGATGGATGCTGTAAGATCAACCCCATTGCGATACTTTTTCTTCCAGAATCAATACCTTTGCCAGTATAAACGTCAAAAATCTTTACTTCGCGACATATTTCACCAGCAGAGTTTCTAACAAAATTTATCAAACTATCACTCTTAACGCTCTGATCAACAATAACGGCGATATCGCGTCTGATCTCTGGAAAACGTGATGGACGCTCGAAACGGGGTATTGGTTTGTGGTTAAAGAGCTCTGATTTCAATTCAAATAGATAGACAGCCCCATCAATGGATAAGTCCTTGTTGAGCTTAGGATGCAGCTTCCCAACGGTACCCATCACTTTTGAATCCCACACAATGCTGGCACATTGACCTGGATGACAAGCACTATGCTCAGAAGGGATAAACGTTAATGGTTGTTTATAACCCAACA
>CAYXVT010000108.1:0-12131 GCA_964468105.1 Uncultured Candidatus Berkiella sp. | reverse complement strand
AAATCAAGGCGGTTTTCGTCATGCTAAAAACCCTGATCTTCGATCCGAACTCCCCCAAGCTTTAGAAGAAAGCTTAGGTCTTAGAAAGCGTGATTTTGGTCATGGTTCTATAGACGACAGAAAGTTGTCTCCAGAGAGCATTAGCGCTATTAATTTAAGCAATATCGCTAATATTAAAGCATACGCTAAAAATGGTGCGGGCTGTCATCAGAAGATCTTATCCGCGATTGCCGCTACAGCGGCCTTTTTGGGTAAAAATAGTGACTATAGGTTATACGACAACCCGTTAGATCTCTCCGGAGATGCAGTACAACGTACAGCACATGGAAGAGGTTTATATTTAGCGGATCAACACGAGAGTTTCTTTAACGATATTATTAAATTAGCACATTGCAAATTTAACACGCTTAAAGAAGGGCTTTTAAATCAAGGAAAATACTTATTAGATGGTCGCCTAGCACCTATTGAAGTTCATCAAGAAAAAGTATTTGATCAAGGACCACTTTCATGGTTACAAAAAGATGCCAAAATTGTTAAAAACGATTCTAAGAAAAACATGAAATATTTGCAGGAGGAACTTCGCAATCCTGTAAAACTTTATGGTGAAAATGCTTTAGTCGATATGTGGGCATATCGCAGACTCAAAGCGATGATTTATTTTACCCTAACATTAACAGCTACAGTGATTTATCCGGTCTTAAATATTTCGCGATTGTGGCTTGAGATGATAGAAAAAAGAATGGCGCAGTTATTTGGTGTGGTTTCACCAAAACCAGAACGTGAAACTGCCTTACATGAAGTGAAAGAAAAGCTGCTTGCGAAACAAGAACAGTTATTGTTTAGTAGCATGCCGAGAACTAACACTTCGTGGCCTATATCCAAAACCGCTCCGACCTCTGTCATCGAGCCATCAAAGCACGACTACAAACCTCTCAAATGTAAATAAAGTTAATTGATACGTGGACCATTTTCCGATTAAGGAAAAGTGGTCCCCAATATATGTTAGGTTTAAAACAAAGAGCTCAAGCTTTTTAACGGTTAATGAATGTAATAGAATACGCTAAGTCTAAATTCCCTTTTTCATTTCATTCCAAATATTCCAACATGATGAAAAAAATATTATTCGTTTGCAGTCAAAATAAATTACGCAGCCCAACGGCTGAAGCTGTCTTTAGCCACCATCCAGATTGGGAAGTGCGCTCTGCTGGCCTAAACAATGATGCAGAAGTACCATTAGGTCTTGAAGATGTGCAATGGGCTGACACTATTTTCGTGATGGAAAAAATTCACAAATTAAAAGTTCAAAAACAATTTATTGCAGCGTTAAAAAACAAAAAGTTAATTTGTTTAGATATACCTGATATTTATGGGTATATGGATGAAAAATTAGTTCAAATTCTTAAAGATAAAGTGCCACACTACGTTAAATAAGAGAGATGTATGAGTAAAGCCCTAATTGTGTATGGATACTACGATGAAAAAGATCACTATGGTGTCCTATTAGATGCCGTCAAAGATCAACTAAAATTAAGCGGCGTCGATGAAGTTGAAGTGACGAATACCTTCACTTTTGCGAAAGAATATGCGAAAAATAATACCCAAGATTTTTCAGCGCCAACAGCCGAATGGTATAGAGGCCATAGAAACCCTGAAAATGTTGCGCTAATCAAGTCAGAGCAGGATAAGATCCTTAATTCAACCCATATCATTTTCATCTACCCTATTTGGTGGGAATCTTTACCCTATTATGCACTATCGTGGGTTTCCGAAGTATTCAGATCGGTTTCTTTTCGGATAGGTGAAGGCGGTCAAATCAATCCGCAGTGGATGGGAGATCGCAAAGTTATGATCATGACCACAGCAGGTTTTGATCAAACAACACGCAAAGAATATTTTGAAAAAATGCTTCCTAAGAATAATTTGGCACAGTTAAAAGAAAAAAGTGATGATGAAATAGCAAGCTTTATGAATATGGCTCAAACTTATCCCCTGATGACAGCATTAGGCTATTCTGGTTTAGGTTTTACTGAACAGTGTCACATTTGTAGCGTTAATAAAGCGGATGATCCAAGAGTTTTATCTGCTGCAAGGGAAGGTATAAAAAGCTTTTTAGAAACTAAAGTAAAAGAGGCAATAGCTGAAGTAACAGAAAGTGAATCTCCTAAGCAGCCTTCAAGGCCATTGCTTCTCAGTGGCGGCCCAAGAGCTGATACTTCGACATTAAAAGAACTTGCTGCCAAACCAGAAGCCGGTGCAAATGATGATATTAACCCTGATGTCTCTAAAAAAGCAGTGGCCAAATTGGTATAAAGATGGCGTTGAACACCAGGAGGAAAGATGACTCTCAGAGAAATCAAAGATATTGAAGAGATTGTTAACTCATATAGCCCAGTAATAATCGCAAAATTTGATGCTATCTTGGACGCTGAATTATCTGGCGACTTGAAGCAAGCGGAAAGCTTAAAATCATTATTAAGCCCAGGTGAAAAAACCTACTATGTTGTTTATTTAGCCAATAGCGACAGAGTCATTCCTTTTAAAGAAGACCATCGTCAACAAACACCACCACCTATTCTGTACACAAGAGAAACCCGTGATAGTCAATTACGAGGCTATGACTATGATTCACCAGCAGGTAGCTTAAGTAATAGCTTAAGTGATAGTTCAAGAAGTGGATTGACCAATTCAAGAAATGGCTTAACAAGTTCAAGAAGTGGCTTAAAAAGTAGTTACGAAACAGTAACTCCGCCAGTACAATATTTTGACCTCAATGATGAAGAACCTGATTCACCTGCTTCAGATAATCCAAAAAAAGATTGTCGGATTATGTGAGAATAAAGGGGTCAAGAATATATTCTTGCCCCCTTCAGTTTTAATAAGAAATGCTGATCCGTGTCTTCCCTACTTTCACAAAGTTTTGATTTATCCATTGAGCTTCACGTACTGGCACTCTGATGCAACCATGGCTTGCATTAAAGTCTGGAACATTGCCGCCATGCATGGCGTATCCTCCTGTGAAATGCATGCAGTATGGCATTGGAGCGCCACCTACACCAACAGGGAATTGATTTGACTTGCAACTTGCACCCTGTTTTCTATAGACAGTAAATGTGCCTGTGACTGTTTTACAGGCTTTACCGATATCTGAGCAAAAACTTTGTCCACCCGATGCATCGCCCCATTTCACTAAATTACCTTTGTCATTGTAAGCACCCCAAGCGAGTTTACTTAAATCGACTTTGATAACATCACCGCCAGATATTGTGCTCGGGAACGGTGCACGATCTAAGGTATGCTCAGCTTCGTATCTAATCTGCTTGGCCTGTGTAAATTGACGCCAAGCGTGATGATTGACACCGCCACCACCTTCATACCCAATGTAATTGTTTGCATTTGATGATGGGAAATAAGAAAGCATGGCTATGCTCGACATTAATCCCAGTACTATATTTTTATTTATCATGATTACCCCCACAGCTTAAGTAAGATAATTGTTTTTACGGACCTTACTAAGACTGGGAGATTTCTTAAAAGTTCCCTAGTTTAAGATTAATTTTTTTGACCTATTGCATATCCATATAGAAAAATCATGTAAGTTCACGAATTCTTCTTTATATGAACTAATACCGTCATTTATTGTCGTATATATAGAAACACGCATTTCTATAAGGATGACAAATGCTTTTAGCGGCACTTCTAGTAAGGCCTGTTGATACTGATGAAATCAAACGACTTATTCCAGGTACAACGGATGAAGATAAAAGAAAGAGTTTAGATTACGCAATTACCAATGATAGTCTGGTTTTATTGCGGATATTAACTCAGGGCGGAATTGATATCAATGCACCAGATTTTGCAGGTTATACACCATTGCATCAAGCAGTTCTTCACGGTAAAACGAAACTCGTCGCAAAAATATTGGAATTAGGCGGCGACCCGAAAAGAAGAGACTATCAGTTTGAAACTCCTGTCGACATTGCATTAAAGTACAAAAAAATTGACATCATTAGAATCCTTGAAAATAAACCGGATCTCAGCCTTGAGGAAGCGAAGAAAATACCAGGTTATGGAGTAAAAGAAGATGTCGATTATTCTCAGAATATGCTCAACAACAAACTGATTACTTTTTTAAATCAACGAAGCAAAATAGAACTAAAAGAAGCTCAAAAGCATCAAAAAAGCAAAGAAACCAAAGACCAACAAGAAATAGAAACCCGAGAGCTATTTGTGAATAAAGAGGGAAATTGTAACGGATGGGCATTCCTTGATCAGTATTACATTGGCTTAGACAGCGAGGATGAATTTTATGATATCTTAAAATGTATCTCTCGATGGGATCCCGTCAAACAACCTGAACCCTATGATGTTATGTTATCAGACATCAAAGACATTTCTCCCAAAATTGCGACCAAGTATAGAACCCTTGGAAAATTACTCAGCTTAACGGTTAACGATCTCGTTTGGTTTCAACAAGCGGAACTTCTTGCCTCACAAACTACTTTAAAACAACATGAAAGAATTAAACAATGGGAAGCAATAAAAAGACGTGATGAAAAAATTGAATTAAAAGAGATTTTTAGCCTCAAGAATCCCAACTTTGAAGAAGTGGGAATCAAAGAAATGCTTGAATTCGCTAGACGCTGGCCAAACTCTTGGATTGATATTGGCATTCGAGGAAAGAGTGACAATAAAGGACATGCTATCAGCGTTTATGTTACATCAACTGGTAAATTTAAATTTTATGATTCTAACCGTAGAAAAAGACTCCCTGAGATTGAATCTGCTGAAATTGTAGGTAATTTCATCATGGGTGCTTTAAGAAAAGAATCTGTGATTACTGGATTTGATTTGTATCGCTTTTATCCTAGCAATCAGCCCATTCCCAAAGTTGTAGAGCCCACTGTACTGGTCGATGAAGGTCGTTATTCCAATGACTCAGGGAAGTATTTGCTTAATGATTTTGCAGCGTCAGGACAAATAGATCTTGTGAAAAAAATTTTAAAAGAAGGAGGTTTACATTTTATTAAGACTAAAGATAAACAAATAGTAACAGTGCTCTCTCGTTTAGCAATGGTCAAGCAAGATAATGAACTTCAATTGACGTTAAATCAAAATGGTATCGAGTTTGATCCAAAGATATATGCAGATTCTGCTAAAATCGCACTTGCTCAAGGCGAAATTAAGAGCCTCGTAAAAATATTTGAAATCGGAGAAATAAAAAAAGATGCTCTCAATAATCGAGATGATGATGATCTAGCTGCATTGCATATCGCAATTAGCCAAGGAGATAGAGACAGTGTAAAAGACTTGCTCAGATTAGGAGCAGATAAGGAATTATTACATAATCATGAAACGCCACTCTATCAAGCTGCACGCTTAGGTCAACACAAAATAGTCAGTAAATTATTAAAAAATAAAACTAATATTAATTTTCAAAAATCAGGCTATGGACAAGATGTCGGATTTTCACCGTTACATATCGCCATACGGGATGGTCATGTGAAAGTGGCAGAAATTTTATTATTAAAAGGCGCAGACTTCACTTTGAAAGATAAAAACAGTCAAACTGCCTTCGAGATAAAACCGAAACAAAACCAAGCTGAAATGGACAGCTTAATAGAAAAATTTAACAAAGGCCTTTTGGTTGAACATCATAAACATAAACGAAAAGCACCCATTATCGTCAAAGCAGCTGACAGACCATTGCCAATCGTCCAAGATTCTATATCAATGGATCAAAAGAAAAAGAGCGGTCCGAATATAGAATGAGTGCAAAGAATTCAAATCTCTAAAAAGGTAATGATTCTACTTTTTTAGGCTATTGCCTCTACGCGAAGTGGGTATTTCAACTCTCGCACTATTGTTGATTAGTTTACTTTTAAAATGCTTAAACATTGAGATAAAAAATGGGCCTAAACCCAATTCGCTTTGTAAACTGGTCTGAATTTCATGCGGTTTTAATTCATTTAGATATTTTTCAAAACGCTCTGTTTCAGCAGGAGCGAATTGATCAAGAATTTTATCCATATCGTCGAAGTTATTAGCGGAAAGCGCAGCGACAAATCTATCAAATTTTTCACATTCTTCGTATGTAAAACCTAATTTGGGCACAATATATTTCCAAGCTACAATATTAACGAATAATTATATCTTAAAGACATTACCCTCTCAAGTGACAAACTAATTAACGCCACACGCCCAAAATTATCCCATACAATATAAATTGTAGAGTATGATAGCCCGCGTCGATCAAAAAGAGTTTGAAACTTCTGCCCGCAAAAAGATAATTGATTCCAAATGAAGTACTCACCCAGCACAGTCCAGCTAAAACACCCGTATGAATCGCCATAAACAAACCCGGCTTTCTTTGCAACAGCAATGCCATCGCCAATGCAGCAATCAATGACAAAACAAAGGCTATGATAAATACTTTTGCGCCGTGAGGTTTGGTTACATTGGACAAACCAGCTTCACGTTGCCATAAACGCCCGAATAACATAGGCGAATACCATAAGCCACCTAAAGCAAAGGCGGACAAAGCAGCAGCTAGCACTGCAAAAATATTAATCTCGTCGAATATCATTTTATTTATTAGTCACTAATTCATTTTTTAAACTTCGGTAATAGCAGAATATTATCATAAATGAATGTATACATAAAAAGAGTTAGTTATCTTATATTTGACATTTGTCACCAAAACCATTAAATAGTGAACCCTTTAATAATTGAAAGGTAATTTTATGTCTTCTAAGGGTGTGGTGACAGGTAATGATTTCGCACTAGATAGTGATGATGGCAGTGGATCTGAATATCAAATGAGATTACTTGATCTTCAAGTACTACTTGCTGAGCAGATTCCGCTATATCATAGGTTAGTATCCCAAAGAAAAGCAATTTCTGATCTATTCTATCCTTCAAATTCAGAATCAAATCAAAAAATCCCTTCTGCTTCTCATAGCAAAAGTAAGCACAGGAAAAAATAGGTCCCTTTTGGTATTAATAACCATGCATTCCCTTTAACAAATAACTTTTGTTATTTAATAGGTAATATTCACTCGAGTGCTGCCTACCCTTACGAAATTTTGATTTAACCATTCTGCATCTCCACGCAATAATCGTATACAGCCGTGGCTAGCGTTATAGTTTGGCACTTGACCACCATGCATCGCATAACCACCATGGAAATGCATGCAATAAGGCATTGGGGCTCCCCCCTTGCCTACAGGGAAACGACTTGATTTACATTCTGGACCTTGCTTTCTATAGATGGTGTAAGTGCCAGTGACAGTTTTACAACCTCTTTTAATATCTGGACAATAATTTTTACCACCTGATGCACGGCCCCATTTCACCAACTCGCCTTGATCATCATAAGCACCCCAAGCAAGCTTACCTAAGTCTACTTTAATCAAGTTTCGATTGGAGATCTTACTAGGAAAAGGCGCTTCTCCTGAACTGTGCTCCGAAGGATAATCGCTGTATGATCTGTCCTCATAACGTGAATCGTCGTCATAACTTGACTCATTCTCATAATATGATGTGTGACGATTAACACGCCCATAATTGGCATCACGCCTATCATAATGGGAATCATTCCCATGAATTGAATCGCGTCCATAATAGGCATTATGTCCATTATAGGAAGTTCGTCCATAATTTGCAGCACGACCTTGGTTTGTTGTTTGCCTATAGTATGTATTGCGCTTATTATAATTAGATTTTTTATATGTTACCGAATTGCGATCGTTATAATGTTTGCCATAAAAATAGTCTGCATTAGCAGAAGGTATATAGGACAGTATACTTAAACTCAATATTGCCCCCATTGCTATATATTTATTCAACATGAAAGCCTCCACAGCATAAGTGAGGTTGCAAATCTTAGAATCTTTGATAGGACAATTGGGGGGTGGGAAAAGTTCCCATCATTTATTGGTGAAAAATTGCAGTACTGTGCAAAGGAGGCTATTCATTAGACGTTATAACCAGCGACCATTCTTTCCTCAGTGGTAATGTTTTCGGGTTCATTTAATTCTTGTATCTTATGCTCTATTAAATAGGTTTCCTTTTTGTATGATTTAACAATGGCTATTGCAGGGTTTTCATAGGCATCATCAATGACAATAAACTGGCCGCCCTGAAACTTATTTGCTTCAAGAAGCAAAGCTTGAAATTCCGTTTTCATTTTTTCATATTCAGCACTCGCTATCAAATGACCTTCATTGTGTCCTTCAGGCAATTTTTTAATTCTATTCATCCAATTTCTAAAAATTGGCACCACTAATTCCATAAGATAATAAAGAATACTTGCTGCAAATAATTTTTGATTAGAATCGTCAAGTTTTGCAATCGTAATAGATGCATTCTCTAATCTTGATTCATCTGTTGCAAGTTCTTGAATAAATGGTCTATGAAATCTTGCAGTAGGCATCCTACTTCTGCGACTTGAAAATGCCAATTTTACGCTTTTAATAAATGCAATAATTTTGTCTTTCATGACACCTAACCTGCATGGCCAATTAAAAATAAGTGGTGACTTTATAGAATCCAAAAGCAATCATCAAGTAATTTAATATTCCTACTAAAAATGACTTGATTTTATACTACTAATTGCAATAAAATACGATTTAGCTTATTAACTTAAAATTTAAATGATGTTTTAACTATGCTAGATGCTTCTAATATTTATCTACCTTCTAATAAGCCTAAAATAACAAAAAGCGATTTAAAAGAGGATTTTGCAACCCGTTGGCAACGGATCCTATCAACTCAGCCTTCTTATCAATTAATTGAACATGTACGTCGTAAAGCCGCCGACCAATTCAAAACTGTTATGGCTGACAAAGAAGGCAATAAGTATTCTATTTATACTAAGAAAAGGCTTGCCAAAGGTGGATGTTGCAAAGTTAAACTCGCCAAAAACCATGCGACGAATGAAGTTGTTATTTTAAAAATATCTGGTGATGGTGAAGAAAAAGCAACTTCAGAAAGTCTTATTTTAGACAAACTAGGATTGTTGAGGGGCCTACAATTTGTAACGAATAAAGATGACATAGATGAATCCTATCTTTTCATGAAATTGATCCCTGGCATTACATTAGAAAAGTTTAAAGAACTTTGTAAAAGCCATCGTGAAATATTCACAATCAAGGAACAAGCTCAAATTCTACTTTCTATGTTAGAAGCTTTTCAGGGCTTGGTTAAGCTTCGAATCAACCATGACGATATCAACGATGGTAATGTTATGTTTGATCCAATTACTTTTAAAACGCATTTTATTGATTTCGGGGATGCCACCATTATTGCCGAAAATGGAACCGGCAATCATCACCAACATTATGATTTAAGAAAGTTATATTCACTTTTGGAGCTCCTTATTACTGCCCCGGAATTGAATCAAATTGCTACTCATTATATTTTTACTTGGGAAAAATTAGAGAGCAATTTGCAAAAAGCTATAGATGAAGTAACAATCATTGTTAATGACAAGGAGGCCATAAAAGAAAATGTCTTCACTTCTCCCCAAAAAAAATAAATGCAATAACTGGTGCAGGCTCTAGTTACTTAGCGATAACATGAAATCCCCTGTAATTAACAACAAGTCTGAGAAGATTTTGTCTTGATCAATTCTGTGGTATATCATGTTGTCCATGAATAGGGATGTTCTATATTCTAAATTTATTCTAATTAACCTTTAATATAATAATATGTTACATGGTTAGTTGTGCGACTATAAATTGGTAAAGCAATAAGGCAATACAAATGGCAATCGATGGACCGATTAACATTAAAAGAATGAAAGAATATTTACAAAACGCTAATCCCGAAGAACTAGACGAACTCATCAAAATTTATCTTAATGCCTTTCTTATACAACAACGTATTATTATTGCTATTGGTCGATTTGATACAAATCAAAACTTATCTCCCCATTCTAAAACTGTTTTGGGGAATTTATTTACAGCCGCGAATCTTTATGTAGATAATTTTGATAATAAATTACTATTAACAGCAATTGAAGTTGCCTTAGCGGTCTTGTATTCTGAGCAGGGATATGTAGTAAATATTTCAAGACAGTCGAAAGCTTGCCAGGAAATATATAATCAAATATTTCCTATCAAACAGGAAGTAGCCGGTAGCGTTTCAATTGAATCATTTATAGATTCTTTTGTTTTTGTTGAAAAAGATCACTCTACTGTTCCACTTGTTCAACCATCATCAACCATACCAAACTTAGTATCAGCACCGCCACCACCACCGCCTCCTCCCAGAAAGGAAAAAGAACCAATACCAGCTGCAGCTAAATCTAAAACTGTAGTTATAGCTGAAAAACCTAAAGAAGAATTAACCTGTAAGGATGAATTGCTCAGAAAATTACATACCATTGATCAGGAATTAACATTAGTCAAAGGCCCTCAAAATAAAACAGAAACAGAAGAAGTAAAGCCAATACCAAGATTAGCATTGAATTTAAAACGTGAGCTTACTACCAAAGCATTAGATGCTGAGAGACGCCGTAATTTAAAACGCTTTGCTGATGTGCGGTCTGATCCCACTTTGCCCTCTCAACTCAATCCAAATTCAAGTTCAAAAGGACAACTCTTTTTATCGATGCTTCGAAGTCAAATTGGCGAACGTAAAGAAAAGACTTTAAAAGCAGCAGCGGCTCAGCAAAAAACAAGCCCTGCTATGCCTGCTTCAAATACAGATGTAAAAGATATGGAAACTAGTTTTCAAAAATTATTAAGTAACTAAGCCATCCTACCAGCATAATGACCTATTAGCGTCATTAATCTGCAATTATGATAATATTTAGAGCTAATATCCTCTTACAAGTAAGGCAAAAATTATGAAAAAGATATTTCTCTGTATAATTACCTTAGCATTTTGCTTTTCCGTTAATAGTTATGCAGCTGAAACTAAAGGCAAAGTACTTGTTATTATGTCTAGCGCTAATACCTTAAAATTAAAAGATAAGAAGACCGTTGATACCGGATTCTTTTTGAATGAGTTTGCGGTTCCGGTAAAAGAAATAATGGATGCTGGCTATGAAATAGTCGTTGCAACTCCTTCAGGAAAAAAGCCTTCCATGGATAATGGTTCAAAAGACCCCATGTTCTTTCAAGATGATAAAAAGAAAATGGATGAAGCTGCAAAACTTGCCGATACAGTACTGGCTAAAAAAAATATTCAAAAGCTAAGTGAAGTAGCTGATGGCAAACTAAATGAATATGCCGGTGTTTTTATCCCAGGTGGCCATGCTCCAATGACAGATTTAATCGTTGATCCCAGTGTAGGTAAAATTTTAACTTACTTTCATGAGAATGCTAAACCCACCGCTATGATTTGTCATGGACCAATAGCTTCCATTTCAACGATGGAGAATCCAGCAGGATTTCGTAGTAAATTAATACAAAGCAATAAAAGTGCTGCGGAACAATTGGCGAATGGTTGGATTTATAAAGATTATGAAATGACCATTTTCTCAAACGACGAAGAGAAAAATGCTGAAAAAGATAAATTACATGGTCAAATGCAATTTCATCCCGAAGACGCTTTAAAACTCGCTGGTGCAAAACTTAAAATCGGCGCCGCTAATGAAAATAATGTGGTTGAAGATCGAGAACTAATCACTGGGCAAAATCCAGCCTCAGATAATGAGACTGCTAAAGCATTGATCAATGCAATGGATAAAAAATCTGCCAAATAAGCTTTCTACAATTAAATTAAGGAAAATGTTATGTCAATTAAAAATGTTATTGCTTCATGCACACTCGCTTTATGCACATCAATTGCTCAAGCTGCTGTGGATTGCGACAAACTCTTCACAACGATGCCTGATCATAGTAAGGATAAGACAGAATTCGTAAAGCAAATGCACGAAGCTGCACAAGCTTGTGAAAAGAAATTTCCTACGAATGGAAAAGAGAATAAAAAAACAGATGACTGCATGACAGAAAGCTTCAATCAATTAGCAAACAAGGATAACTTTCTTGCTGCAGCTGAACTTGCCTATGATGCATGTCGTGATGGAAAAATGGATGATTCCAAGAAATGGTTAAATGCTATTGTGAATAATGCCAATGCGACAAAAGAAGATAAAGACCAAGCAGCTGAAGTTATCAAAGGTT
>CAYXVT010000107.1:0-12186 GCA_964468105.1 Uncultured Candidatus Berkiella sp. | reverse complement strand
CCATTAATATTTGTATCCTTGGATTAATTCCTTCCTTTGAAGCGATAAATTCTATCAATGGAAAAGATGTTAACGATAAGACCATTGCTATCAGCAAGATTACTGAAGTCAATCAAGCCAAAGGACATTGCCACATTTTATATGTGACCAAAACCGAAGAAGATAATATTAAAAAAATAGTAGATGCAGTTGAAAATCTTCCAATGCTGACATTCGGTGACATGGAGCATTTTGCAGAGAAAGGCGGTGATATGAACTTTTATGTTCTCAATAATCGTCTTGCGATTATGATTAATCCACCTTCTGTTGAAAAAGCGCATTTAAAGATTGGTGAGCGGATGTTGAAAGTAGTGACAGTCATCCCACCTGTCGACCAATCCGGCCGACCAGGTTAAAATTCTTCGCAATTGCGTTTTATGCTTTGTTGTCATCGCCTAAAAATCAATTGCTTTAAATTTGTTTAGGGGACATCTAAGATGATGGCTTCGACTAAATTCTCGACCCATTTTTCACGGGTTGATAATCTATTTGTATCTGCTTGTTCAATAGAATGTGAAGCACCATAGCGCACAACTAGCGCAATACAGGCATATTCTAAACCTAATTCACGAGCAAGTGCCGCTTCTGGCATGCCAGTCATGCCAACAAGATGACAACCATCACTAGCAAGCATTTTGGCTTCTGCTATGGTCTCTAAACGAGGCCCCTGCATAATGCCGTAAGTGGCTTTGGTTTCAAATTGATAATTTAATTCCTTACCTTTGCGAATAATAATTTGTCTTAAATTTTCGCTATAAGGTAAAGCCAGATCGATATGAGTGACACTCTCTTCTTCTCCAAGAAAAGTATTTTCTCGGCCATAAGTGTAATCAATAAGTTGATCTGGTATTACTAAATCACCAGGCTTAAAGTCAACGGCAATACCAGCAACAGCCGCTGTTGCAATAACGGTTTGTACACCCGCATCACGTAGTGCCCAGATATTTGCGCGATAGTTTATTTTGTGAGGAGCCATTGGCTCAGTTGAGCCTCTGCGCGGAAGATACACCACTTCTTGTTCGCCTAAAATGCCATAACTTAATGGCGCAGAAGGTTCTCCAAAGGGTGTTTTAACACTAGTACTATGGGTAAGACTTAAATTCTTAAGTGCAGCGAAATGTGATCCGCCAATGACAGCAACTTTGTTCATTTATCCTTTATTGATCTTCCAGGGCGACAGAAAAAATCCCTGGAGCATTTCTCAAATATCCTTTGTAGTCCATTCCATAACCAAAGACATACCGGTTTTCAACAACAACACCAGTATAATCTGCCTTCTGAACAGCATCGATGGGACGAGAAACTTCCTTCTCAACCAAGACTGCTGTTTTAATTTCGGTTGCCCCTTGTGAACGACAATAATCTGCAATACCAGCTAGGGTTACGCCTCTGTCTAAAATGTCGTCAACAATCAGGACTGTTCTACCTTTCAATGAAACTCTAGGAGTTGCTACCCATGCCAACTGCGATTCAGTTGAATTATCAGTGCTATTACCATAGCGAGTGGCATGAATGTAATCGACTTGCAGAGGAAAATCTAATAAGGTCAACAATTTGCCTGTTAGAACCACACCACCAATTAAAACACACAATACGACAGGATCTTCATCTTGAAGATCATGATGGATTTTACTCGCCATTCCTTGAAGTGCTTTTTCAACGTCAGTGGAACTAAAAAGGCATTTTGCGCGAGAAAATACTTTTCGTATGTGTTCAGGAGACAGTGTTTCCGTCATTTCTTGGGAGAGTTCCTCAACTGGACGATCAATTGTAATATCCATTCTGTACAGCCGTTATGAAAGGTAAAGAACTCAATTGTTCTAAGTCTAATAGAGTATGAGTTTTTGAGCAGAACTGCAAGTCCCTATTCCCCTACTGGCGTTGCAACTGGGGCAGCAGATGCAGTTGCTAAAAACTCTTCTAATTCAGATAGCACACTATAAGCCTCTAACCAGTCAGGGTTTGTTGCCAGGTCCTGCCAATATGGGGTTTCGCCGCTTGCCAGCAAACTTAAGCGTCTTCTTTGCGTAGGCTCATGGTGATTGAAATTAATCCCTTCTAAAGCACTTATTGCACCAGTACGATTATTGCAGATCAAAACAAAATCACATCCGGCTTCTAAAGCTGTTCGGGCTCTTTGCGCATAATCGCCCATACCGGCAGCGCCATTCATGGAAAGACAATCACTCACTACCGTCCCTTTAAATGCTAATTTTTGGCGCAATATCGATTGCAACCAATAAGCAGAAAATCCAACCGGATAAGGATCAATAGCAGGATACACAATATGTGCCGGCATGATGGCAGCAAGGCCAAATTCAATCAGTGTTTTAAATGGCGTTAGATCGGGTTGGATTTGTGCAAAAGTGCGAGGATCTTCTGGTAATGCCAAATGAGAATCTACTTTAACAGAACCATGCCCTGGAAAATGTTTACCAGTAGCTTTCATCCCTGCTTTTGTCATTCCTTTTACATAAGAAATAGCCAATAAAGAAACCAATTTAGGATCTTTATCGATACATCTGTCTTTCATGACATCACTGATGCCCATCTCCAAATCTAACACTGGCGCAAAACTTAAATCAACGCCAAGAGATCTCACTTCTAAGGCCATTAAATAGCCTAATTTTTCACTCATTTCTTGAATTTTTGCTAAAGGAAAAGCTTTAGCTTCATAGAGTTCACCTAACACTCTGAGTTTAGGTAATCTTGTCATGTCTTTAATGAAACGTTGAACTCGGCCACCTTCTTGATCAACACACAAAACAAGATTAGGCCGGATTGATTTAATACTTTTTGCTAAAAGGGCTAATTGTTCACGACTTTCATAATTGCGGCTAAAGAAAATGACGCCCCCAACGTGAGGGTGTTTGATAATTTCCTCATCTTCTTTGGTGAGTGTTAATCCTTCGATGTCGAGAATAACTGGACCAATCGCATTTTCGTTCATTCATCATCCTCTTATAAAAACTTTTGTTCTAACGGGTATCACATCAAATAGTTCAATAATATCTTGGTTACGCATTCTGACGCATCCCTGTGAGAGTGGGATACCCATTGGCTTGCTATCTGGACAGCCATGAATGTAAATAAAGCGTTGCATCGTATCACACTCACCTAAGCGGTTTTTACCCACTTCAAGGCCACTGAGCCAAAGTATACGGGTCAAGATCCAATCTTTGCCAGGATATTGCTCTTCAAATTCAGGAGTATAGATATTAGGCATAGGCCGTCTAGACACAAAAATGGTATTGGCTGGTTGATGCTGGCCAATTTTCGCTCTAATAATATGCCAGCCTCTAGGTGTTTGATTACTGCCTTTCTTTTCTCCCACCCCCTTTAAACCTGTTGAAATCGGATAGGTTTTAAAGAGCTTCCCCTCTTGCATGTGGTGAAGCTGCTGGCTAGCCACATCAATAAGTATCTCTTGCAAATCAGCTCTCCAGTTTTTAGCCGGTTGTTCAACTGCTTTCATCGTTCTATAGTCAACAGCTTGTTTTATAAGGAGTTTGAAAATGATTTTAAAATATAAAAAATGTGCCATAAACACTATCAGTATCTTAGCGGGATCTTTACTGACTGTAACTGTTGCTAGAGCAGAAATTCCTGCTCAAATTACTTTCAGTAACCTTACTGATCTTGCTTTGTCTACCAGTATAGCTGGGCTGCCAGGAAAAGGAATTGCTGCCAATGCGGTAAAACCTGTCAGTTACGGCATTGTCACCATGGCCTGCAACTTTTATCAAGTGGTGAATAATTGTCCTATCGAATTTGTTGATACCGCAACCGGTTCCAAGGTTGCTTCAGTTTATATCAACTCAGCAACGGCTACTCTAACGCAAGCACCCACTTTTTATGGTAACTATGCTAATCTTTATGAAGTTAAAGGTTGGGAAGCTTCCCCTCTCTCTGAAATCAGTATCGTCAAGAAGTCCTAGAAGTCCCGGCTAATAAAAAGCCCCCATAACGGGGGCTTTTTTACAGAAGAGGGTCGACTAATCGACCAATTCTTCTTCCATTATCGCTGAATGAGAAGTTGCTGTTGCTGGCATTTGGACTTTGCGATTCGCTAAGCCTTCCAACCATGCACGCAATTCTTCTGTTTGGCGTTGTGCTAATTTTGGATCTTTAAAGGTATGGGTTAGTAAGAACATACCTTGAATGCTGGAGATAAGATTTAAAGCTAAACCTGGTGCTTTTTGATCAAAGCTAAGTGCTCTAAATTGTTCTTCAGACCAAACTAAAATATCATGCAATAATTTAGCTGCTAGGTCGGATAATGCACCACCTTGTTTGCCTAGTTCTTGGCATAAACCGCCAATTGGGCAACCAAAACGAGCAGTGATTTCTAAGTTTTCAAGACTGTACTTCACCAAAGTCATTAAACGTGCCAATGGATCAGAGATTTCAGACCAAGAAGCTAATCTTTCAGACCATTCAGAAGCTCTTTTTTCAATCACGGCAATGCCGATGGCTTCTTTGGTTTTGAAATAATAGTAAACATTACCTAAGGGCACATCTGCTTCTTGGGCAATGTCAGCAAGGGTGGTTAAATTAAAGCCTTGTTGATGAATCAGTATCTTGGCTGCTTCGATAAGTCTAATACGTTTATCTGTTTTCCGTGGCATAAAATTCTAGTCCATTTACTTATGAGGATAAACTTGACGTCCATCCACTACCTATACTACTTATGGCTAGCGTTCCAAGGAACGCTAACCATAACCCCTTTTCGTCAAGCGCTTTGCTAACTCAGCTAATTATACGAAATTGTAACGTAATTGGATACCCACAATATCAGCATGTCCTTCATAATCACCAGACAAGGTTGCTCGAGTAATTGGTGTATCAGATCCTGCTACAAAGGGCGCACGCTCATTAATTGATGAATTATCAAAGAACAGATGTGCGTAACCGAAATCAACTCTTAGCGCTTCATTAAATGTAAAAGCACCACCGGCAGCCAACCAGATTCTATCGCTATCTGGTAGACGTGCTGTACGGAAGTCATCACGTACTGGTGATTGATCATAAGCAGTACCAATACGGAACAACCAGCTTGCGTCATAGGTATAAATCATACCTAGAGCAATCCGACGCGCATCTTTAAAGTGTTCCCATGTATCTGTATCAATACCTGGTGTATTTCCTTGAGGTGAAACCAACCCGCGATTAGGTTCAAAACGTAAGCGAAGGGTATGGAATCGACTCCAGTTTGTCCAAGCTGCATCCGCCGTTACAGCGAACTGCTCATTGAATTCATGATACAAACTTAAAGTCCATGTTTCAGGTAACGTAATGTCAGAACGAACTCGACTCAATGTGTATTGATCTTCAGCTGGTCCGAAAATAGCGCCAAATGCAAAAGGCACTAAACCTTCACTATTACCTTCAGCATGTAAATTAACATGTGAACGGAAGCTCAAGCCAACTCTTGTTGTTTCCATTGGCGTCCACAGAATACCTGTATGCCAACCGTAACCCCAACCTTCAGCGGTGTTCTTTTGGAAACCATCTAAAGCGGCATTACCAGCACCGTTGCGAACTTCAAGTTTTGCTCTACCCCATAACGCATCTGCACCAATACCAAAGGAAAGGCATGGGCTAAATTCATAAGCAATGCTTGGGCTAAAGTCGAGAGACTTAATACTGGAATTGGTTGCCAGATAACGAGCAATACCATTTTCTTGATATTCGGAATTTAAACCAAATGGTGCTGTTACGTTAAAACCAAATATCCAGCGATCATCAATCCGTTTGGATAAATGAAAGGTGGGAACATAATTTAACGTACCTGGATCATCGGATTGGTCAATACCAGTCAAGGGTAGATTTGGTAACAGCGATACATTTGATGCTGTCGCATCAAAATCGAAAACACCATTAATCAAAATACCGCTTAACACGACTTCACTTTCACCCAACCGTGTTAAACCGGCAGGATTATAGTATCCAGTACTGGCATCTTCAGCTAAAGCTGCAGTTCCACTGTAAGCTAAGCCTAAATTTGTAACGTTTTGTTCTAGAATCGCAAAGCCCGAAGCAAAAACTTGGCTGGATAGACAGCTCATGACCAAGCCTGTGCTTAAGATTGCAACTTTTGATTTTATAGAAGTGTCCCAGTTCCTGGCCACGTTTATTTACTCCCTTAACTAAAAGAAAAGTACCATGCTCATAGTGGCATAAGGTATTGCTTAATTGTTTTGACAATCAACTCATGCACATTGTCTCTGGATTCATACTTTACCGATATAACTGCCATATGTGAATGCCCTAAGACAAATTAAATAAATCTTTTCTGAATTTTTCACTTGGTGGGGAACGCCCCATCCATACTTTTAACACCAAGTTGTAAAACTCATTGCCTTTTATGATGCCTTTCACTGCGCCTTTGATAATAACCTTCGTTCCTACATTCGGTATGTAGTCTAGAACCAATGTATCACCTTCTTGTAAGGGCAAATCGACCATCTTAAAAAACTGACTAATGCTAATTTGCTCTCTTTCGATAATATCAGGTGGATTGTTCTCATCGATACCTTCCTCCCAATATTCCTTGAGATTATCGACAGTACGCAAAAAATACAACCACATTCGCTTGGGTCCAACGTCTATTAAAGCTTGTTGAGGAGATACATCCGCATTCAAGGAGTAAAATGCACCTACGTAACTATCTTTAAAATATAATTTGTGCAACGCAGCGCCGCGAAGTTTTAAAACATCACCCGTTTCTTCTAGTACAATTGTTTTAGGTATATCTATTTTGTAAAAAGAATAGTTCTCTGCGAATGCCACATTGTGAACAAAGAGGGTAGTGACTAACAAAATAATTTTGAACAAAAGAATTTCCTTATAACAGAGGGCGGACACAGAGGTCCGCCCCTACGCAGAATACCCTCTTTTACAATATCTCGAAAATCCCTGCGGCACCCATTCCCGTCCCAATGCACATTGTGACCATGCCATATTTCAAATGACGACGCATTGCACCATGTATTAACTTGGTTGCTAAAATGGCACAAGTAGCACCTAAAGGATGACCTAAGACAATGGCTCCCCCTAAAGGATTCACTTTATTGATGGGTATGTTCAATTCTTTGATAACAGCCAAGCTTTGCGCTGCAAAGGCTTCGTTAAGTTCAATCCAATTAATATCACTTAATTTTAAATTCGTTTGCGCAAGGACTTGCGGAATCGCTTTAATGGGACCAATTCCCATAATTTCAGGCGGCACACCAGCAACGCTAAACCCTCTAAATTTCGCTAAGGGTTTTAAATTATATTCTTTTAGAATTTTTTCACTAACGACAACCAAGGCTGCAGCCCCATCACTCATCTGTGAACTATTTCCCGCAGTCACTGTGCCCTTAGCGGCAAATGGCGTTTTTAATTTTGAAAGCGCTTCGATACTCGTATCTGCGCGTGGCCCTTGATCTTGGCGTACGTCCTCAGATTGACTGATTACCTTTTGCGTTTTTAAATCAGGCGTCGATGATAGTACTTTGATGGGTAAAATTTCATCCAAAAATTCACCATTTTCAATTGCATGAATGGCTTTTTGATGGCTTAAAAGCGCAAAGGCATCTTGTTCCTCACGAGAAATCTTCCATTGTTTTGCTACTTTTTCGGCGGTGATGCCCATCCCATAAGCTATGCCAATATGCTCATCATCAAAAAAGCGAGGATTAGCAGAAAATTGATGACCACCCAATGGCACCATACTCATACTTTCAACGCCACCTGCGACAACAACATCAGCGAACCCTTGTGCGATCCTGTCAACGGCCATGCTGATAGCTTGCAGTCCAGAGGAACAAAAACGATTAATCGTCACCGCAGGTACATTATCTGGGAAGCCTGCAAGCAGCGCTCCAATGCGCGCTACATTCATCCCCTGCTCACCTTCAGGCATGGCGCAACCAATGATAACATCGTCAATTTTCTCTAAGGGTATTTGGGGAGATTTAGCCATCGCCCCACGTAATACGGCACTGAGTAAATCATCTGGGCGCGTATGACGAAATGCTCCTTTGGCCTTCCCAACTGCTGTACGAACCGCAGCAACAATATAAGCATCCATATCTTAATTCCTTAAAGGCTTACCTTTTTCTAAGGTGTATTTAATTCTGTCGAGTGTCTGCGTTGTTTTAAGCAATTCAAGAATGGCTTCGCGTTCTAAATGTAACATCCACTCTTCATCAACAATGCTATTGGCATCAACTTCGCCCCCACAGAGCACATGCGCCACTTTACAGCCGATGAGATAATCATGATCTGATATAAACCCACCTTCTCTTAAATTCACTAAAAAGGTTTTAAAGTTGGCAATACCAGGCTTACCTGCTACAGGGAACTTATGCGACAAAGGTGGCGCATACGAAATATCTGCTAAAGCAGTCGCCTGCTTAAGGGCCGCAAATAAAAGTTCATCATTACTAAGCACAATAGTGTCAGCACTTTGCAAATAACCTAAACGTTTAGCATCGATTGCACTTGTAGATACTTGTGCCATGGCGATTTGTTCAAAATAGGGTCGTAGCGCTTTAAAGATATTACCATCAATGGCCCGTTGGGATGCGCGATAGGCTAATTCTTTACTGCCCGCGCCCGCAGGTATCAACCCTACACCAACTTCTACTAAACCAATGTACGTTTCAAATGATGCAACGATGCGTGTGGCATGCATGCTTAACTCACAACCACCGCCCAACGTTAAACCACGAACAGCGGCAATCGTTGGGATTTGAGCATAACGTAAAGCTAGTGCTGTTTTTTGAAAAGCAGCAACGGTTTTTTCGACCAAGTCATAACGATTCTCTTTTAGTCCATCCACCACTTGCTTTAAATTTGCACCAACGCTGAAATCAGCATCATGTCGTTGCCACAATACAAGCGCATCATAATCTTTTTCCGCTCGTGATATTGCTTCTTGAACACCCTCTAAAACATCTGTACCTATGCAATTTCTTTTTGATTTAAAGCTCAAAATGTGTATGTTATCGGATAATTTCCACATTCTGACTGCGGCAGTTTCAAAAATTGTCTCCCCCTCATTTGGATGAGAAGTCAATAATTGATCAGGAAAATATTGGCGCTTGTAAACCGGTAAATCAGAACTTGTCTGATAAGTAAGCGATGTCGGAGAAAAAGCTTTTCCATCTTGGTAAGGTCCTTTGTTGACCTTTTGTACCCAATCAGGTAATAGCTGATTACTCATCAAATCACCATTCTCACCTTCTTGTGTGATTTTATTAGCAATCTCTAACCAGGAGGCTTGCTGCCAAATTTCAAACGGTCCCTGTTGCCAGCCATACCCCCAGCGCATTGCCAAATCAACGTCACGTACGGTCTGTGCAATAGATTTTAAATGAAAGGCACAGTAGTGAAACAGATCTCTAAATATTCGCCATAAAAACTGTGCTTGGGGATCATCTGACTTGGATAACATGTCAAAGCTTTCATAGGTTATCCCTTGACGCATAATCGTTATAACCGAATTACTCACTCGATTACTGACGGGGCGATAGCTCTTATCGTGGAAATCCCAAACAAGGATTTGCTCACCCGATTTTTTATAAACACCTGCTCCCCGCTTTTGACCCAATGCGCCGCGGTCGATCAATTCCCCAATCCAAGTTGGTAATTCAAAGTAAGATGACCAAGGATCGTCTTTTAAATCCTGCTTTAAGGTATTCACCACATGCGCCATGGTATCTAATCCCACAACATCCATGGTTCTAAAAGTGGCACTTTTAGGTCTTCCAATTAAAGGACCAGTGAGCGCATCCACAATATCGGGCGCAAGACCACATTCTCTACTGTGATAAAGAATGGATAAAAATGAAAAAACGCCAACCCGATTACCAATAAAATTGGGGGTATCATTTGCATAAATGACGCCCTTGCCTAAACGCGTTACTAAAAAAGTTTCCAACTGCGCTAAGAGTGATTTATCCGTTTGCGAATGAGGGATCACTTCTACGAGTTTCATATAACGCGGTGGGTTAAAAAAATGAATACCACAAAACCGAGACTGAAGTTCAGCAGGTAAGACTTGTGCTAATTTATGTATACCTAAACCCGATGTGTTCGTCGCAAAGATAACGGATTTCGAAAGATAAGGACAAACCTTTTGATATAGACTTTCCTTCCAGTCAAATCTTTCGGAAATTGCTTCAATAACAAGATCGCAAGTCTTAAGCTTATCTAAATCGGTACTATAATTGGCAGCGATAATGTTGTTTTCAATGCCATCCATCGCTAAAGGCATGGGTTTCAATTTTTTTAACGATTTAAGAGACTCTTCCACAATAGCATTTTGATTACCTTTTTCAGAGGGCAAATCAAATAAGATCGTCTTCACACCCGCATTTGTTAAATGAGCCGCTATTTGGGCACCCATAACACCTGCGCCAAGTACCGCGGCTTGGCGGATATTGAGTTTTTCTGTTGTCATTAAGCAACCGCTCCTGTCTGCCAACCCTCATCCGCTGTAAATCGAGTACCATAACGTGATTCAAGTTCTTCAAGAAGTTTTAATAAAGTCAAGCTACCTTGCGAACGTGCATACGTAATGGGACCGCCTCTGAAGGGAGGAAATCCAAATCCAAAAATACACCCAGCATCAAGTTGATCTGCATTCTCAACCACGCCCTCACGTAAGCAAGCGACAGCTTCATTTAATAATCGCAACACAAGCCTATCGGTGATATCAGGAGGAATAGTATCGTTGGAGGTTAATTTTGGTTTGATGGCATGCCCTTTTTTATATTGATAAAATCCTTTACCTGTTTTACGACCTAATTCACCACGAGAAACATATTCTCTTAACATAGGTGGAACTTTTGAGCCTGTCGTAGCAGATAATTTTTCTAACGCCGCTAAACAAATATCTAACCCCACCGTGTCAGCAAGTTCTATTGGGCCCATTGGCATACCAAAATCTGTTGCTGCTTTATCAATCACTGGCCCTTGAATACCTTCTTCAAGAAGGGCCACAGCCTCTAACATATAAGGTAATAAAATACGATTCACTAAAAATCCTGGTGAACTTTTAACAGGCAATGGTAATTTATCAATTTTACGAACAAAAGCAATCGCATTATCAACGACCTGCTTACTGGTGTCTTGACTTTTTACAATTTCAACTAGAGGCATTTTAGAAACAGGATTAAAGAAATGTATTCCCACCAGACGTTCTGGGTTGGTCATTGCCTCCCCAATTTCTTCTAGCGGTATTGTTGAAGTGTTTGTGGCTAATATAGCTTCTTTTTTGGCTTCTTTTTCAAGCTTAATAAACAAATCATGTTTGGCAGTCAGTTTTTCGGTGATAGCTTCAATGATGACATCAGCATTTTTAATGCCTACACCATTAGGATCGGGTAACAGTCTATCCATCACTTCTTGAACAAGATATTTCTCTTTTAGTATTTTAGTCGCTAAATCATAGCAACGTTTAATCGCATTTCCGATTAACTTAGGAGCTTGATCTTGCAATGTCACTTTAAAACCACGAATAGCGCACCAAGCTGCAATATCTCCCCCCATCACACCAGCACCTATCACATGAACGTGGCGAGGATTGAAATCTGATTTTTTCCCTTGGGACTTTAGCTGTTCTTGCAAAAAGAAGATCCGTACCAAATTTCTAGAAGTATCGGTGACTAGCAACTTACCCATGGACTCAGCTTCTGCATCCATCGCCTCAGGAAGTTTAATGCCATGCTTTACCCAATTTTCAACTACTTCAAAAGGGGCAGGATAATGCTTTGGACTGACTTTTTTGTGTAGTTGATAATTAAACAACTTGCCTAATATGGGTCTAATAAAATTTAAATTAGTTGCATCCTGCCATTTAAGTTTCTGTTTTTTCACGGGAGGCTTGAGCGCATACTCTCTGGTTGCTTTTTCTAATAGTCGCTTTGGTAAGGCCTCATGCACTATTCCCATTTTTTTCGCGGCTTTTGCGGTGAGATTTCTGCCTGAGAGGACGAGATCCATAGAGGATAGCGCGCCGATTAATTTTGGTAATCTCACTGTGCCACCCCAACCAGGATGAATCCCTAATTTAATCTCGGGTAATCCCAAGCGCGTTTTTTGGGATTCTTCAGCGATTCGGTAGCGACAAGCTAAGGCGAGCTCTAAACCACC
>CAYXVT010000106.1:9216-12224 GCA_964468105.1 Uncultured Candidatus Berkiella sp. | reverse complement strand
AACTCCGTCCAAGCTCGTTTTAATTCTGCAAGATTTCCTTCATTTGCGAATTTTCTAAAGCCTTTGCCATCAATCATTAATAATCCTAACTAACATCGTTGTTATAGGGTGGGATTTTAAAGCTTTGTCGGATAATAATCAAAATAAGAATTTCAATAAATTTTTCATAACTGCTCTGCCGCTGTACGCAAATCGAGCGTGCATATACTTTTTTTTGCGTACTTGAGTAACGCTTTTGCTGAAAAGACCTACCTCTTGTATTGTTTCCATAGCAATTAGTCGTATACAGGAATTTCCTGGCATATTTACATATTTTAATTTGGTAACCTTGCCTAAAATTGTGAGAGACATACGTTTATAAAGCGGGTTTGTCACAAGGGATGCTTGGGGCGGCTCGTGATTATTTCTATCACCCTGCTAGCCTCCTCAAATACACCTGATTTTTTACATTTTAGAGGGCAATTTATGCTGTGGGGTCTATTAGGTAAAGTTGTAGAATCACTGGGCCAGACTAGTCTGAGTGCTAAAGCAAAATCAACTCCCACCTATGAAGTGTTTCTTCAATCCTGCGAAAATGGGAATCTAGAAGAAGTTGAGTACGCAACCGAATGTCTTACCCCAGAAGTGATTGCATCAAACAATAATCAAGGGTTTCTCGTGGCCGCCGGAAAGGGTCATCTTGCTGTGGTTGAATTGCTATTAGCTAAAACACGACAAAAAATTTCTGCGGCTGTTATAGGACAGATGTTTATTGAAGTTGCGCGCCAAGGTAATTTAGCTGTGACTTGTGCATTTCTTAATAATGCAGGCTTTTACTTATCTAAAGAGAATATAGCGGCTGGATTTTATGCTGCAGCTACACACGGCCAACTTGATGTGGTCAAAATGCTTTTAAAAGAACAAAGTTCCGCTATTGGAGATTATCTTATAGCAAAGGTATTTTTTGAATTTGTGCGCCAAGGTAATTTAGCAATGACTTCTGCCTTTGTTGACCGGCTAGAATCTTATGTCAGCGCGTATATAGGAGAGGCATTAATTGAAGCCGCTGCTACACCTGGTCGTCCTGATGTGTTCAATATGCTATTAGCTAAATATGGGCAGGATTTATCAGCGTTTGTTAAAGGAAGGGCGCTACTTAATGCCGCAAAGGCTAGTCAATTTGCAGTGGTCAATATACTGTTAGCTAAAGAAGGTAATCACAATATATCTGCTGTTGATAAAAAGACAGCGCTTAGAATAATAAGGAAAAGTCAAGCAACAACATTCCTCTGTGCTTATCAAGCCCACTTAGGCAAATCGAACCATATCCTATTGAAACTGCCAAGAGATATAAGGTTCTTGATTGCAAAGACGATACAGAATAGTTCACCTCTAGCTCTTCAATCCGACGGATCATCATCGAAAAAGCAGAGATTGGAGTAGTTTCCGATCTTTGAAAGATAATTTCTGAGTTCCGTTATTGCAGCTGCGCACGCCTGTGTCTGCTTTTGTATTACGTGCTTTGGGCTTTATTTAAACCCCTTTGTTGTTGGGTTTGTGTGTAGTTATCTCTTTAAATAACATGGCGAGTATGTTACGTTGGGCATCCTTAAAGGACCACCCGAGTACACAATGGCTGAATTAATCATATCAAATCAAGAATGGCTTGAAGCCGAACGCTTTTTTGCTGATGAGGCCAATAGAAGCGCCATTAAAATGTGTAGAAAAAAGAACGTGCAAATACAACATTCTTTTATCAAAGTGGACGGTATCATTTACGCCATGGCCACGCATGATTATTTAGGGTTCGGGGGAATGGGGAAAGTCAAAAACCTGCAAACCAGAGATGGCAAATGGGTAGATGATGAAGAGCTCGTCGTAAAAATTGAAGCACAGGGACTAAGAGATACAACGCAAGATAACTATGTCAATATGGATAGCTTAGGATATGTAAAAGGACAGGCGGCGTTAATTAAAGATAAAGTATCAAAATTAATGAAATCGCAGCCGAACAACACGATTGTCTCTAACGAACGCTTGTACATGGTTATTAAAAAACAAAATGGGCGACAATTATCAGATGTTATAAAAGATCATAAAACCGGAAAATATGTACTTTCTTTATCCTTAAGGCTGAAGATTGCCATTGAAATATGTCTTAAACTACAAGATCTACATGATTGGCGGATGATTCATCGCGATATTAAACCTGCAAATATCATGGTAGCGGTAGACATACAAAATAATACCGCCCAAGTTGCATTTGTTGATTATGATTTTTCACTCCTGATGAAAGATGGACAAGATTACGTTATTACCCCCCATTGTGCTGGTAGTGAAGGATATCTTGCACCAGAATGTGTGGGGTATAACTTCATTTTAAAGTCTCAATTAGCTGGAAATGATATACCAAAGAAAGGTGAGATATTCTTAGTTAAAAAACGCTACGAACTAGAATATATGGTTTTGGACCCCCAAGGGCAAGTTATTCGCGGTACAATTAATGCGCAGGATTTATGTAATAATCTAGATGTTGATGATCTACTGAAAATCAACCTTCAAAAAATAAACATCGAATACCTAATAAGTCGATTTAAGATATTAAATGTGACAACAAGAAGGGGGCATACCCTACCTTTGCATAAATATTCCCCAGCTTCTGATATATATGCAACAGGAAAGTGTTTTAACCTTCTTCTACCAGAGTATGATCACCTTGATATGTTATGTGGTGATCCTGAAGAACGGATCACTTTAGAAAATTTTATTGAAAAACTTGAACACCTACTAGAAATTCAAGTCAAGCGCGAACTTGAGGGCACCTCTAAACTTGAAGCCACACTAGGTGGCCCCGTCCTTTCGCCTATGGATCATAACTCACCCGCTAAACCCAAAATGACACCGTTGTATGAAAAGCATCAACAAACGCAGCCAGAAGGCAATGCGGCTAAACGTAAATTAGGCTTTGCTGACGATGCCCCTCATCGCGATGAGAATTTGAATTCTCCCAGAAAGAAAGCTTTATTTAT
>CAYXVT010000106.1:6322-9098 GCA_964468105.1 Uncultured Candidatus Berkiella sp. | reverse complement strand
TTTATTTGTAGGTACTTTTCAGGAATTTCCTGGCATTTATTCTTATTTTAATCTGGTAAACTTGCTCAAGTTAGATCTGATAGGCTAACGTTTATAAACGAGTCGATCACGAGGAATGCTTAGCACGTAATAATTTTATCACCTTGATAGCTTCCTCAAATACATTTGTATTTTACCATTTATATTTAGAGGATTCTTATGCTAGGTGAAAAGCGCGATCGTTCTAACAAATTACTAACCTCCTATGGTAAGTATCTTGAATCTTCCCAAAGTCCCAATTTAGCAGTAATTGATCCAAAAGAAAAATTCCGTCAGTTTCAAGAATTTTTTAGATTATTTAAAGTTGCAAAACACGATCCGGAAAAATTCACTTTTTATTTGGATAGTCATGTAGTCCAACTCGTTACCACTCATGAAACGATTTCAGAAGGCGGTGTTGAGAAAACTCGCCTTGTGGACAATATTGGGAAAGGAGGCTGCAAAAAAGCCATTTGTTTTGGTGAAACAGCATGTTTAATTCCAAATTGCGTCTCCAGTCTTGATAAATGGGAAAGAATGATAAAAGAAGAAAAACAAGCTTCTGATGAAATAGCAGAAAAAACAAGCATTAGAACACAGGATTTTAAAATCACTACCTTGTCTGTAAGAGATCCTGATACGAATGCCCTTTATTCAATTGATGTTTTAGCAGCAAAAAACTTTTATCATTTAGCAGCTGAAGAAAAAATATTGATAATCGATAGAAAAAACAATATAGGATATGGAGAAGAACCCTGTTTTTACGATAAAAATAATGAAAATCTACGCGATCCTAATTGGAGCAAGCAGTTGTTGCAAACGCTTGTGAATGAAATTGTTCTTGCTGCGTCGTATGGACTTGACATCTGGTGTACAGACAAACTAAATTATTACTTATCCCATCCAATTGATTCTAATACGCCGCCAACTGCTCACTTATTTCTGTATGACTTTGCATCGAAGGCATCTAATTTAACTTTTCCCATTTTAAAGGGTCCTTTTTGTCCCAAGAAAGAATATGTTCTTAAAGTTTTAAAAACGGCATTAGAGGATATATTCTTTTTCGCGCCAAATAGTGAAGTTGCTAGTTTTGGGTTTGAAGAGGTAGACAAGAAGGTTTTTTTCTATTCTCAATTTGCGACGGATCAAGCGAAGAGTATATTAGAAAATAAACAGCTCATTGATGAAATGCTCGATGTCGCATTTAGCCAAGTGCCTTTGATGGTCCCAAGTGACTCTAGCAAGGATGATCGAGAGTATAATCCTGAAGAGAAAAGAGATGGTTCGCTTAAGAAATTACGCTTGGGGAAAAATCCGTAATTTTTTGTTGATCTTGTTAAATCCCCTTAATAACTCATCAATGCCAGGAATTTCCTGGCATTTTTTTATATTATAATTTGGTAAACTTACCTATCCCATTTAAATTAATGCATATTCCCACGCTTGCTTTTCAAGGTTAAGTAGCATGAAAAACATTGGACCCACATCTTTAGGCCCAAAGCCAACGCTTTATCTATCCTATAATAATCGTTTTTCAGAAGATGATCTGAAAGCCCACAGGGGAACCCTGACTGATTTGGCCCGAAGTGAAGACACCCGCGGTGACAATGTCGAAAAACTTCACACTGATGCATTCAGTATCAGAACCGACAAAAAGGGCCGCATTTTATTTGTTTGGAATGAGAATCATGAGATTGTTGTATTGGATATACTTGAAGAGCATGAATATCATAAATCCCCCTTTCAAGATAAAGCTTATTTAAAAGGCTTTTTAGCGAAAGGGATGGATGTTTTAAAGCGTATATCCCTAGACGATCTGAATGCAACAGAATTACCTAAAGAAGATATAAACCCAAATCCCATTTCAAAATCTGATGTCATCCCTGAGCACGTCAATAAACGTAAATCTCTGGTTTTAGACGAGACACAAAAAAGTGTGCTGGTAGCAAAAACACCCTTAATTGTGGAAGGGCCGCCAGGTTCAGGTAAAACCGTATTAGCGCAAGCCTTAATGGAGCAGGTAGCACCCGGTGAAAGGGTGCTGTATGTTACCCAATCCGCCAATCTTGTCAGTCAGGTTCAGCAAGACTTGGAAGCAAGCGAACATTATGATCCAACGCTGATGAAGGTTTCGAGCTATGAAGGTCTGATGAGCGATCTCATCAAGGACGGCGAAAGTCATTTTCAGAAATGGTTACCCAGCTATCTCGAAAAAATAGATAAAAGCAAAAGAGAATTTTTCAAACAAAATAGCGCGCTTATCTATGAAGAATTTAGAACCTTAACAGGTTATGAGATCACAGAATATAAATCAGAAAAAGGGATCGGCAAACAACAATGTCTGTTTAATAAGCCAGAACAGCTTGAAAAGCGAAAGTGGATTGCAGAATGTTACGAATCATGGCTAAATTATTTATTCAGCGCTAATCAGAAATTAAGCGAATTTTATGATTTAGAAGTAAAAGAAGAGGATCGCTATGATTTAGTGATTGTCGATGAAGCACAAGACTTCTCTCATGGCCAATTGAGAATTCTTTTAAAGTTAGCTAAAAATAGAAATGCTGTTTACCTTTTAGATCCACGGCAAAATTGTCTTGATGAGAATCAAAAAATTATTTACACCAAGAGTATGATCTATAAAGAAACCAATATTAAACCCACAGTAATTCAGCTTCTCACCCACTATCGTTGTCCTATTAAAGTAATGAAAGTCGCCTCTGTTTTTAATGATTGGCGATTATCCTTTGCAATCGGACAA
>CAYXVT010000106.1:0-6312 GCA_964468105.1 Uncultured Candidatus Berkiella sp. | reverse complement strand
GAATCAACAATAGGAGCTTCCAACAAGAAAGAGGGTGTGGTGGCATGGATAGATCTCACGAATGAGAATGAGATTGAAAAAATAAGAGAAATGGCAAAAGATGCCAATGCTTGTGTGGTGACACATCCCGCATTTGTACAAGTAGCCAAAGAAAAGCTTAACTTTATCCAGGTATTTACACCAGAACAAATTAAAGGGTTAGAATACAAGAATGTGATCTTATATAAAATTTTAGATCATTCTGTCTTACGTGAGGTTAACAAGCGATTAAGAGGAGACACAGTTAAAGAAGATCCAAAGTGCTCCGCCACCCTTTCTGCTTGTTTTGTAGCCGCCACACGTGCTACTGAGGAGCTTTATGGGATTGAAGACCCTCATGATCATTCGCTTTCAAAAGTGAGAGCTGAACTTAAAAAAGCTTTTGCTTCAAATCGGTCTAACGTAGAAGAACCGCGTGCCACAGTGCATGTCTCGTCCCCGCAAGAGTGGGCTGAAAAATATGTTAATTGCTTTCAAAGCGGTGCGCATCCACAAGCCAAGCAAATATTAGCAGCCCAATTTAAAGAACATGGACTGCAATCACCTGAAATTGTTGCCGAATTTCAAAAACGAGGAATCGTCCAGCAGGCAGATTCACCCAAAAGAATAGAAGAACAACCAAGAGAAAAGCGACGAGGTCGAAATCAAGCTCAAGCTCAAAATCCAAAAGCAACAGTAAAAGAAATTTCAGAAGGAAATCCGTTTCTTGGGTTTGCGGATAATTGTTTTCTTATGGAGCCAGCGGTTAGCGGTATCATTCGAAATGATGATATTAATGGTTTTATAAAACATATAAAAAACCGTAAATGGGGCGTTAATAGCACTGTTTTTGGTTATACTGAATCGAAACAAAAAAAGACATTCACACTCTTTGAATATGTTGCCCTCAATACAAGTAAAACCACTAGAATTTTAGATCTTATCTTGTCAGTTGAGTCATTAGATGTAAAACGTTATGAGCGAAATATCTCATTCATGAATAGTTTAGTAGTAGCAAGTTCTAATGCTCGAAGATCCATACTTAACAGTGGACGCTTTGATGTGAATGCGCGAACAGTTGCCCAAGTAACTGCACTCCACACTGCAGCAGAAAAGGGGGCTCTTGGAGCAGTTGAGGATTTATTAAATGCTAATGCGGATCCTAATTGTCGGGATTCAATTAATAATACCCCATTATCCTTGGCGTGCTATAAAGGCAATACTGCAGTTGTTGAACGCTTATTAAAAGAAGAAAATATTGACTATCAATCATCCTTTGAGAATGGAAGTTCACTTCTGGTAAATGCCTGCATAAAATTCGATAAAGAAATAATTAAAATGCTATTAACAAAGATGGGAGTCTATAATTTCCAGGATAAAAATCCCGATAAATTTGTTAAAGCCATCGAAGAAGGAAGCTATGTAAAATTAAGGAAACATTTCCAAAATTCAAAAGTTGTGTCAAGCGTTTTGAAAGCTACCTATTCTGAAGGCAATACCCTGCTTCATATCGCTTGTATGAAGGGTGACCTTAAGATTATAAAGTTTTTATTAGAGAAAGGTGCCGAGGTTAATGCCTGCAATTTATATAACAATACACCACTCATGCTAGCTTGCGCAAAAGGCAACGAAGAAGTTGTCAAACTTTTATTAGAGCATAAAGCGGACATAAAGAAATTGTCATATATAGGGTGTTCGCACGCCACATATGCCTTCCTTCAGGGGCATTATAAACTGCTTGAATTTTTGTTAGATCAAGGCGCGCATGTATCTGAACCTCGTGATTTATGTGTTCTGATGATGGTTTTTGAGAGTGAGTCTAGACCTAGCCCTCAGTTAATCATAAAGCTTGTAGAATCTGGGGTCTGTGTTAATAAAAGCGAGAATAAAGACAAAGTTAAACCATTACATTATGCCGTTGTTGGTGGTGTTGGTTGTAATGGTGGTGATGCATCAATCGTTTCCTCTCTTGTTAATGCACAGGGCATAGAGGTTAATGTACAAGATATAAATGGTAATACTCCTCTTCATCTTGCTTGTGAGCAGGGATTAACAAAAGTGATTGAGGTACTTTTGAAGGCAGCAGGAATTGATATTGAGATTATAAACAAAACTGGTAAAACACCGCTTGATATAGCTAAAGAAAATAAGCAGAAAGAGATTTATCGAATGATCCTTGAACTAAAGATAGAAAAAGAAAAAAGGAAGAAGGAGCTTCAAGATGAAATGAATAGATTAAATGAAGCCAAAATGGAATTAAGTGAGCTGAGAGAGGTGGCAGAAGATGAGCTCTGTGAAATCCAAGATAGATTGGAATCATCTCCCGTTGCGCCTGTGACTTTTCAGTTTGGGTATCAACAAGACTTACAAGACATATTGCCAGAATTAGAACAAAACCTTGCATCAATTGGGTTACAACATATGCCTAAATAATCATTGCCACTATCATGCTGTTGCGAAATTTTGCCCAATAAGTGCCCTGAAAACGATCAGATAACAACTGTTCTTCCCATTTTCTGCCTTCGTTGTCGGGAATTTCCTGGCATTTTTTCTTATTTTGATTTGGTAAACTTGCCTAAACCAATTGCGATAGACAATCGTTTATAAAATGTGTCTATCACGAGGTATGCTTGATGCGGCTAAAGATAGACTTTACCACCCTGATACGCTCCCTCAAATATTTAATTATATATCTTATTACCTATTGAGGATTTATTTATGAAACGTGACCCCGATAGTATTGGCTCAAATATGCTCGCAAAAAAGGCAGCAACATCTTTAGCTTGGCGCTTCTTTAGCTATCTTAAGAGTTTCGTTGCAAGGCAAGAGGTTCATCCACTATTAGTGCCCCCAACTGGTGATTCAAGACCAATCGAATCACTTCCTCAGGATTTATTGGCTATAATTATGAACAAAGCATCTGAAGGCGAACCATTTGTTCCAGCTTTAGCAGAAGTTAATCGTTCTTTTCGTTTAGCCTATAATCGTGCTCTTCTTCCAAAAGGTGAAAATGCAACAAAGTTTTTTAAGGAAACACTTATCCCGCAGCAACAAGTAAAAATAGATTACATGCTTGCAAACAAAGAGGCTATTTTAGTCAAAGCAAAACAATGTGAACGTGTAATGAAATGTTTTGAAAAGTTGGAAGAATGTAATCAAAGACAAAAACAGATAGGCGCTGATGATGCTATTATTTTTCGTATACGAGAAGAAGTATTGAATCAGTTAAATGCAGCAATCATTCGACAACAGATCGACAAGACTTCCACAAGATTGGACTGTAGTGGATGTCATCTTACAGCCTTTCCTGAAATCAAAGACCCTGAACTTGAAGAGTATTGGGCAACGCTTCATATCTTAGATCTAAACGACAACCTATTAACTACTTTTCCTGAATCAATTGTGCAGTTCGGGGCGCTTCAACGATTGTTCATTGAAGAAAATCGATTAACCGCTGTGCCAGCTACAATTGAACAGCTAGTAGCGCTGCAAGAACTTGACCTTAGTGATAATCAATTAGCAGATTTGCCTGCAGGAGTTTGGAGGATAGTTGCCCTTAGAGGGCTTTATGTTTGCAGAAATCAATTAATGTCTATTCCACAACAAATTGGGCAGTTAGAGCGGCTTGAACATCTTCAGCTTGATCACAACCAATTAACCGCGTTACCTGAAGCAATTGGACAGTTAGAAGCGCTTCAAATGCTTTATCTTGACCACAACCAATTAATTGACCTGCCGCCTGAAATACGAGAAGAAATTCTTTTTACTTATGAAATGGATGCGCAGAGAAATGTTGTAAATAAAAGAAGCACAACTCGCGCCGAAACCCTAGCAAATCAAAATTCACCAGCAACAGATCAAGACCGCGCTGCTAAACGTCAAAAATTTGGCTAATTATTCATACTTTAATGTGGTAAATTCCTATTAATTATTAACAATTCAGGGTGATGTAGATGCAAGGTGATAAAGAGCAATTTGACAGAGATAGCGATGATGATCAGGTTGAAGAAGGTCCGCGTAGAGGACTTAAGCTAAATGGTGTGGGAAAAACAAGGGGAGATAAAGTACGAGACCAAATGAGAACAGCGTTGAATACAACTCGTATCCCATTTCCCAATTCAATGGGAATAGGAAAAAAAGCACTGTTAGATAAACTTCATGCGATTTTAGAATCGTATAATGGTCCTGTATATAGCTCTTTGCCACCAGAAGTCGATAGAGCGCTTTACCAACCCTTTGAGTTAGAGGGCATGGCTAAAAATTGGCATTACAGCCAATCAAATTCACAGGAAAAACTTGAGTTTGCTGCCAGATGGAACGTTCTGCCAATGATAGATAGTATTTTGCGGGCTGAGCCAGATTTAATACGTGGATCACAAGCACTGAGATTTGCTTGTTTATGCGGAAAAGAAGAAGCTGCTATCAAGCTTGTAAATGAATATGGCGCTGATGTTAATCAAGAGCCTAAATTGTTCTACGACAGTAATCCACTTTGTTCTGCAGTTTTGGCAGGTAACACAAATCTTGTGCGGTTTTTGATAGAACGTGGTGCTGCAGTAAATTGTAATAAAGGAACATACCTAAGTATGACACCATTACAACAATGTTTATTTAGGATGAAAGACACGGTTACAGGTAAACTTGACTCAAAATATATTCCTATCTTTAAATTATTGCTTGAACATGGCGCAGATCCTACCGTAAACATGCCTCTTTATCATATTTCTCTTCAAGAGTATCTGCAAAGACTGCAAGTTGATCCTGAGCTCATTCGAGAAGCTAAAGAGATTTTAGCGCAAGCAAATCCCTCCATTCAGGAATTGACTAAATTGATGCAAGGACATGGTTTGGAACCAAGTGGCCTTGATATGCTTATTTGTAGTATCGGTACAATGACGTTAGATGATCAAGAACCGGGGAAGAAACCCAGGGTGAATATGTAATAGATCTCAAAGAGAAAAACGAATGGCGTTTTCAGATTGCAATCATAGGCCAAGAAGCTGGTAGGATATGTTCTTTGTATTTCTTTTGAAATTCCAAAGCGTTTATTCGAGTAGCTACCCCTATTTAGTTCCAACAAGGTCAATGATTTTGTTGTAAGCACGATTTTACAAGTCCAATTGAATATGGCATTATTTGCAATATGGCAAACTATGCTATATTCTGTAAAAAATTGTTAGAGGTATACTATGTCGGAACACATGAAAAAGCGCCGTATTAGTACTAAAAGTATTGAACGAAATTTATTCTGTTTATCCGAGCAAGGTCAAATACTTCAGCTTCCTATGCGTGCATTAGGAAAGTATCTTGTAACAAGAAAGACTCTGGAAGCTAAGGGCAGAAAGATTCTTCAAAAGGTTGCTTACCAAGAGCAATCTATTGATGCTGATGTCGTTTTTAAAAATATCAATCAAAAATATACAGAAGCAGGAGCCTTATTAAAAGGCACAAGGCACCGCGAAGGGCTGTCCCAATTAAAATTTGCAAAACGTATCGGCGTAACCCAAGGTGATTTATCAAAAATGGAGAGTGGGAAGCGTCCTATAGGGAAGGCAATTGCAAAACGGATTGAAAAAGAATTTGGAGTCAATTATAGATTTTTCCTCGAATAATTTATGCTCATATAATAAGAAACCCGACTAGACCTTTCTTTATACTAATGATTTATCAAAAATCTATTTTAACTCATTGTTGCCAGGAATATCCTGACATTGTATTTAAATGAATCCAGAGTTGTAGTTATGTATAAATCCATATGCTAAAATCGTGATGTTTTTATTATATTTTGCTAACTAACATGTTAAAATTTGGTTTCATTACCCTTTCATTGGTATGGTAAAGAACCTAGAAAGCAATTTTTATAATTTTCAAGAAAATATTCCAAGCCAACCTAAGTTAAAAGTACAGTAAAATGTTTTATTCAAAAGTGCTATTCATATGATTGGTTCTGCAGAAGATAAATCTGAGATTTCTTCTGATGTAGATGATTTGGCAAAATGTGTAGGTTTCGCCAAAAAAGTTGAATAAACAACTCGATTGACATTGCACTAATGATTTTTTTGTCTTTTGTCTTTTTTTTGTCTTTTTTTTGTCTTTTTTTTGTCTTTTTTACGTTTTAAGCTGCTTATCAAATTTGAATTTGGATTATATAAAACAATCATCAATGGAACAAAAGAAACTTCCACCAATCGATTACAAAAAACCGCAATTTGTGCCAAGATATGTAACACGTAAAAATATTCGTAGATTTATTAAAAATCCCGAAATTATTGATGCAGATTTGGTCAGTGAACA
>CAYXVT010000105.1:9772-12254 GCA_964468105.1 Uncultured Candidatus Berkiella sp. | reverse complement strand
AAGGCGGAGACTGGATCCGTCATCATCTTTCTGATCAGATGAGTATCATTACAAAATATCTTCAGTATTTTCTGTTGGGTATCTGGATTGGTTATGGCGCCCCTGCATTGCGAAAATTAATGCACACATAGTGGGCGTATCATTGTGAAAAGCTTGTGCATAATGTCTTTTTTGCTGTTCAGAACAGAAGAACATGGATTGTTCAATAATTGAACAATCTTATAGCAAATGCCTTGTATACTCGAACCACTTTGATTTTAGGCAAGGCGGCAAGGTACCGAGCAATAGGAGTGTACATCTTAGTACATGACTATTGAGAGGGACCGTAGGCAACGAAGCATAAAGTCAAAGTGGAAAGAGTATATATTTAGTTGTGAAATTTACTTTGTGCTTTGTTAAAATGCCCAATTCATAAAAATAATAAAAGTTATAAAACTAAAATTGTATGCCGCACTTCAATTCGTTTTTTGATCGCTTAAGATCCTTAAAAGAAAAAGCCGTCTTCCCTGATGAATTATTACTGAGAATTAACCAGCAAGATCTATCTGCCATTCTCAATAAAATAATTTCCGATAAGAATCTTGCGGAAAAAGTTAAATCTCTCAAAACATATGAATCTCTTCGTTTTCCAAAAGAAGAAATGAAACTCGCTCGCACGTTTTCGATCTCAAGAGCGCCTGATGGTGAGCTGCTGTGTATTTTGGGAACCCAAAGTAGAGATGCTGACAATCAAAAGTGTGTGGTTGAAAAGTTTGATGGCCTTGAGAAAAAAGGGAAACCTAGTTGGCGCTTAGATGGTCACAACGGCCCTGAACCCTATGCAAGCTTGCACATTAAACTTTCAAAGGCAGCTAAGCCAAATCTTCAATCCAGAACAATTCAAAAAAAGATAGAAATAATAAGAGATGAAATCGCTTTTGCTTGGGATGTGCCGCAAAATGATTTTTTACTGCGCTCAACACTTGGACCTGTCTATACCAATAAAAAAGGGTCTTTTATCAGTGTGTATTCTCCACTTGGGATCCGATTTGATGATATTGATGATCATGTCACGTTAACACCAGAAATTTGCGATAGCATTGCCGTGCAATTGTTGCAAGGCTTGCATTTCTTAGATCAACAAGGTTGTGTACATCAAGATTTAAAACCTGGCAATGTGGTTTTATTTCCTGACAAAAATAAACTCTTTAAAGTAAAAATGATTGATTTTGGATGTGTGAATGGCAAAGGATATAAAAACCCCATACATGCTACTGTCGGTTATGAATCACCAGAAATTGCGCTTATCCATACTGATCCCGACATGCCGGATCACGAAAAATATGAAGCCGTCTATAAAGAAGACGGTAAAACCTTTGCTAAAATATGTGCTGATGCGCTCGATGAAAAATTGATACCCATTTATAAAAAACCACATCATTTAAATGATGTCTGGGCTTGTGGTGTAATGCTGTATGCGCTTTATCATAAAGATGAAGTACCAAGCTTTCTGCCAGAAGAAAAACGCTTTCAATGTATGCTACTACCCAGAGTGAGCCGTTATACTGCTCAGCAAGCACTTACCTTTTGGCAGCAATCCATTGCTAAACAAGCGACGGATGAAAAAAATCCTAAAACTTATATTCCAGGATTTAGAGCGGCACAAGCAGCAGCAAATGAAAAGCCACTAAAGGTTCAAGTACAGGAACTAACATCTTCAATCACCAATACCCTTTCAACTTTAATGCACGAAGGTTTTGAGATGATACGCTCCTCATTTAGTTCACCAAAAAGACATTAACGTAAAGAACTAACTCTCAACGCAAACTATTAACAATTTCTGGGGACAACCTGTGTGGGTTTGCTGTGAATAGGTTTAAAAGTGCTGAATTGTTTAGGTAAATGAGGTTCTGTACAAAAAAGAACCACCCGTCGTCCTACGGTATACCGAATAAGATCAAATACTCGAACCAGTTTATTTTTAGACGAGGCAGCAAGCTATCGAACGAAGGAGTGTACATCCCAGTACATGACCCCACTACGCTAAGAAGCTTCGTGGGGCAGGCTGTTGTAATAGATGATATAGCCAACGACCTGTCGACCGAAGCTTCTGAGCGTAGGTGGAAGTATAAAAGAAAACTGGGAAGAGTATTTAAAAGCTGGCTTTGATCTGCGCACCATAAGTCTTGTTTCGGGGATCAACAACCGGCTCAAGCCAAACATGTGGGTATTTGACGGTAAAGAAGGCTCCTGCGGCATAACCAATCGCTGCGCCAGTAATCACATCTGACCAATAATGGTCTTTCACGTTAACCCGCTGATAGCCAATCGCAGAAGCAATACCATACATTGGTAAGCCCCACCTTAATCCATAGCGGTGATGTAGAAAGCTTGCACCAACAAAAGCGGCTGAGGTATGACCAGATGGAAAAGAAAGATCATTTTCACCGTTTGGCCTTGTGCGACGCACAGAATTCTTTAATAAAGTAGTTACTTGAGCTGT
>CAYXVT010000105.1:2663-9762 GCA_964468105.1 Uncultured Candidatus Berkiella sp. | reverse complement strand
CGAGGGTAAGTTCTTTTAATCCTTCATAGTCTCCGCTTGTAGCAGAGTAAGTTCCTGCAATAACTGGAATCGAAACCGCTACCATCATGGACTTTGTGGTAAGACCATTGGCGCATGAAAAAGCAGAATAAATTAATAAAATTAAAAAGCTAAATAATTGTGTTGTTTTGTGAAGGGAAGTTTTCACGAATCCATTCGCCCTGCTTAACTAACAAAGACCCTTTCATAGCACTATAGAAAAATCATTGATAACTTACAACCATTTATTGTTCCTAGAAAAAAATAAACCAAACCCGATATTAGTTTGAAAGCTTCCACCCAGCCACAACATCTTCCTCTTCGACGCAGTCCTTTTTAATAAGACTACCCATCATTTTACATCCTTCTCGACGAAATTTTTGCATCGTCGTAGTATACTGTTGTTTGAAGTTGTAAAAGGGAGTTTAACAGGATGTACACACTTTCTTCAGATCAAATAACCCAAGTATCGGGTGGTTGCCCAATTTGTCTTGCCACTAGCGCCTGTGCATTTCTTGGCGTATCAGGCATTGCGGTGGCTTTCACTACCAATCAATTGTTTCTCTTTGCAGCCGGTGGAGTCGTGTTTACCTCCTCAATCCTTTATGGTATTTACCATATGCAAACTTCTTCATCACAATGATTTGCCGAATAATCTTTCTAAATAAATATGAATCTAAAATGGTGCCGAAGAGAGGAGTCGAACCTCCGACCTTCGCATTACGAATGCGCTGCTCTACCAACTGAGCTACTCCGGCTTTAAGAAAAGCGAGTATACGTAAGCTACTCGCTTGTCTCAAGACTTGGCTGTATAAATATCCCACCCCGACCAGAATGAGCACCTAAGTGACCAATATGAGCCGGTCATTAAGCGTATTCGCTCTATGAATGATGCTCTCTTTTTCAATAAACCCATGATTATTCATAATTTATTTGATTAAATTAGTATTTGGCATGAATACTGCTGCTATAATGTTTATCATTGAGACAACCCCGGAGGCTTCTATGAAGACAAGTAAATATCAACAAAGTGGTTTTACCTTAATCGAATTAATGATCGTTGTAGCTATCATTGGTATCTTGGCGGCCATCGCTATACCTGCTTATAACGATTATATGGTTCGTGCTCGCGTTTCAGAATTAATAAACGTTGGTGGTAATGCAAAAACATCAGTATCGGAATATAGAATCTCTAAAGGAGTCATGCCAACAACAAATGCACTTGCAGGCGTTACTAGCATAGTGACTAACTATGTATCTGGCGTTGCCGTTGGTGCCAATGGTGTCATCACTGTAACAGGTAACCAAACAAACTTGGGTACCGGTGCTGCAGTCGGTATTGTTCTAACACCAACCTTTGCTAATGGTGCTGTAAAATGGACTTGTACTTCTACTGGTGCAACCCAATATGTTCCTTCTTCTTGCAGATAGTATTGGCTAGTCATATTCATTAGGGTGAAGCGGAGGAAGCAATGCGTAATTTCAAGACACATGCTGGCTTCACCTTAATTGAATTGATGATAGTGATTGCTATTATCGGTATTTTGGCAGCCATTGCCATTCCTGCATATCAATATTACATGGTACGAGCCCGTGTTTCAGAAATGCTCAATCTTGGATCAAACGCACAATCTGCTATTGCTGAATATCGTATTTCAAAGGGAAGTATGCCAACAACAAATGCATTAGCTGGTGTCAGTAACGTCAGTTCAACTTATGTATCAAGTGTCAGTATTGGCGCAAATGGCGTTATAACGGTTACTGGGAATCAAACAACACTAGGAACAGGCGCAGCAATTGGCATCGTACTGACTCCTACCTTCTCTAACGGTGTCGTGAAATGGATCTGCACCTCAACTGGAGCGACACAATATGTCCCAAGTACTTGCCGATGACTTCCCCTCGTATTAAATCTTTTCTTATTTTTCTAAGCTTACTATGCTTCTTTATTATTTTAACGGCAGTCTATTGGCCAGGATTGCATGGACCATTTTTATTGGATGATCTGCAGACCATATCCCCTGCCCAAATGGATCACTTCAATTTAAAATCTTTTATTGAAATTAGCATGCAAAATGACACGGGTCCTTTAGGACGTCCTGTCTCCGTCGCCTCTTTTGCCCTAAATTATCTTTTTTTTGGTGCTGAGCCCTTCTCTTTTAAAGCCGTTAATCTAGGAATACATCTTCTAGTAGGTCTTTGTGTAGGCTTATTCATTTATCTTATAACGCTGTTGCAACCTAGAGTTAAACCGCTAGCACTTATTATCGCCTTGTTAACCATGGTGTTTTGGCTGATCCACCCTATACATGTTAGTACTGTTCTTTATCCTGTACAACGAATGACTCAATTAGCACATTTATTTATTCTCATGGGGTTAAATACCTACCTCGTAGGAAGAATAAGGTTAAATACACAAAAACCTTATGCTTACCTTATAATGGCCTCAAGCTTGTTTGTATTTTTTCCATTGGCAGTTTTTAGTAAAGAAATCGGCGTATTATACCCTTGGTATTTGTTATGCACAGAATATTTTATATTACATTTTCATTGTAAAAAAATTAAAGATCAGAACTTTCTTCGTCGCACTCATATCTTGCTATCCTTAAGTTTACTTCTGGCAGCCTGTGGTTATTATTGGCTCCAATTGTCCAAATTTTTAGCAATCTTTGCAGAGAAAAACATCACTCTTGTCGATCGTTTACTCACTGAATCTAAGGTCCTCATTTTCTATTTAAAATTGATACTATTTCCACAAATATCAAAAATGGGTCTCTATCATGATGATTTCCCAATATCATCTGGTTTTGATAGTCACGTTATAACAAGTGCTTTAATGCTGTTCTGTTTTGCTATTTTAATCTATTCATTACGCAAACGTGCAAGCATCCTTGCTTTTGGTTTAACTTGGTTTTTCCTATCTCAAGTGATTGAATCAACGGTTATACCTTTGGAACTCGTATTTGAGCACCGGAATTATCTTGCCTTATTAGGCATTATTTATATTCCAATATATTATCTTGTAACACTTTTAAGGCACTCATCGAGTGCATTAAAGGGAATTTGCACAGCATTTACATTGTCGTTATTAGTTCTTTTAACAACGCTGACAGATCAACGTAGTCAAGTCTGGTCAACACCCGAAAAATTCTTAACTGAAGAAAACTATAATCATCCTCAATCCGCTCGAGTACATATCGAAATTGCTAACTGGTATTTAACAAAAAGCCTATACGATAATGCTTTTGCGCAGTTGAATATCGCTCAAGATCTACAACCTTATAATGCGGGTATCGCACTACATAAAATGTTGATTCTTTGTCGTGCAACTTCAATTCCAAATGAAATTTATGACGAGGCTTTAAATAAAATCCGCCAAGGCTCCATTACACCCTACGTTATTTTAGTTTTAGATCAAATGATCCAAAACATGTTTGAGCATTCTTGTAGCGGTGTTAATAAAGATAAGGTACGAAACATCATTGAAATGGCTCAGAAAAATCCATTTCTTTGGTATAAACCACTTTACAAAGCTGTTCTTTATCATTTAGAAAGTGGCCTTGCACTATTACAAAATGATGTCAATCAGTCAAGAGCATTATTGGAACTATCATTTCAAGCTTATCCAAAACGACTCGATCCCTTAATTCAAAAGGCTTATATTGAAATGCAACATGGGATGACTGAGCAAGCTGAAGAGACTATCAAACTAGTTCATGCAAACGCACGTTTTTTGTCATCTTCTTCCCAAAATATTGCTACACTTGATAAAGCTCTGCACGCAATCAAAACAAAGGGGAGTCAATAATGAATCATTCCCTTGGAACTGTCAGTATTATCATACCCGCTAAACATGAAGAACATGGGTTAAAAACTTTTCTATTATCCTTAAAACAAGTTTACCCAGCCTTTGAAGTCATTGTGGTTGATGATGGCTCCACAGATGAGACTGCGATGATTGCACGATCATGCGGTGCTCTTGTCTATTCCCATCCCTATAGTATCGGTAATGGGGCAGCTATCAAAACCGGCGCCAGATATGCAACAGGTGATACGTTGATATTCATGGATGGTGATGGTCAACACCAAGTTGAAAACATTCAGCCTTTACTTGCAAAATTTCAAGCAGGCTATGACATGGTTGTCGGTGCAAGAGATAGATCTTCCCAAGCAAGCACTCTTCGCTTTATTGGAAATTCATTTTATAACAAGCTTGCCAGCTTTATTGTAGGACAAAAAATATTGGACTTAACTTCTGGCTGCAGAGTGGTTAACGCACAGAAATTTAAGGAATTTTTGCATCTATTACCTAATGGTTTCTCTTCCCCTACAACGATTACGATGGCTTTTTTTCGCTCAGGTTATTCCGTAGCATATATCCCAATTCACGTTAAGGCACGTATCGGTAAAAGTCATTTAAAGCCCTTTTCTGATGGCTGGCGGTTTCTCTTAATCATTTATAAAATGACTATTCTCTATTCTCCTATAAAAGTGTTCTTGCCTTTTGCCATCTTACATTTCATGGCTGGGATCTGTAATTATGCTTACACTTATTTCACTCAAGGACGGTTTACGAACATGAGTGCCGTCTTTATTTCTGCATCAGTAATTATTTTTCTCATCGGATTAGTATCAGAACAGATTACATCATTAATGTATGCGCAAAACCAATTTACATTAAATATCAAGCAAAAAGAAAAACATGCTCGCTTTAGAAAATCATTCAAGAAATCGTATGTCAAAGCATATAAAGAAACTCGTAGAGATCATTAGTTATCTATCTTTGTTTAGTCTGATCGTCGGACTTATTTTTTACTATGGGAGTGATCTTTACTCTATTTTTAATCGAGTAAATTGGTGGATAATTGGTTTACTAATTTTTTTGCAAATTCCTATGATCGCTTTAGGGGGATTTGCATTTAAAATTCTTTGTACTGCTTTTCATATTCATTTGCGATGGCAAGATTGGGCTGGACTTAGTTTTATTGCCAATTTTCTAAATCAGCTATTACCTTATCGCCCTGGTGTGGGCTTTCGCTATCTTTATCTGCGCCAAAACTATAAGATGAAAACAACCGAATTTATTTATGTGATGTTGGTATACCTTTTACTGACATTAATTATCAGTGCTCTTTTCACCATCATTGGGTGGCTCTTTGGTGATATCCCAAATAGTTTCAATCAGATTACTTTGATAGCTTTGCTGCTTGTTATAACACTCTGTGGTTTTATCCTTTGGTTAAAAACTAAACCTCTGAACTCGCCCAAGTCGACCTCTTCAATTCCACCCTTTCAAATTATCCACAAGACTTTAGAAGCAATCCATATTCTGATTAAAAATCCAGTCGTTTTGTTAGGGTCTTCTTTTTCACTTATTTTAGTTAACGTTATCACCGCACTTATTTTCTATTCAATTTTTGTTGCCATCGGGTTCGCATTGCCCTTTGCTGATTGCATTTTCTTGGTAGGTATCATTACGATTGCCATGATTTTTCCTATCACCCCAGGCAACATAGGCGTCTTAGAAACACTCGTAGGCACATTAACACAAATGATGTACAACGATTTTAGTGTTGGCTTTAGTGTAACTGCGCTTTTTCGTGCGAGCCAGTGGGTTCCTTCGATAGTGCTGGGCACAAGCTTTAGTTTGATTTTGGCAGGTTCTTTTATTCCCAATTTGAAGAACATTAAGCTTGGTCTGAAGAAAACTGTTGACTAGACTTAAGACATATATAACTAGAATCACACTGGACTGCACTCACCCAGAATATGAATGAACAAAAAGCTGTGTCTTTAACGGGTCTGGCTAAAAAACTAGTTCAGGCAAATTTACTTGATGCTCAAACGGCATCTCAAGCGTTGGACGCTGCAACAAAGAAAAAGATCCCTTTCGTTTCATATCTTGTAGAAAAAAATATTGTCGATGACCATTCTATCGCTATTACAGCTTCAGTTGAGTTTGGCGATCCTCTTTTTGATTTAGAGGCAATGGATTTGGATGTTATACCAAAAGAAATCGTCAGTGAAAAATTGATCAGAAAGCATCATGCATTACCTTTATTTCGTCGTGGCAATCGACTCTATGTTGCCGTTTCCGATCCTACAAATTTAGATGGGCTTGATGAATTTAAATTTCACACCGGTCTTACCACAGAAGCTATATTAGTTGAGGAACGAAAGCTCACCGAAACAATTGAAAAAATATTAAGTGAAAAGGAAACATCGGCATTATCTGATTTGCAGGATACCGATCTTGATGATCTTGACATCTCCAGTGTTGAAGATAAAGAAAAATCAGAAGATGATGGGGACTCAGATGTAGATGATGCCCCAATCGTTCGATTCGTCCATAAAGTTCTTTTAGATGCTATTAATCGTGGAGCATCTGATATTCACTTTGAACCCTACGAAAAAGTTTATCGTGTTAGATTGAGGCAAGATGGCATTTTATCCGAATTTGCATCACCACCTGTTAATCTAGCACCTAGATTAGCAGCCCGATTAAAAGTAATGTCTCGGCTTGATATTTCTGAGCGCAGAATTCCCCAAGATGGTCGCTTCAAAATGAAGCTCTCTCGAAATCGAGCTATTGATTTTCGTGTTAGTACATGCCCCACCTTGTTTGGCGAAAAAATTGTAATGCGGATTTTAGATCCTGCCACTGCCAAAATGGGAATTGATGCCCTTGGTTATGAGGACGCTCAGAAAGAGCTATTCCTTCACGCCATTCACCGTCCACAAGGTATGGTGATAGTCACCGGCCCCACAGGTAGTGGTAAAACCGTTTCATTATATACTGCATTAAACATACTCAATGTCGCTGAGGTAAATATATCGACAGCTGAAGATCACGTTGAAATCAATTCGCCAGGTATCAACCAAGTGAACGTCAATCCTAAAGCAGGTTTGACCTTTTCTAGTGCCTTAAGAGCATTTTTACGACAAGATCCAGACATTATCATGGTCGGTGAAATTCGAGATCTTGAAACGGCTGAAATTGCTGTAAAAGCTTCGCAAACAGGACACATGGTATTATCAACCTTACACACCAACAGTGCGCCCGAAACCTTGACCCGGCTTG
>CAYXVT010000105.1:0-2653 GCA_964468105.1 Uncultured Candidatus Berkiella sp. | reverse complement strand
TGTGAATATGGGCGTTGCCTCATTTAATCTTGCAACATCAGTAACATTAGTCGTGGCGCAACGTCTTGCCAGACGCCTATGTTCGCATTGTAAGAAACCTTCTCCAATTCCTCATGAAGCAATGCTTGAGGCGGGATTTAGCGAACAAGAAATAAGTGAAGGCTTAACAATTTTTGAACCTGGAGAATGCGATCAATGTGTTAAAGGATATAAAGGTCGAGTCGGTTTATATGAGGTGATGCCTGTATCTGAAGCCATAGGGCAAATCATTATGGAAGGTGGGAACGCCTTTGATATTGAAAAGCAAATGACAAAGGAAGGTAACATTAATTTACGACGAGCTGGTTTAAACAAAGTAAAATTGGGTTATACCAGTATTGAAGAAATTTATAGAGTAACAAAGGATTAGAACAATGCCAGCAGCTAAACGTGCTTCTAAGCCAACACTTTCAAAGTTATCAACTTTTGCTTATGAATGCACTAACAATAATGGCGCAAAAGTTAAAGGGGAAATTGCTGCTATTAATATTACCTTTGCTAAAGCAGATCTAAGGCGCCAAGGTCTTAATCCTATTAAAATACGTAGAAAATCAAAATCATTTTTTTCTGGGAAAAGACGCAAAAATATAAGTCCAGCCGAAATTTCTTATTTTAGTCGCCAAATGGCGACCATGATGTCTGCTGGTGTACCTTTGGTCCAATCATTCGATATTGTTGCAAAAGGTGTCGATAACGAGTCGATGCGCGAATTGGTGCTTTCTATTAAAGGGGATGTCGAAGCCGGTCGCTCATTTTCTGAAGCATTAAAGCAACATCCAAAATATTTTGACACGCTTTTTTGCAACCTTGTTGGAGCCGGTGAAGCTTCTGGCTCTCTTGAAACCATGCTTGATAGAATTGCAACATACAAAGAAAAAACCGAAAGCTTAAAGCGCAAAATTAAAAAAGCCTTATTTTATCCGACTGCCGTCATGGTTGTAGCTATCATTGTAACCGCTATTCTCTTGGTTTTCGTTGTTCCTCAGTTTGAACAACTTTTTAAAGGATTTGGCGCAGATTTACCTGCATTTACTAAAATGATTATTAGCCTTTCAAATATTGTTCAAAAATGGTGGTGGGCATTCCTAGCCATTATTATCGGTGTTATTTGGGGAATTTCCTATGCTAAAAATAAATATCCGGTTGTTGAACAAGGTATTGATCGATTGTTACTGAAAGTTCCTATTGTGGGCGGCATTTTACATAAAGCCGCTGTTGCACGATTTGCTCGCACCCTATCAACAACTTTTGCAGCAGGCGTGCCTCTTGTTGAAGCACTTGAATCCGTAGCCGGAGCCACCGGAAATATTGTTTATAGCACTGCTGTCCTCAAAGTAAGAGACGAAGTCTCAACTGGCTCACAAATGCAACTTGCCATGCGCAATACTGGGATTTTTCCTAATATGGTGATACAAATGGTAGCCATCGGGGAAGAATCTGGTTCCTTAGATGGAATGCTGAGTAAAATTGCAACGATTTATGAAGAAGAAGTTGATGCTGCAGTTGATGGTTTAAGTAGCTTACTTGAACCATTGATTATGGCAGTCCTTGGTGTTTTAGTCGGCGGCTTAGTCATTGCTATGTACTTGCCCATATTTAAAATGGGATCTGTTGTATAAGGTTCACCATGGAATGGTTAGAATTTCTGAAGGCTCAACAAACTTTTTTTCTCGTATGCGTAGGTGTGCTGGGTCTTCTTATCGGTAGCTTTTTAAATGTGTTAATTTGGCGCTTACCTAAAATGTTGCAAAGGGAATGGGCTTCCCAATGTCACACTTACCTTCAGGATCATGGTGAGTCTATCCCTGGCCTCACTGTCTTTTCACAACAAGAACCTTTAAACTTAATAACACCACGATCACATTGCCCCCACTGCAAACATCCGATTGGGATCTTGGAGAATATACCTGTCTTAAGCTTTCTATTTTTAAGAGGCAAATGTCTTTCTTGTCATCAGCCAATATCATGGCGTTATCCTTTGATTGAAATACTCACTGCTTTTTTCTCAATCATAACCGCCTACTATTTTGGATTGTCATGGCAAACACTAGCAGCCCTTCTATTAACATGGGCCTTGCTTGCAATGGCAATTATTGATTTAGATCACCAATTATTACCTGATGATATAACACTACCCATGCTTTGGTTAGGGTTACTCTTAAATATTCAATCGATGTTCACATCATTGACCAGTGCCATTATCGGAGTTATTGCGGGTTATCTTTTTCTCTGGTCTGTGTATTGGTTGTTTAAACTAATTACCCATAAGGAAGGAATGGGATATGGTGATTTCAAATTATTGGCGATGCTGGGAGGCTGGTTAGGCTGGCAAGCTCTTCCTAAAATTGTTCTTTTATCATCATTGGCTGGCGCTATTGTTGGCATTACATTGATCTTAGTAAAACGCCATAAACGATCGGATCCTCTGCCTTTTGGTCCTTTTCTTGCACTTGCAGGTTGGGTTACGCTCATCTGGGGTGATAAACTCTCTACTCTTTACTTTTCAGCTGTTGGATTAGTATGACTTTCATTGTCGGTTTAACCGGAGGCATCGGCTCAGGCAAGAGCACAGTCGCCCAATTTTTTAACGATCTTGGCGCGCCTGTTATTGATG
>CAYXVT010000104.1:0-12275 GCA_964468105.1 Uncultured Candidatus Berkiella sp. | reverse complement strand
GGTTGCGCGGGGATCTTTAGCCATCACGCTGCAATCGAGTTGTATGCACAGGTGTTTGAGCAAGCTAATGCTTTAAACAAACTCGAAGGTTTTACGAGCAAATTTGGCCCAGATTTCTATGGTTTACCTTATAATAAAGAAAAAATGACTTTGATTAAAAAGCCTTGGACGATCCCTGAGCAATATGACTATGATAACTTTGTGCCTCATATAATAAGTCAAAGGTTAAACCTTTATTCGCCTCAAATACACTTAACTGGCAGCAAGAAAACCCATGACAACTAACAGCCTTTCAACGCGCTTTCGCGGCTTTTTACCCGTAGTAGTAGATGTAGAAACCGGTGGGGTTAACCCTGCAGTCGATGCGCTTTTAGAATTGGCTGCCGTTAGCCTTAAAATGGATGAGAATGGCATCATTAGCCCAGACAAAACTTACCACTATCATATTATTCCATTCGATGGTGGTAACCTTAATCCTGATGCTTTAGCTTTTAATAAAATTGATCCGGGACATCCATTTCGCTTTGCGGTTACAGAAGAGCAAGCGCTTAAAGAATTATTTGCAGCCATTTTTAATGAATGCCAGGAAAAAAAATGTTCCCGCGCTGTGTTGGTGGGGCATAATGCGTGGTTTGATCAACAATTTTTAAATTCCGCTGTAGCACGCTCTAAAATAAAACATAATGCTTTTCATCGTTTTACTAGTTTAGATACTGCAACCTTAGGTGCATTGGCTTTTGGTCAAACGGTGCTTGCCAAAGCCATGGAAGCCGCAAAAATTCCTTTTAATACCGATCATGCACATTCAGCCTTATATGATGCCGAGAGCACCGCAGCCTTATTTTGTGCCATTGTAAATCGTTGGAAAGAGTTGGGTGGTTGGATGTAAAAGGACATCCTTTTTTGCTATCGGTGCTATTGGGACATCCAATTTATACTTATGGGGACATCCAATTTATACTTTTAAATTAATGGGACATCCCCTTTAGATTAAACATGTCTTATCTAAACGTGCTAACACCCAACAAATGGTTTACAAATCGAAACAATTAGAACTTTTTGCGAATAAAATATTCAATTTCAGATATTAAATTGAAATTAAAATAAATTGCTTTAGGCAGCTTGAAGATAACACTGTTTCGCAGCACGGATCCCTCTAGGGCCTCGTTTGCGATGCTGAGATCTGAATTGAGCGAGAATGGATTCATGACCAATGCCTGTGAAAAAATTGCCTTCCAAATTTCTCACCAAATTCATCCACCCTTTAGAAGATAGATTAAGGCGATGTAAAATGGGTGATACAGATTCTGGGATCGCTCCCTTTTTGTCTTCACGCAAAATGCGACCGGTTGTATCAACCAATTCCAAGTAATCAGATAATTTGAATGCAATTGTTGGCACTGAGAATTTATTAGCGTTGTTCCCATTACTAAACCACATCAAATTTCCTGGCTGCTTTACACCATCAACATGTGTATTTTTATTCTCATTTTTCTTCACAGCTGATTTTAAATGATGAATTCTTTCAAAAATTGAAGTAAATTCAGATGTTTCCGGCGTTAATGCCACTTTTGCTCTAATTGGGTTTAAATCAACATAAGCCATCGCGGCCAGAACAGCTCCTTCATCTAATAAGGCTTGTGATTTAAAACGCCCTTCCCAAAACCGCCCTGTACAATTGTCTTCTTGATTAGACCATCGCGCTATTGTTTCGTTCATACAACGCATAAACCAGCTTATATCTGCTAGATGTTCACGCCACTGATTTAGCTTTAGAATCATTTTATTACTATTTCTCTCCTCATCTTTAAACTTACTTGCATCAAGTGGGTATAAAGCTGACCAACGCTTTATTATTTCATCGTCATTCCAACTTTTAGCTTCTTTTTGATTAATGAAAACGACAAGATGATAATGATTACTCATCACCGCATATGCGCATATTTTAATCGCAAATATGGCAGATAATTGTTTGATCCTATTAACAATCCAGCCTTTACGATGTGAGAAATCTTGACCCGTTGCTTCATCAATCCCATATAAATAAGAACGACGAACGCAACGTGATACACAATGGTAAAAAGGTGTCGCATTTAAATCTATTTTCGTTGAACGTGCTGCTGTCATTACTTCACCAAAAGACATGCAAGAACAAAATACTAATTGAATTTGGCGTTTTTAATAGCCTGTTTGATTATTGTTACAAAATGAAATGCGATTCGCAAGAAATATCGCATGCAGAAATGCATAATATTAAGTTGTGAATTTAACTATGTGCAAAGACTGTTTACAAAATATTTTGCAAATGAATTAAATTGGATGTCCATTAAGTTAATCTAAGAAGCGAAATAAATTGGATGTCCCTTAAGTTCCCCTTAAGTTCAAATAAATTGGATGTCCCTTAAGTTAATGAGAGCCTAGCGATCTATTTCATGATAGGTCATGAGTAATCCCCCTCCATGATGGGTTTATCTACTCTGATTATGGATAACATTTTGAAATTCCAGGAACATTCTAAATTCGCCGTTACAATATTTGAATTATTAATGAACTTCCTCACTGCTTTTATTGTCGAATTTACAAATTAACAATATTTGGAAAAAAAATGGAAGCGATCAGGAATACCTATCTCGAACAACTACAAAACAAGCTTACAAAAATTTCGAAAACCACTGAGCCCTGGCTTAGCAGCCAAGACCAAGAAGCTGCTAATTTTCTTCTTCAGAAACTCATACTAGCGTTACCTGACCACATTGTATCTAAGATAGATGATAATGAGTATTTATCCATCAAAACTTTGATTGTTGATAAACTACTGATGTTTTCTATAATCGAAGACTTAAAAGAAAAAGACTTTAACACGCACTTTTCAAATTTTGTAGAAATGTTGGTTAGTGACATTCACACAATGTATCCTCAACTTTTGGGGAGCGATACCAATGCCTATTGATAATCGCGAATTAAAACAAATTTTAAATAAACCTGAGCTTGGGAAAGAGTTAACCCTATTAAGTGACGCAAACCAAACTAAGGTCCCCAAAATTTACAAAATTGCAATCGATTTGATTTCATTATCTCACACTGATCCAGAACATGCTTTCAGCAAAGATGAATCAGCACTCCTTGAATTATTTATTAATACCGTGATCGGCGACAAAGATTATATCTCGGTGATGGAGGAATCCGCAGAATTACTATCTCTACAACAAGTAGACGGTATCCCATTCAATCCATTTCCAAGTATAATTGCACTGATGAATATTGGCAAAGATAAGCAAACAATCAATGAAGCTTTACTTAAAATAAAGAAAATAAATGATAATATAGCTGATATCAGTTTTAGCAACGATGAAATATACGCCCTGGCACAATTATTTCAACCTATTAATTTAATTCAACCAATGGTCACGATAAAACCGATTGACGCAATTGAGAACGACATATTTAATAATCAAGACCACGCTTTTAACACAATACTAGAAACTGCTTACCAAAAAGTTCAAGATGCTTTAGATAACGTTTCGCAAGAAGTGGCAAAGAATTATTTTAATAAAGATCATTATTCTCAGGAAGAAATAGATACGATACACCAATATGCTAAAATCGTTCAAAACCAGGCCGAGCAAACTGGTGCTCGTGGTATTCTTACTATATTAGATGCGTCGCTTAAGAATAAAGCTATTGAACAGCGCTTTTTGAATATAGCAAAATCGCTTGGCATGTCAGAGGAAGAATGTCAATTTTTGTTGTTGCTGAACAAAGATCCAAGAGATGAAGAGGATGTTGCAAAACTTAAACAATTTTGCGAGCGAAATGTCGGCAATATGGAACTAAACGCCAAATTAAATGATCTTGTTCGTGCTCTAAAGAGGTTGCCAGAATCCGACAGTGTGAAACCGCTCGCGAACGCCTTATTGCCTCATATAATCGAGTTGCGTCGCTTTACATATAAGTCACGCTTTATCAATGTCACTGCAGGTATTGAGAATAAACTTGATACTTTACTTGGTGAGGACAATATTCTTAAAGATGAGGTTGCTGAATCTGATCGATTAACCTTGCGAGAAGCCGCAATACTTAATGAAATCGCTGATACCAATCAAACATTAAATAAGTGGTTCAACGCAAATGATGAGAAACCAAAATTTGCATCTTTTTGCGAAAAAGCTGACCAATTTCGCAATCAAATCGAAAATGTCCGCGTAGATCGGCATAAAATAAAATCAAGACATACATTGTTTGCATTTCATAATCTCAAGCATGAAAAGGAAGTATTTGAACAAGAATCACGTTTCGAGCGCTTATTCGCTAGAGGAATGAGATTGATTACCCCTTATGGTCACACAGCTACCGTGCGTTTAGAAGATCAAAAACTGACCATGGCTCATTTAACACGAGATTTTGATGCTAATGATGAAATGACTTATGGCGATTTTTTATATAACGATCTTTACCGATTTGATGTTTCTAAATTGGTCAAAGATAGCGATGTCCATAATATGAAAAAACTATTTGGTGATAATTGGCAGCGTGAACTGAACAAACTATACAGTGAAACAGAAAGAAGAGTTCATGATGATGTGACCACACAAGGGTTAACAGCCGCCGTGGGAAACAGAGCATATCTTAAAATTGGAGCAAAAAAGATATTCCTTCCGAAAATTAACCATTATGGCAAAAGTCAAGAACTTGATGACAAAGTTAAAACTGCTTGGGCCAAACGAGATAAAGATGGCGATATCCCAATGTTATGCTCACAATACACGGCTTATACAACCATGTTGGCCATTAAAGGTCTTAACCATGCAATAGGCGAATTAGCAGATGCTCAGGGATTAAAGAGGGCACCTGCTGTCAAACAACCCATTTCTAGCAAAGAAAATATGAAAACCATGCATCCGGGGCAATTTTTTAAAATGCTCAATAAACAAGGTTGCCTGATTAAAATATCTGATAGAAAAGTTAAAAAATACATAGATAAATAAGTACTAACAGAAATGTATAATTTAAGTTGCAAATCTAACCACATTCAAATGTTGAGCGTTAGATAATCTTAAAAATGAAATAAATTGGATGTCCCTTTAGTTCCTTTAGTTAGAACCTAATTAAATTGGATGTCCCATTTAATTAGGCTTAAATTGGATGTCCCGTCATTTAGCGAATTCATAGCGGATTTTGAAGAATCCTGTATGAGACGTGTAATCTGATTTACCATTAAAATCATAGTCAGCTGTTACGTTGAAGTTGTAATGACTGAAGATAATCGCGCTTGCACCAAAGTTATAACTAGCACGTGCAGGCGTTGCTCCAACTGTGGCGAAACTTGGACCTGCACCAGCAAATTGCGAGGTTGTTTGCATATTATCGTTGAACAGATCGTAAAATGCCATCGCATGCACTTCTGTTTGCAATAACATATAATCGCTCAATGCATAGTCATCAGCTAATTTAATACCGCCACCTGTTAACAGCGTTCTAAAATCAGCTCCTTGTACTAATTGGCCAGCAGTACCGGCTCCTGTCTCTTGGTATCCTCTAAGATTCAAATCAGAATAGAACGTTGAAATCACTGGAATAGCATGGAGCGTAGGTCTTGCTTTGAAAGTATAAACATAACCCATTTCGGCTTTAGCACCAGTTTGGAGACCATGGAAATGGGCTCTTGGGAACAAATCGATGTTATTAAATACAATATTACGGGCAACAATATAGTTGTTATAAGAAACACCCACTGAGCCATTCGCAAATAATGGGCAATCAAAATCTAAAGTTCCATAGATTGTGCCTTGGTAGCTATCAGCAGTTGTTTTTGATACCGACACATTGTTGTTAACATCTAAATATGCCCAACTAAACGAAGCACCAATTAAAGATTGCTCCGTAATCATCGTATCGCCACCAACGACAACACCCCAGGTGTTATCTTGATATCCATCTATCCCATCGCGTTCTTTTTGATTACCATGTTGACGGAAAACTTTTGCCCAGGCACCCAATTCGGCATCTGCTTCTGCATAGGTTTCATCGCCAGAAGAAACGCCTTTTTTAGCTGCATTAGGCAAATGTAGACGCCAAAAGTTCATACGATCCATACGATCGCCAATGGTGCCAAATATTCTATTTTGAGTGTTAAAGCTCTCATACAAAATTGCGCCATCCACAATCGGCGCTAAAGTTGCTAATGCATTATTTAAGGAAGCCACATCCGTAAAAAAGTATAATTGTTCAATAATGCTCTTCAGACCATCTGTCGTGGGTGCCCCAAGAGCGATTTGATCGAGAGCACCCGCGACACCTTCAGTGTTTCCTTGGTTAGCAAAATCTTCCGATGGCGTTGAAGTTACTGTTAAATTTAAAATAGTGCCGCCACCGGTGATGGTAGTACCTAATTTTGTCAATAAAGAAGGAGGATTGGTAATTATAGGCTGAACTAAATTTGTACCTGGTCCACCTTGTAATATAGGAACAGTGGTTGTTCTGCCTGGTGAGAATCCTGGATTAGCTACACCCAGGAAATAATTGGGAATCGTTGTAACAACCCCAGTTGCGACGGTTTTACCCGTCGTTACTAAATTACCATTCATATCCACAAGATAAACAGATAAAGGGTCGAAACTAAGATTACCATTCACCTTTAGATTTTGATCATTTGATATGGATAGAGCACCACCTATATTAATTTCCATTTGGTTCGATACTTTCACGGTGGGATTATTGGTAATATTAAGAATGGTGAACGGACCCACATCAACATTTTGCGCAAAAACATCCGCAGATAAAGTTTCATTAATAAAAGGCTGCGTGAGAACTTGTTTAATAAACGTAACTTGCTTTAACGCTTCGCCAGGGCTACCAATGGGTGAGTTTATATGCGTATTGGCTGCTGAAAATATGACCGTACCCGTATTATCCCCATCCAAAGTCGTGATTGGACCAAGTCCTACGGTATCATTAAACCGAAGAGTACCATCGGCTTTAAATAAAACACTATTGGCGAAAACAGGATTATTGAAAGTAACTAATTGAGGTGAATCTAAAATGATTTGAGATATTTTATTGGTTGCCGTACCGATACTGCCATTAACCGTAGTAGCCCCACCATTGTCAAAATCAATAACACCAATATTATTATTAGCAGTAGTAACATTGCTATTTATTGTGAGAGCCCCTGGTGCGTTAAATACAATCTCTGATGTCGGGCTCGTTGTATTAGTGAAGTTTGTGGTTTTTACATTATAAAGTGGCGTTTGAAAAGTGACTGTTTTCCCTGCCCCATTAAGATCAACATGATGTAATGAGTGTATAAAGTTGGAGCCAACAGCCGCCCCAGTTACCGTAGCGTCTCCTAAGAAAATCAAGGTACCCACATCAGGTCTGGTTGTTGTATTATCGACATTGGCTGTAATAGTAGAACCACTTTTAATAACGACTGTCGTATCAGCATTTGACGAATCTGTAAAAAATAAATTTACTGCGCTAACGTTACCCACATTAACGGTAGTATTAGCTTCGTGTAATCTGACGAAACCTAATGAATTAGGAACAGTACCAATTGCTCCTGTAACTGTTCCATTGCCTGCAAAATCTAAAACACCACCATTTAGAATTAAGGTGGTGATGTCTCCAGTGATGGTTTTTCCACTAGCTAAAGTTAAACCAAAAGGTCCATTAAACTGTGTCGTGGTCGCAAATATATTCCCATTGATGGTTGTATCGCCATTTTCTCCGACTTGAACCAGATTAAATCTATTTGTTAGTGTTCCTATATTACCGTTTAAAGTATTTGCTTTGAAAATATTGAGGGTATCTCTATTATCTGTCTGAACAAAAATCGGAGCCGTAAAAACCATGGCTGAATTGTTTAATTTTAATGTCGTTCCCGTAACAGGTGGAATTAAGTTATCATTAAAGAGGAATATAAATCCTGCGTTAACAGTTGGACCTTTCAATTCAACAGTTTTTGTAGATGCATGTGAATCATCAATTAAAATACTAGTAATCGGATTTGTCGTCCCAATGCTACCAGAGACTACACTGCTTCCATTAAAGACAAACGCATCGTTATTATAAACAGCATTTGCATCAACTGATACCCCGCCCGTGTTACCAATTGGGGTTCCATCAATAATAAAAAACCCAACATTGTTTGCAATAAAGTTATAGCCATTTGCAGGGGTATTATAGGGTGCATCATTAGAGGTTTTATTATTAGCACCCGCATCCAAGGGTGTTAATGCCGCATAAGTGGCGCTTGAGGCAAAGCTAAGACAAAAAACCGTCGAGGCTAAAACAGCATGAGCAAGAAATGATTTCTTCTGGTGCATCTTCTGCTTTCCTTGCGCTTGAAATTTGTTTAGATGATTTTTCATAATCATTCCTTACCACTCATGCCGAATTCGTAAGAAGCCAGCACTGGCGGTGTAGTCTTCCTTGACATCAAAATCGTAGCTCACGGTATAAATCCAATCATGGGTGCTAAATAGCGAGAAGTTACCACCGATATTAAAGCTGGTTTTAGCAGGCGTAAATCCAAGTGTATCGAAGCTTGGCCCTGCCCCAATAAATTGAGAAGTGAGCTGCATTCTATCGCCTACAAAGTCGTAATAAACCATTGCATGTAATTCTGCTTGGAATAACCTTTGGGTGTCATAGGCATAATCATCTAACAACTGAAGCCCGACGCCACCTAATAACGCATCAAAATCACTGCTTTGGATAATTTGATTCGCAGAATCTGCACCTGTTTCTTGGTAAGATTCTAAACCTAAATGTGAGTAAAATAAGGTGGCAACAGGGATAACATGTAATGAATCAAAATCAAAGGTGTATCCTGCTTTGGCTTTGGCACCGAATTGCATTCCATCGAATTCACCGCGTGGGAACAGATCAACTGCACCAAAGAGAATATTACGATGAGCGATATACTCATTATAAGCAAACGCAGCATAGCCTTCATAGAACCATGGGGTGTTGCTTTCAAAACTTGCATACACCGTTGCTTGATAACTATTGGCTGTAGTCTTGAAGCGATTCACCAACTTATCATGCATATCCAAATTGGTCCAACTCAAAGCCCCACCTACCAACAAATCATCACCAACGTAGGTATCGCCACCAACAACCACGCCCAACATATCTTCATGGTAACCTTCAACACCTTGACGCTCATCCTGATTGGCATGTTGACGGATCACTTTTACCCAAGCACTTCTATCATCGCTATTATCACCACCTGAGAACCCAATTGGATTTCCTTTACCATGGTGTTTGTGCCACCAATGTTGGCGATCAAAGCGCTGACCAATCGCATCAAATATTTCTCTTTGCGCCATAAAGCTTTCATTAACAATCGCGCCATCCACAATCGGAGCCAGTGTACTTAAAGCAAAATTAACTTCTTCGGCATTCGTAAAGGTAGTTAATTGCTGAATAATTTCCGCCAACGATCCGATTACGGTTTGCCCTGATTCAGCAATTTCATCAAGTGCGCCACCCACCCCACCGGTATTGGGTTGATTGCCGACATCAGCCAGTGATTTTGATGTCACAATAAGATTCAAAGTATTTCCACCATTTTTCACCGAAGTGGCAAACTGCGATAAAAATGAGTTGGGCGTAATAATATCAATCGCTGGCGCATAATCACCTGCACCGGCCATGATAATAGGAATCACAGTCGACGTGCCTGGCGAAAAGCCAGGATTCAAAATGCTTAAATTCGCAGGGCTTTTAACCGAAGCGGTGCCAGTCACAAACACTTCGCCAGTGGATGTTAAATTATTCCCCATATCCACTTGTAAGGTAGCATTCGCATTATTGAGGTTTAAATCACCGGTAACATTAAATACTGAATTATTTGTTATTTTTAAAATACCATTATTAATATCTACAGGGTTTGCACTGACAGTATCACCATTAATAGGAGTTAAGGTTCCACCATTGTTGACTGCAAAATCTGTCGCAAATACTGAAGCGTTTAAATGAACCTCCGATCCAGGAAGGCCATTGATATTAACCTGGTTAACGGGATTTCCAATTGTTCCCACAGGCTGACTAATGGTAGAACTTCCTAAATAAGTTACAGTGCTATTAGCAACGTTTGTCGTAATCGCCCCAAAAGCAGAGAAACCATCATCAATTTGAAGCGTTGTATTAGCCGCATTGAGCTTGATGGCATTGGCATATATATCACCAATGACTTTTAAAGTTGATCCTGCCTTTAACATATCCAATTCAGCAAAGTGCTTGGTCGCCGTACCCACCTGACCATCGAACACTGAACTGCCTGGGGAGTTTAGCGTGATAATGTCTAATCCATTGTTATTGGTTGTGATATTGCCACTTTGTAATGTTGGACCAGGCGTTGTTGTATTATTGAAATTTAAGGTTGTTGCACCACCACCACCAACCACATTAATCGTCGTAGCATTCACATTTTGACCGATAAAATTCAGTGTTTTAGCGCCACCATTTTTATTCACAGTTATCAGCTCAAGCGGTGTTAAAGGTGAAGGACCGGCAATATCATCTACCGTACCACCACCTAAAAATACCAAAGTCCCGGCAACCATGTTGGTTTCATTTTGAATTTCATAAATGGTTTTGCCATCAGCTATTTGGACAGTACCCTTATTGAAATACCGGATTGGGGTTTGATGTAAAATATCATTATTAAAGGCAACCGTTGTTCCCGCAGGGCCGTAGATCTGTAATGAATTTAATCCATTGTTTGGTCCCATCACCCCATTAACAGTGGCATTGCCCAAAAATTTCACAACACCTGTGCCTGCTGTTCCTGCCGAGTTATCAATACTGCCATCAACAATCACATTATTGGCAATAACAGCTGTTTCAACAAAACCATTTAAAACAATTGGAGTGCTGTTAAGAATATTACCATTGAAATTGACAATGCTTCCAGCGCCAAACATATCAACTCTTGCTAACCCTTTAGTAGCCCCAATAGTGCCATTCATTGTCCCATTGCCTAAAAACGATACAATACCATTACCCGTTGTTGTGCTGTCGATATTGCCCGTAATCGTGACGCCATTGTTAAAACTTGCGGTTGTTGTTGGGCTGGCAGTATTAGTAAAAAGTATATTTCCTGAACCAATCGTCACATTGTTTTGAAAATTAACCGTTTTTCCTGCACCACCTGTGATATCAATTTCATGCACAGATTTGGTTGCACCGATGGTTCCTGTAACATTACTTGAACCTGCAAAAACCACTTTGCCTATGTCAGCACTAGCCGTTAAATTATCAATATTGCCAAACATGTTGGCCAAATCAGAAAAGTTTGCCGTTGATGTTTTGGATGCGGTATCGGTAAAATTTAAACTACCTGATACTGTTTTTTGGAAATTGCCAATGTTACCAGCATCTTGAATATTCACAGGTGCAAAAACGACATCTTGGAATGTACCAATTGAGCCTAGCCCTTTGATGTTCACCGCGTTTGCTTTGACCGCCCCTTTAAATAACCCTACACCGCCTGCACCATTAATGTTAACCGTATTTGCATTTACCGAGCCATCAAATGTTCCGGTTTGACCAGCAGTTCCTATTAATGTTACCGCGGCAATTGGATTGCTAGAACCAACATTACCCGTTACTTCATTTACGCCTTGGAGAAGTAACGTTCCATTTCCATTGGTTGTAGTATCGACAGTACCATTTATGTTATGCCCAGTTGTTATACTTAAGGTATGATTTCCTTGAAACTCTGTTTTTGTCGCAACGATTTGACCATTAATAGTAAGATCGTTATTAGCACCCACCTTAACTAAATGTAATGTACCATTAGGTCCAAGAGTACCAACAGCTCCGTTTATTGTAGCTGCATTGAAAATATCAAGTGTATCTGTATCATCGTGTAACACTTCGATAGCAGATGTGGTGACCACCATGGCAGCATTATTCAACTTTAATGTTGATCCATTTGCGAAACCGGTATTGTTATCACTAAGAGCAATAACTGTGGCATTGATGACAGCACCCTGTAATTCAACTGTTTTTGCAACCCCATTATTATTATTTACGATTATTTCGTTAAGCTTTTGGCCTGCACCAATATTTCCAGTTGCTAGACCACCGCCTAGAAATTGTAATTGACCTTTGTCCGAAGTGCTGCTGTCAACGGTTCCCGTAATGGTTTTTCCATCGGCGATGGTTGCTATGTTGCCAGTACCTGCAGGGTTATCAAAAAATAAACTTCCTGAACCAACAAATATATTTCCTTGAAAAGCCACTGTTTTGCTGGCACCAATCAT
>CAYXVT010000103.1:6630-12336 GCA_964468105.1 Uncultured Candidatus Berkiella sp. | reverse complement strand
TATTTGATTGCTTTCACTTGATATGCTTCTTGGTGCAGCGCATTTAAGTATCAATGGTTCTGAATATTCCAACCCATCCAATCCTGCAGGAACCCAGCCTTGCCCTGATAGGGAAGTCTTAAGTTTCTTATAATGCGTTTGCTTGATTGCTCTACCCGATTGCATACGATGCAATACACTGCCACCAATAGGCTCATAGGTTTGAGAAAACTCTAATCCCGCTTGGATTGGAATGGAGATACCACCTAATTGAAAATTCAAGTTCTTCTCCCTGATTTTAAAGCTTCTCTAGCTACTACTTTGGTCAATGCCTGCACTACGTCGATATCGTGTGTCCGAACTGCAAAGGTCTCAGATCCTAAATTAAGTGTAAGTGAGGCTGCCCTTTGATTAGATGGAGTAGGGGAGCTAATAGCAGGCACATAAGGTGGCACTAGCCCACCTTGGGCAAATCTTGGCAGTTCCTTTTGATTGAGGCTATTAAGCAAACCTAATCCATAATGTTTGACAGCTGATGCTCTCAAGACAAACTCACCTCGAGAAAGTCGGGCTAAAATAGAATCACTCATTGAGGTGCCAGGCCCCAATATAAAGCCGCCTCGTGCTTTCTTTTGGGGTTTTAAGATCTGCTCAGCTCGTGCATCAATGCCTTTACTATCGGGTATAGCGACGGTCGGGATGATAATTGGATTATTAGCTAGTCTTTCTTGCAGTATATTTCTCATTTCATTCGCAGATTTTATCGCGCCGTTAACATCAAATTCAACCGTTAAATGTTTAAGTAATTCAGCTTGCGCCTTAATTTCGGTAATTTTATCTTTAATGCTAACAATATTCTTTTCTTGTGCTTGAATTTCAGCTTGCACAATTTGGTCAGCAATCCCTGCAGTTGTTCTTGCTTGATCCGATAAATACGCTTTGCTCGTAACACCAGTTTGGGATAAAGACCGAATGATTTCTTTTGCTTGATTAACTGTTTGCAGTGCTTTTTCGATATCACCCTGTTTAAGTGATTGTTTGGCAGATTGTTGGGCTGCAGTGATATCTAACACCGTTAAGTCTTCAGGTGCTTTTTGACTTGGTGATTTTATTTCATCTATAAGCGCTTGAAATTCTTTAGCAATGGTTTTCCTTTTCTCTTTTAAGGAATGTAATTGCTCATTTGCTTTATCAAAAGCTTTTAGTTGCTCTGAGATGTTATGTTTTAATTTGGTGGTTTCATCTGTTCTAATATTATGCAATGTAGCAGCATGCTGTCGTTCCAGCTCTGTTCGTTTAGTAAACACACCTTCAACCATTGATAGGTTTTCTTTAAACAGGCGGTTTTCTTTTGCTGCAGCGATAGCAGCGCTGCTTTGAAAATCTTGTCTTGATTCGAGCGTAAGTTTGGCTTGCCAGAACTCACTCGCAGCCTTTAATCTCTCACGATAAGCTTGTTGTTCTGTTTTGGTTAATTGATTAAAGTCATCAACACTCAATCTAGTGACATTAGCAAACTGTTGGCTGCCTTCCATCAAGCTTTGTTGAGCTTGAATAAATGATTTAGCTTCCTTCTTTAAATCCAGATATTGTTTTAATAATGATAAAGCTTCAACAACAGTTATAACGGCTAAACTAATCCCTAAACCTTTGAATGTTCTGCCCACCAGCGATATTGCTTGTGTAAATTTAGCCGCGGCTGAACCTGCCACCATAAATGATTTAGAAGTTTTCATTAAGCCTGCAGCAAAATTAACAAGCTTTGACACCGCAAGGACTTTGGCTAAAAGTATAAATGCATCTTTCATATGCGCTAAGGGTTCAAGAAATTCCTTCATTTTAGGGATAGCAGCAACAATGCGTTGACTAAAATCGATGATATGAGGTGTTAGTTGAACAAATGCAGTAACCGCCTGGGCTTTGAGTACACTAAACATGATATCGAGCTTATCACCAGCTTTCTCGGCATTTCGCAGCAACTCCTCATCAATCACAATCCCTAGTTGCTGAGCCTGCTTTTTGTATTCTTCTATACCACTGGCCCCTTTGCCCAGCATTAAGCTCATTGCAACGCCTGTGCGCCCAAACAAAGCCGTGGTAGCTGCAGCACGTTCTGCTTGCGATCCCATGTCTTGCAAAGCATCGGCAACATCATTGAGAACAGCACCAGAGTCACGCATGGAACCATCCGCTTCTAAGACTGAGATACCTAAGCGCTGATAGGTAGAAGCCGCTGCACCTGTGCCATTGGCAGCTTCTCCCATACGACGAACAAACCTCTCAAGAGATATCTCAAGCTGATCGGTAGAGACTCCTGTTTGCGTGGCGGCAAAGCGTAGCTCTTGGAGTAACCCTGTTGTTATCCCAATCCTATCGGCAGCATTAGCGGTATTGTCTGCAACATCGAGGAACCGTTTACCTAATAAGCCAATACCGGTTACAGTACCGGCTATTATGGTAAGTTGGGCAGCTGCTCTTTTAATAGCTGATGAAAACCGTCCAACACCACCAGACATACTATTAAAGTTTCCTTCAATTCGAGTTGACTGTGCACCTGCTGTACCTCCCATCTTTTTGAAACGAGTGGTAAACTCTTGTTCAGCTTGGCGAATCAAGGCTGTGAAAGACTTGGTGTCAGCTTGGAGGATTAAGTTTACAGAAGATTGCATAATTCTAAATTTCAGAAAAGAAACATTATGATACTGAAAATATTTCTTTTTTAATTTTAACAAGCTCTGAAGCGAACTCATTACTCTTTTTAATTTTTATATTTACGCCTAGATTAGTTACCGCAAAAAACTCTACATCATTAATTTTATTTTCTATTTGTTCATCTGATAGTTTTTCTAATCCAAATGTCTGTATAAATGATTTAACAAAAGCATTTTGAGGAAAAATATAATTTGCTGTTTCAGACTCTGTGAAATATTCACCAGATCGCTTACATTGAGGATTAGAGTAATCAGGCGGAATAATGTTGATCTTTGATTTTTCTTGATCTTTACAACAAATTGCATTAACTAAAAAGCCTTTTACTCCATGATTAGTGATTAAAACCATCACTACATCCACATTCTGGATAGTGTTGTATGTTGTATAAAAATTAATTACACCTTTTGCATTTACCGTATTGGATCTATACCAAAAAAACAAAGAGAGACCGACAGCTCCTATTGTGCCAAAGGCTATAAATATATTAACAATTAGGCTATAGAAATTATAATCTTCAATGGACATTTTGAGCTCGATCTAAATTTTTTATAATTTACGGGTATCATCACTGGACTTAACTTAATTAAAAGAAAAAAATAAACTAATATCTCTTATACCTTAGTTGATTAATTCATATAGTTTGTTGAATATATATACAGCATCAAAGAGGATATTTAATTACTTACATAATTCTACATACAACCGCCATGAGTAGGTCCATATAAAAAGATGACCTTTTTCAATTAGAAATAAACAATTCTTTTCTAACTTTCTTAAGCCATCTTGCCAGTTGAAGTAATCAATCGCTTCCGCATTCCGAAAAAATCCCCATTTAAACCCTTGCACTTTTGAATAATTACCTGCAATTGCGACGGTGTTAACTCATCTAATTGCTCTCTTTTCAAATCGGTCATGCGAAGAACATCACTTAAGGCGATCTCTTCAAATAAACCTTGATCGAGCACATGAGAAACCAAATCCTGATTTTCACTTGTCTTTTCCTGCTCTACCATATCCATCATCCAATGGCGCACTTCTGCAACCGTTAATTCTTTAACAGTAAGTTGATTCCCATCTATGGTAATTTTGTCTTCTTTACGCATGCTGTTGCTCCATCTCAACTTTAAAGTAGCGACTAATGCCAAGACCAGTTTTAGAATTATCTGATAGGGCGGTTCCGGTGATCTCAATACTTCCAAAATCATCACCAATGAATGAAAGGGATGCGGCAGGAGTAAATTTTACACGATGAATTTCAACTACTACCTTTTTACCGGATTGCGCTTCATTCAATCCATCAAACACAAAGCGATATTCATCACCAGAATTTACCAATGCTTGAATAACATCTGATGCGCCATAAGCATAATCAATTTTGATAGCACTATTGTCTTTAATTTTACCACCTTCAAAAATTATGAGGCCTGAGTTCACCACTTCATAATCACTGCCTTCTTGATAAAGTGTTCCGTCAACATCATCTTTTACAATCACTTTGCTGATATGACTATGTTGCAAACGTGCTAAGTGTCCCTTAAAGACAGTATGACGTTCTCCTTTTATACTGCCAGCAGCAATGATAGTTGATTGACCAAACACCGCTAACGCTAAATTCTCTGGTGAATAATCAAATAGATTGAGACCAACTTCTACCTTATCAATTCGTGAGACTGAATTGGCAACGCCACCACCTGATTGTGTAAAATCTTTGAGCTCTTTGGTTTCTTCGGTGAAGGATAATTCAACTTTATCGCTGTTGCCGACAAATCGAAGCTTTTCATCATCTCGCCTAGCTAGATACACTTTTCCTTTCCCAATATAACTATATTCAGGCATAGCATCTCCTCAATGTATATTTTCCAAATAAATTATTTTAAATTTTACTCTTGCGCTTACTACTTGCGATCCTTCATCAGGCAAATTGATTTCATAACCTTGATAAGAAATCGAGAAGGGGAATTCATTCTTTAATAAAGCAGATTTAATATCTGACACTAAATGATAAATATAGTCATCATTGACTGATGCAACATAAGCTTCAATATGTGAACTCAACTCTTGTTTATAGGTATGCCCTTTTTGTTCAACAGGTAATTCTTCTAGAACAAATATTGATAGAACAGGGCAGCGACTGATTTCTCTAAAGTCAAACCATTGTTTATTGAAATGAACATTTAATTTCTTCTCTTCTAAAGCATGAGTAAGCGCATTGATGATTTTTAATACATTCATATCTTTCTCACATGAAGGGCTGCGACAACATCATCTTGTGATTGAACACAGATAACCGAATATTTATTGTCATCAACTTGGATTTGATCTGAAATTCTGGGAATTGGCACATCATCAAGTAATATAGAGATTACGGTAATAACTTCAGCTGGATGGGAGTCATAACCTGGTATAGGTTCACGCCAGCCCCTATCGATGAAGATACGACATTCTTTTGTTTTACCAGTTGAATCAAAATATATTGCGGATGTGCCAAATTGATATAAAACCTTCAAATCATAACTCATCATATCCAAATACAATTATTGCAATTTTATTTGTGAACAGTTTAAATTTTTATTTGACGAAGATGATTGTAAGAAAACAGCTTAGTTGAAATTAAAGCCCTTTCCTATAATGAGATTCAATATTACAGAAAAGGACGATGCTAAATGATTCATAATTGAGGGATTTTAGATTAGAACCATTTTGGTGCGTAAAAATGCTCAATCAGCTTGTATCGATGAAGCTCAGAATTATCCTTTCAATAGTTACTACTTGCAGGACAACCAAATTTATTGATTCATGTTCTAAAAAAACTGTAAATAAGATTTAATTTAGTCTGACGTGTCGCCGACTTAATTGTATCTTCACGTTTATTCATATTCATTGGATTAATTCCTTATATCATAAATTTTGAGTCAGGATGTTAGCATATTTAAAGTAAAGCTGTATAGTTACTATAAAGTGAAATTTTGAATAAAAAGATAAAAGGTAGAGTTAACTATAGAATTAAGGCTAAAT
>CAYXVT010000103.1:0-6620 GCA_964468105.1 Uncultured Candidatus Berkiella sp. | reverse complement strand
GAATGACTAACGGAGCAGACTGCAGCATCACAAACCTTACTGAAGGATCTTCTTGTGCCCACGATTTAGGGAAATACCGAACTGCAGCTGTCGCATCTAAGTCATGAATTGCCCCATAGTGCCTTGCAGTTCGCGCATTATCCGAGCCCAATATAATCATATTTTCTGGGATCATTGGTTGCTCGATGCCATTATCATCCAAATACCACTCGTTGTAGCTATACAAATCGATATCTTCTATGCAGCCCCAATATTTAGCACCATCGGGTAAAGTCTTTGGATCAATGTGCCCCACATTCATTCGAAGATTATCTAATATTTTTTGCATCTTCTTATGATCTAATAAAGCATTTAATGCTTGAGTACCCAAAACGGCTATTCGAGGTACTAATCCTGAGTCTTGTACAACCTTGGTTTGCCAACGTCGCAAATCGGCTATAGGGTCACTATTTGGATCTGACCATTTTTTTCCCGCAGCTAGTTCCACTTTATGATCTTTAGGCATTTGAAAATCAATAACTTGATTAACACCTTCACCGATGACATGAATTTTTCCAGTCGTTAAAGCTTGAGCTGCCATCCATTCCTCACGGCGTGTGATAGTCTCTTGAAGTTCTCGCAAATCAGCACCAACCTTTTGCGCTGCTTTTTGCATGGGAGAAAGTTCGTTTTGGTAAATGGTATTTCCAGGTGCTCGTTTTAACATATCCGTTGCCGAAGTCACTTTCTTTGCCTTAATGTAGGGCGGCTTAAAGGTAAGAGTGTTAAACCCTTCATTGGCTATAACCTTACCTTCGTGCATCGGTGCCACAAAGGGAGCGAGCTTTCTTTTGCCTTTGATAATATCGATATCAACAGTATCAGTATCTGATTGCTGAACAGTGGGGAAGAAGGTATCTAATAAAAATGTTTTGGGCGCTGGCGTTTGTTCTAAAGCTCGTAACATTGTGCGTGTATCAAATAAATCTAGCATTAATGATCTCCTAAACCGTTTCGGTAAGATAAATATTTAATTGACGAAGTGTATGCACTGCTGATTCTGGCGTTATGCCCGCCCCAAAGATAAGTGCATCACTATTAAATTGACCTGATAAATAACAGATTGCCTCGCACTCACTATTGGTTGTATCGATGTTATGAGCTAAAATCACGCTTGGAGTTTCAGAACCATCACTTGCTTTAGCTTGGCTTAAGACATATTGACCATTCACAGAGATGCGTCCAAGAACGGCACCACGTGTTAAAGCTTGCCCAACAGCAACGGTAATAGATCGAGTCACAATCGGAAAATCCCCAGCAATCAGATTATCGGGTTTAAATTCTTTCATTTTTGTAATCCTTGTACCATTGATTGAATAAGTTGATTATGATTTGCTTGGGTTTCGCCAAGAGCATTTATTATTGGCTCATGGGTATTCGCAACGAGCTTATCAAAGAGAATTTTTCTAACATCTTCCGTAGATGTTCCTTGCTCAACAAAATCAACTGCACAATCAGGCTGCTTCGCCAGACCACACAAGTTAAAAATGGTTTTCATGCGCTCACGCTCTTGTTTTAAAATATCCGCCGGATTATTTTCTTCAGTCATCATTAGCTCCTCAAATAATTTATTAGGTGATTGGATTTTGTCGATAAGTTGCAAAGGTAATGCTTGGTTGCTTGAAAAGATTTTCGCCTCTGTTGAACGAAAGTCATCTTGAGAAGCATTTCGATTGCGAGCAAGTGTTTGTGTAAACAAATCATAAGTATCATCCACTTGAGTTTGTAACTCTAACTTGGAATCGTCAGATAATGCGAAGTGAGGACTAAAATCAATTTTATGCTTGCCTGCATAAATCTCTGTGACTTTAAAACCCATTTTTTCTTCTGCTTCGCTCTGATCGACATGGGCAACAATCACCCCAATGCTGCCAACACTTGCGGTGCGTGGGGCTATAATTTGGCTGGCACTTGATGCTATCAAATAGGCTGCAGAGTAAGCATGTTCATTGATAAGCGCTGTGATCGGTTTTTTACTTCTGGCTTCAACAATTTCATCCACCAAATCAAATAAACCACTAACCTCTCCACCGCCACTATCAATATCCAAAACGATATGTTCGACTTGTGGTGAGTTCAGCGCTTCATTCAGTAGCAGGCGAATAAACTGATAACTTGTCCCATATCCTTGCGAGCGATGGAGCAATAAACCTTCAACAGGGATGATGGCAACTTTGCCTTCAAATCTTGGAAAGCGGACAAAGTCTAAACCCTTGGTAAAACTGAGTTGCTGGTGTGTTGCCAGTAATGGCTTATTCATCAGTTGCGGGATTATCATTGATTTCCTTAAAATGTAAACCGAATAATTTTTCTCGATCTCTGTCTTGTTTGATTTTTCTATCGACTTCTTCCACATTATTACCATGTTTGGCGACAACATCTTGCCTTGCTGTAAGATGATGCTCCATTGAGAGAATTTCGGCTTGCACATCTTTGAGAGGATCGACCCAGTCCCAACCTGGGGGTTGCCAACTGATTCGGTGATACTTACCGGGATTATCGAAATAATCTGGAATGTTGATGGCACCGCTAAGCACTGCTAGGTTTAGCCACCGAGCTGCAATCGGTTGGCATAATTGATGAACGATTAAATGATGCTGTAACAATTCAATTTGGCGTCTAAATTCAATAAGACCAGCTCTGATAGAGCTATAATTCACACCACGCAGATCACCGGTAAGCTGCTCATAAGTGATCCCCATACCTGCAGCAACACCTCTTAGTTGTTGCATCATCCATACTTCATAGCTGCCACCCACATCACTGGGTTCAGAAAACTCGATATTCTCACCTGGTGCTAATCTCTTTAGCATGCCAGGCTCTAACCCCAGTTCTTGATAATCATCTCTATCAGTAGCACTGAAATCAGGTGCTGGCTCAGTAATGAATCCTGCAAACAAGGCAGATGTCTTTTTACGGACAAGTTCCGCATCTTCGTACTGGTCTAACTCGCGCAGTTTAAGTAAAACAGAGGATATCCAAGGAACACCACGTAGTTGGCCAGGTCTATCAACACGATAGATATGTAAAATATCTTGTGCTGCAATGCGAATTTTATCGCAATTCATATTGTCAGCTTCGCCTGGGTGAGATTTATAAAGATGATAGGCTACTCGCCTGCCTGAAGTGTCTAATTCAATGCCCATCTTTATTTGTCGAAGGCCATCAGGTGAAGTAGGGTAGTCATCAATTAAAAAGTCAGGTTCTAGTACTTGTATTTGAAGAGGAACATTTTCTTTGCCACGTAACTTTTGAGGAACAATCCGAACAAGCACTTCTCCCGCTTGCATTAAGGTTTGCGCAACCAATAACTGCACTCCATAAAAATCATAGCGACCATCTAGATCAGAATCATTTATCCATTGGTCCCATGCTTTTTGGATCTTATCTTTTATCTCTACGTCATCTAATAACCAACGCGGGGTAATGCCACAACCAATTAAGTTTGAGGCTAACGATCTAAAGCCATTCGCTACCCAGGGATTATTACGAGCTAAATCACGAGAACGTGATCGTAGGCCAGATAATGAATCGCTTAAAGCTGTATTGGGCCCTTGGCTACCTAATCCCCAATAACCTAATCGACGCCCCGTTGTAGCACCTTCATAGGACTTAGCAACATGCTTTTTAGATCGTTGAAATAGTTTTTTAAGGAACTTCATAAACCTTTAGAAGAAGTAACCTTGATATAATCAGATTTCCCAAGATCTAAATGACGTTTGATTTGAGCCCTCAGACGCTCTAAATCTGCTACTTGAGTTTGGTTGAACGTGACAGTTTGGCTACCAACAGCTGTAGAACGACTAAATGACACGACTTTTTCACCTAGCGTAAGCTGCATGAGAGCTTTTTCTACATTTTTTAGATCATCTATGGTATACATTCAGTCTTATAATCTTTTTCAAGTTAGACGTTAAACATTCTGGATGCGAAAATGCGACTATTATTGTTAAGAGAAACTAATGCTGTGGTTGGAGGTTATTTTATAGAAGCCGCTGCAATTGGAATCGCTGCATCTTTTACAGCAGGGTTCTTTAACATTGGTTTTGATAGAGTTAGTTATGGTGTAATTGGATTTTCTTTTCTTGCGCCACATCTCTTATTTCCTTCTCTAGAAATGACTGAAGGGGCTCTCTTAATCCATGGTTTTACAACGATGGCTTTAATGCCTATTGCAGCGATAATAGCTGGAATTGCGATGGATATGGGAAGCATATTAAGAACTTTTTCTAATGATTATGTCTCAATGATATCTCTTTAAGAATTAAATTCAATTTTGCTTCCGTTCAAATAATTATTTTTGCTTATTTTTTTACTTTTCTGATAGTTCTTTATAGTTTTATTTAGTGGTTTCATTGATGGATTAACTATATATAACCCTGCTAAAGCATACACCCTACAATCTAAAGCCTCATTTCTCTCCCCACTAGCTTTTACATAGGTATGATATGGCCGCCCTTGTTTATATCGCAAAACGCGCTTTTCAACAGTGAGCTGGTGAAAGTAATCACTATTGTAAATCTCTTTGACTGGATAATGGCAATATCCTGGGCCAGGCACTGATAAATTCAATCGTGAATAGAAAGTATCTTTTGCAGTAATCGTGTTAACCGAAAACAAATTTACTTTACCCATATTACTCTTTGAAGGACGCCCAACCAGGGGACCGCCTTGGGTGGCATTACCTTTAATGGCAAAGACTCGGTATGGATGCTGGCGACAGTAACGATATACTTCTTGGGTATAATGGCCGCCTGTATCAATAGCCGTGCCTACAATGGGTAGCATTGAGCCAGAAGGATGTTTGAAAGTTCTTGATAGCACTGCAGTTAGTTTGGACCATAACAATTCTTGGCTAGGATCTCCACGGAGAATTACATAATCCATGCTCCAAGATTCCTCACCAGGTCCCCAAGCAACGATCTCACACTCTAAACGATCATCTTGAACATCCACCCCAGCCGTTAATACCACGGCTTGTTCAGGTAAATCAGGACCATAATGCTCGCGGCGAAGATAAATATTATTACCATCAACTTTCTCACCTTTTTCTTCCCAAGGTTCACCCATGGCAGCATTAAAGAATACCTGTAAATCGTTTTGAGCTTTTTTCTCTAAGAAATCTTCAACCACTTCTTGCCATGTTCTCCAAGGACTGATGAGCTCATTAAGATGGAATCCAGCATGCGTGCCTTGCGTAGCATTTGTGGAGCAGGCGCCAGTAGTATTCTTCTCCGGTATCCACATACCTTGAGCTATCATCTTTGCTTTATGCTTATGGTGGATTCTTTGCTTGCAATGCTCACATTCATAATAGGCTGTTTGAGGTAAATGTTTTCCTGTCTCATCCTTGTCCCATTTCACATTGGCCCATTTTAGCCATTGGACTTTCTCGCAGTGAGGGCAGGGGACATGGTAGCGGCGTTTATCAGAGCTTTCCCAAGATTGATCGATTCGACTTATATCTTTTACTGTAGGAGTGCTAGTTAGCACCAATTTTTTATCGCTAAAAGTATTAGCGCGTTTCCATAAGAGGTTAATCGGATCCCCTTCACTTGTGATTTCATAGGCATCGACTTCATCACATAATATGATAGGGGCTGAGCGACCCCGTAATTCAGAGGTCGAATTAGAACCCAATATCATTAAATATCCGCCAGCATATTCTTTTCGTAACGTCGTATTTGTCTTATCCCGAGCCCTTGGCTTTGCAACCTTATCTTTTAAAACTGGGGTATTGGCTACCATTGGGGCTAATTTGAAGGTTGACCAGTCTTTAGCATCCTTAAGAGTGGGATGCATGATGATAATTGATTTAGGATTTTGATGAACATAAAAGCCGATAGCATTATTGAGCATGCTAGTCTTACCAACTTGGGCACTTGTCATAATAGTAATCTTTTGAACTCTTCGATCAGAACTGGAATCCATGATCCCCTTTTGATAAGGTGCACGTGATGTCCGCCAACGCCCTGGTTCAGCATTGTTGTCAGGAAGAAAGCAGTATTGGTCTGCCCACTCTGAGATGGTTAACCTTGGTGGGGGCGCTAAATGGTTTAAAGCATTACTGATCAGTGTTTGCATTAAAATCTAACTGACTCAGTTCTAGTAGAGCATCATCGATTTCATGAAGCAGTAGTTCTCGAACACCCTGCTCATCTTTCTCATTTATTATTTGTGGGGCAACCCGTTCAGGAATTGTTCTTAATCTTTGTTTAAGCGTAATGAAGGTATGCGTTAAGCTTAGTTCTACTTCGTCCCTTGAGAGAACTGCACGACGTTTAGACTGAAGTTCAATTTCTAGTATGGAAGCTTCTGCTGCTGTCTTTCGGCGCTTAGCTTCATCAAGCTCAATCCGCTCTGAGCTAGAAACTTCATCTTTAAGCTTATTTTCACGCCATGTAATCGCTTTCGATGTATCAAATAGCCATCCAGTACCCTTGCTACCCTTTTCAATATAGGGCATCCCTTGGCGGATCCATTGATCGATGGTAGATACATTTTTCCCGAAGATAAGAGAAAGCTCTGTTCTATTAACTAGTTTTGAATTTGTCATTTGAATATTGATATTAGATCGAATT
>CAYXVT010000102.1:728-12356 GCA_964468105.1 Uncultured Candidatus Berkiella sp. | reverse complement strand
AAATTAGGTGTCCACCGTCAGGGGATCAGGCCAGCTTCGGCAAGATCATCCCGGGGAGAGGGGAATAAGATCCAGAAATCGCGGTTAGTTTCTATCCCGGCGGCCAATGAAACATTCTTCCGCTTAGAATGTGCAGGTGGAGATGATAAACCGTCTGACAAGCTTGCGGCCCATTATTCACAACAAGCCTAAAATTATCTTTTATACCTAATTTCGCTGTAATTTCGGCAACCTTTACCATCAGATGTCCCAATAAGGTCTTATCTTCTTCTTCGACTTCAGATAATTTAGGAATAACTTTTTTGGTAACTAACAACACATGGACTGGTGCTTGGGGATTAATATCATGAAAAGCGATACACCAATTATCTTCATAAACAATATCCGCCTTGATTTCCCGGTTAATGATTTTCTCGAAAAGGGTATGTGTCATCTTCTGATCCATAAAATATAGTTAGTTAGATATGTTGTCGCTTTGGCTAGATCTTCTGACAGTAGCATCTAGTGAGCTGCTCAATTATAGTTGTTACCATTTTAATCACCTTCAAGGGTATCATTATGGCAACAGGTGGAGCAGCAAGTACAGGTAAACACGAGACTCCAGTGTTAGGACATCGTCACAAAGCTACCGAGCGCGAAGCCTCTCCTATTTTAAGCGCCAAACCGCCTTCAGGCGATAAAGCAACTCATTCATCATCCAGTGAAAAAGAAAAAGAAAAAGAAGATGATGATTTAAACGTTAAAATGTCTGGGTTAAAGATTTCTGAATCAAGCGACAAAAGGAGTAAAAAGGAGCCTATAGCTCTTCAACCTAGGCTATCGGATGCATTATCTGAAGTAGAGAAAGCGAAAACGGCTAAAGAACGTGTTCAGGCATTAGACCATGTATTAGTTGATGTTACAGAAGCAGATAGACTTGAGTCACAATCTGCTGTTGACCTGCACAAGCAAGATCTAACTGTAGGCCGTATACACAATCATGTGGATAAAACAGCACAAAATTTAGATGATGCAGAAGATGAGCTTCATCAAACAGAAAGTTGCTGTTTCGCAATGTTTAGATGTTTATTTGGCAAGTGTGCTTGCAGCAGTTGTTGCAAACCAAAAGAACCCCATCATGATATAGAAATGGAAAGACAACATCCCGCCCCTGTTCTAATGTCAGATGCTGCAACTTCTGCATCTCCAAAACCCTTAACAGAAAAACAAAAAAGACAAGCCATATTGGACAAGTTAAGACACCAGGAAGGAACCTTAGAAGGGGAAATTAGCGAACTAAAAGATGCAAACGGTGAATTAGATGTAATCAACGAAGAGGTTGATAAAACCAAAAAACGCACTAAAGAAGAAGCTGATAAATCTAAAATATTTGTAGCAGCAAATAAAAGTAGCTTATAACAGAAGGCACAATCTGATGAGATTGTGCCTTAAAAATAATAGCGCTTAATTATTAGTAGTAATAACCATTATCGTAGTAATAGTTATTATTTCTGTCGTATAAGTAGCCACCAACAGCACCGACGCCAGCACCAATCAAAGCGCCAGAGCCTGCATTCCCAGAAATTGAGCCAATAGCAGCACCACCGATAGCACCAATAGCAGCGCCACCAAGTACATTATTTTGGGTGTGATATGGCCCGCCAGATGAATCACAGCCTGCTAGGCAGGCTACAGCAATAACGGGAATGAGTATTTTTACAGCTTTCATATAATATGCTCCTCTTTTCAAAGCTAAGAAGAATCATAGACAAAAAATAGCTGTATAAAATGATGGAAGTGGAAGAAATATTTAGCTGTCATTCTCGGGCGAAGACCCGAGAATGACACAAAGGAAGGATTATCTAGCTATTCTAACGGTGGTATGTTTTGCACCATGTGCAGCAGCTGCTTGTGAAGGAGCCACTCTTGAAACATGACCAAACGAAGATGATGGGGCCGCAGAAGGACTCATCACTCTGGTAGCAGTCACATTACGTACGCTTGATGGAAGAACTGGAGCCGCTGTATGAACAGTGCCGCCTCTGATTGGATCTCTTGTTGTGGTTGCAACAGAAGGTGCTGATCCCGGTGCTGTTCTGTGAACAGTTGAATGTGAACCTTGGTTGCTGCTATTAAACAAATTAAAGAAACCACTATTTGATGGATTTGCTTGAGCTGCACGAGGAGTTGCAGGTACTGGACCATGTGGCAGAACGGTTACACCACCATGAGGAGCATGATGAGTAACGGTCGTTACTGGCCCACCATGAACTATGTGTGGTTGAGGAACTGCTACATGAGCGTTTGTATGAATAACATGTTGAACTTGATGGTGATGATGATGGTTATTATGAAACCAGTGACCACCCCAGCCACCCCAAAACACTGGCTTTGGAGCACCTATAACATGATAAACAGGTGTTGCTATTGGCGTTGCAGCTAATAGTGCTCCAACTGCCCCACAAATAAGACCAGAAATTAATGCAGGCGCTAATGGAGCACCGCTTAGTACGGCAACACCAAAACCAACAGCCCCAAAAATACCAAAAGCCGCTTTCATACTCATTGTCAAAATCCCCTAGATAATACTGATTAATAAATTAATAGATATAAACTGTTTGATCGTAGTAGCCTGGATAATAGCTATCGTAAACAACCACCGTATCGTAGCCATAACCGTAATTGTTGTAGCCATAGTAAGGGCTATAGTATGGGTCATAGTAGTACGAGTCATAATAGTACGGACCATTATTACTAGCTGCTATGGCCGCTGCCCCCAAAGTAATAAGAAATGCTGCCGCAAGTACTTCATCAGCACCAGCTGCACCAGAAACATGTTGAATTTCGACGTTAGATAAATCACGCATGGAAATCTCCTTGAAAAATTATTGTAGGTATTATGGGATAGAAGGTAACAACCTAGGGATAAACTGACAATGAATTAACGATAAATGGTTAACTTGAATCGATAAGCGGTAAAGTTAAAGCGATTTTTACTACTATTTTTAAGAAACAAACGATATTTCAGTTACGTAACACAATAATGCATTAAATTTCTTATCTACCGTTAGATGGGCATTTTACAGGGTATTTTTAACAAGTCACTAGGCCCATGAAAATACTTAATTATTGCTATTAACTACACGTAAATTCCGGGTGTCTCCCCCATATTTTTTAATCATAAATACAGATATATGAAGGAATAGGCGATACCAGCGGCAGGACTTTTTATGCGTTCTGTGGCATAATAACTACATAATATTTGAGGAGATAAAACAACCTTAATTATTACATGTTTTTAAAACATCTTGTTTCTGCATTACATTTTATTGACATTTTGTCATTAAAATACGCAAGTCAAAAAAGCACTAATTATAACGTCTCAACAGACTGAACGTTAATCGAAAATACAAACGATGCATTCTATTGCCTATAGAAATAGTTTGTTTACATGTGGAGTATAAAAATGTTGATAACTTCAAAAACAAATACAAATACAAATACAATTGAAGGTTTAACGGTTGCTCCAGAATCTAAAAGTCATCTTTATGCTCTTTGGATGATATGTTTCCCTCTGATGTTATCAGCACTTTCCGGATCCTTGATGTTATTTTTTGATAGGATCATTCTTGCTAAATATGATACCAATGCCATGATTGCCGCAACAACCGCAGGTAATATTTCTTATATTTTCCAATTTGGTGCTATGTCTATTACGATGATTGCAGAGGTTTTTGTAGGGCAGTATAACGGCGCAAAACAATTTAAGAATATCGGCAAACCGGTATGGCAAATGATTTGGTTTTCACTCATGTGTGGCATTGTTATGATCCCTATCGGACTATTTGGTCAATCCCTCCTTATTCCTGCTGAACTCGGTGCTGATGGCTATGCTTATTTTAAATGGATGATGATTCTTGGAGTAGGTTATCCATTAGTAGGTGCACTAACAAGCTTTTTTGTAGGTAGAGGACAAGTTAAAGTTATCGCTTTTTCTGTTCTTTTCGCAAATATACTAAATCTAGTTTTGGTTACTTTGCTCGTATTTGGTGTCCCTGGCATCATTCCTTCTATGGGGGCCGAAGGTGCTTCAATTGCAACTGGTGTCGCACAGTTATGTGTTGCTATAGGCATGTTTATTTGTTTTCTGAGCTCATCCAATCGAAAGCAATTCCATACTCATCTTTGGAAATTCGATTACTCCGTATTCATGAAATGTATCAAAACAGGTTTTCCAAATTCCATCGGCCATATGGCTGCTTATGCGGCTTGGGCATTTGTGATGTTTATTCTAGCCAAAAGAAGTTTAGATCATGTAACAGTAGTGACTATTGGCTTTAGTATTTGGATGCTTTTTTCCTTTATCACTGAAGGCTTGCAGATGGGTGTTACTGCAATGGCCTCTAATTACATTGGCGCTAAAAAATGGAACTATGTTTCAGATGTTTTAATGGCCGGTCTTGGTTTGCAATTTATATTAGCTTTAGTCTTAGCCATTCCGTTAGTCATTATGCCAGGCTTTTTGGTTGAATTTTTTATCCCCATTAATGATGAAGTAACGGATATTTCTCATCTGAGAAGTTTAATTGAGCTCAGTTGCCGTTGGTTATGGTTGGCCTATCTTTTTGATGGTCTGGCTTGGGTCATTGATGGCATTTTAACTGCTGGCGGGGATACGCGTTTCATTATGTTCATGAATTCACTTGGAACTTGGATTTTCTGTATTGTTCCAATTTACTTCTTTGTTATAAGAATGGAAGGGGAGCCGATCTTGACTTTAAAACTAGTCACCGTTTATTGCGTCATACTGTTTTCTAGTTATTACTTACGTTATAAGACTAAAAAGTGGAAAAACAATCGATTGATAACTAGTTAGTTGCCCATCAGTTGGTGGGCATTATGAATGACTCGGTTTACCTTTTCTTCGCGTTAAATCAACCCCCTCGTCTATCAACCTTTTATTAATGGCAAATGCTTTGAAATCATCTTGCATCTGAGCTGAGATCCCAGGCAATGGTGCATGAAGATAAGAGAGTAATATGGGATGAGGAACAATTTCTAATATTGATAAAACCGCTTCTTTTTTGATAGCAGGGTCGATTGTAAATGCGCAAGTATCCATGTCTTGCATAACTTTACTATTACCAGCAGCCGCAGCTCTTTTATAAGCCAAAGCAAAATTTTCTTGGGTGAGTTTAGCTTTCCCACCATTCCAATAATTTTTAATTAACTCATCAATCTGTTCAATACCATTGAGCATTTTTTTCCTCTGAAGCCTAAAGTTTTCCACTCATGTTTCGATATATGTCTAGATGATTAGCTATACGTCAAACATTGGTATGGGAGCAATTTATGCATAATACAGGTCCACGTTCATCCAGTCGATTCTCTTTTATTTCAGGTTTAATTGAAAAAGTAAGGGGTGGAATCGAACTTCTCAAAGATGGATACAAAATTATTACTCAAAAGGAAGCTTTTATATTAGGTGAGCTTACAGATAGAGCAGCTCAAAGTCAGGATGGATATGCTTCTACCTATATAGGGTTGCCATTCTTTAAATTGGCCAGTTTTCATGTTTTTACAGGTGAGCACCATTTAAAAGAAGCTGTTTCCTATGGTGAATACCAGGAAGCCTTTCCTGAGAAATACGATCCTCGTGCAAGGCAACTCTTTGATCCGTTAAAAGATTTTCTTGGTAACGAAAGTATTATTAATCTCAATGGGCCAGAAGTTCCAATGGAGCGTAAAGTGATCAAAGATCATTTAACCATGTACAAGGCCCTGGACGCGTCCAAAGAAGTATTTTCTAAGATTGCTGCGAATTGGTCACAAACACAATCCATCAATCACCAGATCTGTTTAGCATGTACTCAAGTGATCGCCACTGCATGGTTGCATTGTAAAGATATTCCTGAAGAACTCATCCCTTTGTTAAAAAAAGCAGAACATGCCGTCTTTAATCGTGACAAGGTTAGTAACAGTGACTTTGAAAAATTAAAAAGAGATTTCCAAGCATTAAATGACGCCTATATGGATGCTAATGAACCAAAAATTTTATCTGAGGATAGTTATCTCAAACATATGCTTGAAACCGGCAAGGCTAAACATCTTAAAGAATTAAATGGATTATTTGCATTAGTTGTGGAAGGTAATATCACAACGGTTCTCACTTGCGCCATTTTAGAATTAGCAAGCAACAAAGAGTTACAAAGTCAACTAAGAGAAGAGCTTAAATCGGTCGATCTTAAAGATTTAGATTCAATTAATGGTTTTGCTAAGATAAAAAGTCTGAAACAACTTCATAATATTTATATTGAATCCTTACGAACTTTTGCACCAGCACCTCCCTTAGTCCGATATGCTTCCAAAGCGGGGAGGATTGGGGATAAAGAAATTTCCGCCAGATCTTATTTATTTATGCCATTACGTTCAATAATGCATGACCATAAGAAATGGGAAAATCCTGAGCATTTTAACCCGCAACGCCATGAAAATACTCCGCATAAAATCAATTTCTATCCCTTAACACCTTTTTCAACAGGTCCAAGAGTATGCCCAGCTTCTTTTGGATTTACTGAAGCTTTATTTAAGACAGCTCTTGTCATTTTATTTAAAAACAACGAATTATCTTTAACTTCCCATGCATCCGTTGAGCAAATACCGGTAAAGACAAAAGAGCCAAGATTAAAACAATCTTATTTTGGCAAGCTTGAAAAGAACGAACCAAGCGCTAGGGCTATACCCGTCACACCTTATCATGCAGTCCTAATCAGAGGTGAGAATGAACTTAGAAGTTTCTTACAAAGTCCATCCGTTGTTTCGGATATGACAAATGATCGTCGTAATGTTAGATATCATTTTTAAAAATTGAAACCAAGGGTGACATTGATCCAGGTCAATGTCATCAAAAGATGAATATCGTTACTGAAATACATCATTTATGGTTGTTTAAGATCCAATTTATGATGAGAATGGTTTTCTTCCTACACAACATTAAGAATCTATGCTGGTCTTTGGATGATGACTTAATGTAAAATGGCCAAGAACAAAAGCGGGTGAGTAACCCGTGATGAGCTAAGTCCTTAATGAATCGAATAAAATTTTTAAGGACAAACAAATTTTGTTCGTTAGACACTGTTTAGCATAACGAGTTGGAGTCAAAATAAAATAAATAATGAGCCATGGCTGTATATATATTTTATTTTTCTAATCTTCTGTGCTAAATTTGTGATAGCTACCATAAGTGAGGAGATACTTGATGATTGCTCGTAAGAAGACTGCAACCAAACGTAAGGCTGCTACAAAGAAGCCTGCTGCTAAGAAGTCACCTGCTAAAAAACGGAAAGTAGCTGCTAAAGCTGCTGCTCCTAAAAAAGCACGTAAGACTACCGCTAAAAAGCGTAAGACTGTTAAAAAGGCTGTTAAATCAGCTGTTGCTGCAAAGCCAAAAGCTAAAAGAAAGGCTAAAAAGAGCACAGCGGCTAAAAAGCCTGCTGCTGCTAAAAAGCCAAGAGCTAAAGCTCGTAAAAAGAAAGCTAAGAAAGTTAAAGCTGCTTAAGCTATCTTATAAAAACCGCGATAGGTCATTGATTTATCGCGGTTTTTTTTATTTTCCTACCTAAATTCTCCCCCCGTCTCATCGCTAAAAGTGATTTCACGAGGGGCTAGCAACGATCATTGCTGCCGCAATGAAGAAAAGATTGGGGACATGAATTAGTTAAGAATCATCCTTTGATCGTCTCATCGATTTCTTCTGCCCATGCTTCTTCTTGGTATCTAATCGTCTTTTGGTTGCAGCCTTGGAAGGTTTTGTTTTTTTACGTTTCTTGGGTGGTATAACTGCTTGAATAATCAACATTTGTAATCGATTTAATGCATCTTCTTTGTTACGAACTTGTGTGCGAAAGCTGGTGGCTTTAATGATTAAATCACCGTCTTGAGTTAATTTTTTTCCTAATAGTGCGATCAGCCGAGTACGTATGTCTTCTGGTAATGACGTTGAATCAAAGACATTAAAGCGCAACAGAACACCAGTCGAGACCTTATTAACATTTTGGCCCCCAGGACCAGGCGATCGGATAAAAGTGAAAATCACTTCCGATGGCTTAAGTGCTATATGTGGCGTTATCTCAATCATCTAATCAGTTCCATAGCTTATACCCTTGGGTATTTCAGTATACACTTATTTTAATTAATTCATTTTACCTATATTCTTTAATTATATAGCCTTCTGGAGCATACCATATTGAATATAATTGAAATTGGTCTAGCTTTTTTGGAAGGATTAGCACTGATTGCTTCTCCTTGTATCCTGCCTGTGCTGCCATTGGTGCTTTCAACCTCAGTAGAGGGGGGGCGCCGCAAACCTTACGGTATTATTCTTGGTTTTATTATCTCTTTTAGTGTTTTTGCGCTAGGTTCATCTGAGCTTGTGAAGCATCTGGGAATTGATCTTGATTACATCAAACAAGGTTCACTCATCATCTTAGCTATTTTCGGTGTTGTACTTCTTTCAACAACCCTCTCAGAAAAATTGTCTCAATTAACCCAAAAATTTGCTAATAAAGGCCAACAATTATCCTCAGGTACTTCAGGTGGATTTTTCAGTGGGATATTGATTGGTTGTTTGATTGGACTGGTATGGACTCCCTGCGCTGGCCCCATATTAGCTGCTGCATTAGTACAAATTATCCGTCAAGAAAGTACCATCAATAGTTTATTGTTGCTAATAGCTTTTTCTCTTGGAGCCGGTATCCCCATGCTAATTATTGCGCTAACAGGCAGGGAGCTACTCAATAAAATGCGATTTTTTGTCTTACATGCGAATGCTGTTCGCAGAATATTAGGAATTTTGATTTTACTCTCAGTAGCTTATATAGCGACTGGACAAGACATTCAAACTACCTTTTCCCATGACAAAGCCTCTACGAAAACCGATTCCACTTTGCTTATTAATGCACTACCTACCCCTTATGCTGCACCTAATTTTGTCGGGATAGAGGCATGGATAAACTCACCCCCCTTAAAGATGCAAGAGTTTAAAGGAAAAGTTGTTTTAATCGATTTTTGGACGTATTCCTGTATCAATTGTATTCGCACTTTGCCGTATATTATTGATTGGGATCAGAAATACCGTTCTAAAGGACTTGTTATCATAGGCGTGCATTCGCCGGAATTTGAATTTGAGAAGAAGTTGGATAATGTGAAAGCGGCAGTGTCAAAGTTCAACATTCAATATCCAGTCGCATTAGATAATACCTTAAGCACCTGGCAAAATTTCCATAACCTTTATTGGCCAGCGCATTATCTCATTGATAAAGAGGGGCGCGTGGTTTACACCCATTTTGGAGAGGGTGAATACAATATAACAGAACAAAATATCCGATATTTGTTAGCAGTTAAGGATAATAACCAGCCTACAACAGAAATACCTTCTTGGTCCTTATCCAGGCAGACACCTGAAACCTATTTAGGATATCTTAGACAGGAAAATTTTGGGAATAATGAGTCCGTCGACAAAGATACTAAACACCATTATGTCTATCCTGCCTCTTTATCTCGTGATCAATGGGGCTTGGAGGGTGACTGGAAGGTTGAAGGTGAAAGAATTGTTTCGCAAAGTGCTAATGTTTCACTAAGAATTCATTTTAATGCCAAGAAAGTATTTTTAGTGATGGGTACAGAATCTAATACACCAATTGAATTAACTTTATTATTAAATGGCAAACCTATTGGCGATAGTGCTGGTTTAGATGCTGTTAATGGTCACGTTGAAGTTAACCAACATAGACTATATGAATTGGTGAATCAATCTACCGCGGAAAATGGTTTACTAGAAATCCAAGTGAATCAACCAGGGTTAGAAGCTTATGCTTTTACCTTCGGAAATTAACACAAGGGAGATAGAAATATGATTATTATTCGTAAATCAAACGATCGTGGTTTAACCGAAATTGACTGGCTCAAGAGTTATCATACTTTTTCCTTTGGGAATTACTATGATCCAAAGCATATGCATTTTGGAGATTTACGTGTCATAAATGAAGACAGAGTTCAGCCTGGACAAGGTTTTGGAAAGCATGCTCATGAAGATATGGATATCATATCCTATGTCGTTGAAGGTGCCTTAGAGCATAAAGATAGTATGGGAACTGGCTCCGTTATTAAACCTGGCGATATTCAGCGAATGTCAGCAGGGACTGGTGTGACACATAGCGAGTTTAATCATTCCAAAAAAGATATTGTGCATTTTTTACAGATTTGGATTATTCCCAATAAATCTAATATAAATCCTAGTTATGAACAAAAAGTAATCCCAAGAACAACCTTAAACCATCTACATTTGATAGGATCACCAAATGGTGGAGAGAATGCGATAACGATTCATCAAAATGTTAATTTATATGCTGCATATCTGAGTGAAAATAGCGCTGTTAAACATGAATTAAGGAATGGACATAAAGCTTGGTTGCAACTGATTAAAGGGGCCATTAAAGTTAACGATCAAACACTCAGTGAAGGAGATGGGGCTGCAATTACGGATGAAAAGACAATTCAGGTAGAAAGTGCAAAGAATGCGGAATTTTTGTTATTTGATCTTTGGTAATCAGTGGTGACAATCAATGGAACGTTCAGATTTATGCTTTGTTTTTCATCAAAATCAATTATTGGTTAATGCGGACAACCCTGAAAATCCTATTTGTACATTCCATGATATTGAATCTTATGATTTTAAAATAAATTCTCAGCATATAATTGGTTACTGGAAAAACAAAACTTGTGTTGGATTGGATATAGAACACACTGAGGATTTGCCTCCACAATTCCATTTTCAACCTTTGCGTCAAGCAGCGCTGCATCTTTTATCACCAGATTTTTTTTATTTAGCCGGTCGTGCTAGTCAAATCCTAGAATGGGATAAAACCCATCAATTTTGCAGTCGTTGCGGGAATGCAGTGAATGCAAGTGAGACTGAACGCGTTAAAATTTGCCCCCATTGTAAACTTTTCTTTTATCCCCGAATCTCTCCATCCATGATAGTTGCAGTTACTAAAGACGATAAAATTTTGCTAGCACGTTCGCCGCATTTTACCGAAAAAGTGTATAGCATTTTAGCCGGATTTGTTGAACCTGGTGAGAGCGCAGAAGAAACTGTACATCGTGAAGTACAAGAAGAAGTTGGGATCAAAATTAAAAACCTCAAATATCATCATAGTCAGCCATGGCCTTTTTCCAATTCACTGATGCTTGGATACACAGCAGAATATGAATCAGGGGAAATAGTGATTGATGGTGTTGAGATAGAGGATGCAGGGTGGTTTAGCCGTGATAATCTACCGCCATTGCCAACTAAGATTAGTATTTCTAGAACATTAATTAATATGTATATTAATAAAGAATTATAGAAAGCCTCGATACCGCGAACAAGTCGCGGTACGTTGGAGAGTCGGGGTAGTGTTAAGGGGAAGGGATTGAATAAAACAGCTTTAATAATTTGTTTAGGGTTATGGTGCTGCGCTACATTTGCAGATGAGCAAGTAGCCGCAAAACCAGAAGATCAAGCTAAAGAACCGGCAAAGAAAGATCCATGCTGTGGCGTGAAGATAGTCGGCTATGTCCAAGAATCATATAATCATTTAGAAAGAAGTA
>CAYXVT010000102.1:0-718 GCA_964468105.1 Uncultured Candidatus Berkiella sp. | reverse complement strand
CAGTTTATAAGTGGTGTTTTCGATCGATCCTTTGATTTGAAGGAAAATGGTACTACGCTACAGCAAGCAGCCGTCACCGTTTCTTATCTCCCAGAGTCTGGCTTAGGTGGGCTGGTCAATGGGATTCTTGGCTTTGATGCTCTTTTAATTGCGCCTTTTGGTTATGATCCTAATATTGGAACCGATAATATTGGATTTACCCCTGCTCAATACTATTTAAATTATAATCGTGGTGCATTCACGTGGATGGTTGGTAATTTTAATAGATTGGTGGGCCTTGAAGCGACCGATCCAACTAATGACACCAATTTCTCTCTTTCCAATCCTGCGATATTTTCACAGCCAAATTCCGTGATGGGCGTTAGAATGACTTACGCCATGAATGATAAAGTAAAACTGATAATGGGCGTTAATAATGGCTGGGATAATCTTCGGGATACAGGACGCGATAAAACAGTAGAACTCAGTATTGCTTATACACCCAATGCAAAGTTTTCATTGAATATTGATAGTCTATCAGGGCAACAGCGTGTGGTTGATAGAACGGCCACGGGTCCTATTGGTACGCGAAATGTTTTTGATATCTATGGCACCTTTAATGTGACTGAAAAATTAAGTCTTTGTGCCAATTTTGATTATGGTAACCAGTCTAATGCAACCCAGCAACTTGGTAACCCCGGAAAAGCAATTTGGCTTGGTTTCGCAGGATATATCAATT
>CAYXVT010000101.1:0-12662 GCA_964468105.1 Uncultured Candidatus Berkiella sp. | reverse complement strand
GAGTAAGAAAAGAACCTATCAAAAGGTTAGAAAAAAACCTTCCTGTCCACACCTATAGTCACAGCACGGCGCTCACAGAGTAAGATTACTTGCTATTTATTGACGAAAAGCTTATTAAGTACGTAATTTGGTCATATTGGAAGTTAGAGTATCCATTGAGGCCTGATGATCTTCTAGAACTTGTTGTAACATAAAACCCCATCCCAAGAGTCTTCCATCGCGAAATTGATCAGCCATAATAAAATGCTCAAGCTCTTTCAATGGTAAAAAAACGCGATGATAGTCACCACTTTGTGATTGTAAACTTTGGGCATTTCTAAAACCGACTTGGTTAAAAAATATCGCGATTATTTCAGATATCTTCTTATCATAGATGGGAGCTGTTGCGACATAGTCTGGATACTTTAGCTTATCTGTATTCCAGTTCAACTGCCCAAATGTATTATTCAACCACTGCAATTGCTGCCGATTTTTAAATTCAATATAACTTGGACCATCTTGCATAACTCACCTCATAGATTTTTTAAAGTTATGCTATTGTATTTAATTGCAAATTCAATTGATGTCAGAAAAACCTTGTGTTTTCAAGGAATTCGATAACATGCACTGAATAACAGATAGGCGGTTATGAAATAAGAAAGGTTTAATCGTCATCCAAAATTATTCCGGCAAACATCCCACAAATGCCACCAGCACAGACACCCACTATAGCACCTGTTTTCACAGCATTTTCGAGCATGCCTGGTACTACGGCAATTAAGGGATATCTAACGACACAATAAACACCAGCAAGGGCACCTGCCATAGCACCGGTTGTAGATCCAATCAGAAAACCATTAAACATAGATTCACCAAGATCAGCGCCGCTTACGCTTTTTTGTTCGTTAAGTGTTAATGTTCTCACGATACGTCTAGCCTTTTACTAAAATATATAATTACCCATATAATATATAGCTGTATGACTTAAAGTCAATTTTGCTTAGCATTTTTACGATGAATAGCAGATAAATGGACGTTTATTACTGATAATCAGTATTTGTAAGCGTTGTAACTAACTGCGTGTAACTCTATAATGCCAAATACCATTTTACCCCTAGCAGTGAGTTTGATTTTATGAAGCGCGGACCAGAAGAAGACATTTCCCAAGATGAAGATGCACCACCTACTAAAAAACAAAGATTACATGCCGAATCTCCCGTCGTTAGCTTTTTTAAAGAAATGGTCAAAGAGATTGAAAAACAAGAGGGTGATCTCAGCAAAGAAGCTTTTTTAAATGCTGCCATGCTTGCAAGCCCATCTGATGCTAGAGAAGAAATGATAAGTTTTATTAAAGCGCAGCCGCCTTCCTTTTTAAAACAATTAAAGAAGAAGGAAGAACCAAGAAGCTCTGCTCAACAAGCGATAGTATCAACACCTGTATTGTATGCTGTTAGAAAAAAAGGGCTCCCCTTATTGCTTGATGTTGGCGTTCCGTTTGCGATTAGTTTTATTCCTGGTGGAACCCTCGTTAAAGATGTTGCAGTTCCCTTAGTTGAATTTGGTGCTGAATTTGCTGTCGAAATGGCAAAAGGGTATGTACAAAGAATTGAAAGAACCCCCACTGAAGTCATGTATTCTATGTTCGATAGAACCTTGCAAGCAAGCTCAGGTATTGCAAAATCTTCTATGCAAAGATTTGCCAAATTAATGACAAGAACTCCTCTTGCTTTGCCTGCACCAGCTCCCGCAACAGGGGTCGCACCAAATGCATTAGCTATACAAGTATCCGCACCCGTACAAAGTGAAGTATTTTTAGCCATGCCTAGTCAGAATGGGATGTTGGTTTTTACTGATCTGCGAAGTTTTAGTGTAAATGCGGGTCCTCAACGTTCTCTTTCCTCAACTGTCGCTGTTGAAGAAGTTGTCGAAGAAAAAGATGAGAAAAACCCCTCAGCACCTAAAAGATAATTTTGCTTTTATGGTTCTTACTTTCTAGCAGAGTGCTTTGGTGGTGGGAGCCGGATAGGGTTATTATCATCATGAACAGACCATCCATAAGCACCTAAGTTTTTTGCCACTTTTCCTTTTAGTTTGCGATAGGTTTTATAGGCAAAGTATCCAATGGCATGAGGAACATGTTCTATATTTTGTGGATTTTTAGCGATAGATTTAGTCACTTCGATTGCCCCTTTGCCTCGCCAAGGAGAAGCTTCCACTTGAAAATGAGTGAAAGCGGGTCTTTTATCAGGATCACCTTTCTGGAAGCTGTCTAGAAATAATAGTTCTGGAATGATGCGACCACAGTTAATGCCAAACTCTTGTAGTCGCGTCTCTTTAAAATGCGAAGAGAAGCGAGTTTGACATCCTTTGACTTGACGTAATTTCTCAAATAACGCTGCATTATCCATCACAATGAAATGGGCACCATTTAAAAATTCAATCGCTCTGTCTTTTTTAATATCATATTCGGCCAAAATCGTTAACACATCCATCGTTCGCTTAAAATGCCTGAAATCTTCTGTTGTCATAATATTTTTAGTCAATTGCTCAATGAGCTCACTGCCAGGATCAAGCCCCATTTTACCCACTAATAATTCATCAACAATTTTATGTTTGTAATGATTTTTCCGTTCTTGGGAAACTCTATCTTTTGACTTTAATTGAAATACATCTCTTAAGGCATCAATCAGATGTCTATCGGGAGCGACACCAATCATTCTTTTAATGCCCCTTATAAGACTGCTTGTGATTCTGCTGATAAAGCCTTGTAAGGCTTTTGACTTTTTTATCGATTTTTGCGTTTCTTGTAATTTGTTTTGAGCATTGTTTAGATCAATCAGCACCGCTTTGAAAACACGCGGATAAGCTTTATCCTGAGGTTTTACTGATAGCTTTTTGAGCTCGTTATTTGCTCTTTTAAATTGCTTTGTGGCTTGCGTTAAATTATGTTCTATCTCGACATTTAATCGCACTGCATAGCGATTTAGTTTTTTAACATAGGCAATCAATTCTGATTTACTTTCAAAAGTGATTTCTTTCTCGCCTATTTTAATAATATAGGCCGGTGGCTCTTTTTTCTTTTTTGTGGGGGGGGCCATAGTGTCTCCCGCATTTTGATGCTTGAATTTAAGACATTCTTGATAAAGCTTAAGTTCACCATAATGGGTGTAATTAAACTAAATTATTTTGGAAATGCTTTATCTTTAGTGATCGACCATTCTGGCATCAATTCCAGAATAGTCTTGACTATTCTGGCGTCCATGCTAGAATAGTCAAATGGAGCGAATATTATCTTCTTTCATTTTAAAAGATCTTCCCACTAAAATTGTCTTAGTGATGGGTCCTCGTCAGTGTGGTAAAACCACTTTGGCTAAACAACTTTACCCAAGCTTTGATTACTTCAACTTCGACTCTGCAAAAGATAGACTTGCACTTAAAGAAGAAAGCTGGGACAGAACCAAACCTCTCATTATTTTCGATGAACTTCATAAAAAGAAAGATTGGAAAAAGTGGCTCAAAGGCATATATGACACACAAGGGATCCCGCCAGAATATCTAGTAACTGGTAGTGCAAAGCTTAATATCCATAGAAAAGCTGGCGACTCATTGGCTGGTCGACATTTTAGCTACCGGCTTCACCCATTTGATCTAAAAGAAATTGTGAGATTTAATCCAACCAAAAATGAAAATGCCTTATTTGAAACGCTTTGGAACTGCAGCGGCTTCCCTGAGCCCTTTCTAAAAGGTGATCAGACATATTATAAAAGATGGAGAAGATCACATTTAGATATTATCCTAAGGCAAGACTTAATTGATATTTCAAGTGTAAAAGATATTAAAGCCATTGAAACTTTAGTTGAATTATTAAAACAACGAATCGGTTCAAGTGTCTCCTTCGCTAGTCTTGCGCGAGACTTAGAATATGATCAAAAAACTATTAAAAGATGGCTGCAACTATTAGAAGATCTCTACATCATATTTAGGATTTCGCCTTATTCTAAAAAAATAGCAAGATCATTGTTAAAAGAACCTAAATTTTATTTTTATGATCATACCTATGCAGAAAATAATGATGGAGCAAGATTAGAAAATATAGTAGCTTGTGCTTTATTAAAAGAACTTCATTTTTTAGAAGACACAAAAGGAATAAAAGGAAACTTACATTATTTGCGTACTAAAGATGGTAAAGAATTAGATTTTTTAATTTGTTTAGAAGAAATGCCTCCTTTAATGATTGAAGTTAAAAAATCAGATACAACGCCTTCGAAAGCATTTGAACATTTCTCAAAATACATACCTTCTGCAAAAATGCTCCAAGTAGTTAAAGATTGCGATAGAGAAAAAACTTATCCAAACGGCCCGGCCATTCGTTCGTTAATCCCCTGGCTAAGTGAACTGAACTTAGTTAATAATTAATTCAACAGCATGATTCCTTTATAGCCGTACTTTAATCCAAAGCCAATCAACATAAGTCCAGCCGCCATGGTAATGATATTAATCAATTTATGATTAAAGAAGCGCTTACCGAGCTCTAAAAAGGCACTAAGGCACAGTCCCCAGAGTAGCACCCCAAGGATAATAGCAAAGTTATGGAACAGTCCTTCAAGGCTGTGAGTCGGATTGTTATGATCGAGTGTAGCTGCAAAGATACTGAGCCAAAAAACAAGAGCAATGGGATTGGCTAAAGATAAAATAAACCCCGTCATCAAACCATTACGAACACTAAAGAGTTCGTCTTTATTCACATTTAATTGATGAATTCTTTTATCTAGTAGTGACTTAATGCCTAGATAGAAGAGTACCAACGACCCTATTAAACAGCCGATGGCCATTTTAACATCAGAGTTGATAAACATGCTCAGGCCGAAATAGGCCGCTAAAAGGCAAAGTGTGTTACCCATTGCGCCACCAAGGCGCACTACAAATGCCGCCAAAAAGCCTTTATTAAGGCCTCTTTTAATCATTTCCAAGGAAACTGGACCAATGGGAGCTGATAGGGTAATACCTAACAAGATTTTTTCAATTAACATGTTACTGCACAAATCCAAGTATGATTGAAATTCAACTAAGAAAAACATTATATCAGGGGAAAAAGTGAAAGGCACAACTCTTAGGACAAAATGCTCATAAATTCTGCTAACTAGCATTATATATTGAACTACCCAAGAACTGCTATACTAAAAATCCAAAAATTGAACACTCACCGGGGAAAATAATGTTGCAAGGAAGCACAGAAAATACCGCTCGCGAAATAGCCATCGAACAATTAAATACACTAGCCAAAACAGCTACTCTTTATGAGATCAAAGCCGCTGCCGCCTACCTCGTTAAAAATCTCTCTGAACATACAACAAAGCAAATGCTTGCGGTATTTGAAAATGAAATATCCAAACTACTTGGGAAAGCGCCGGATCATAATGATACGATTAATTGCAGAACAGCCATAGAATGCTTACGAGCACAATTACCCAATGGGATTATACAACCTTCTCGCTCGGCCATATTAAATGCTTATACAATGGTTAGACTTGATGAAGAAGAGCCTGAGTTTGCGGCTAGTCATACCTATGATGATCACACGCCATTATTACTCTCTGATAAGAAAAAAAAGCATAAGTACTAAAGTCAGGCCGATTTGGCCTGACTTTGTTTTAAAGCGGAACTTCAGGTTGGGGTTGGGCTTGCGCACCAATCAAAACCAATGCGCGTCTGCAAATTTTCTTAAATGAGAGCGTATCTAAGCTGCTCACAAAAACCCCTAATGAAGATAAAGCACAAGCGATCACTAAGCTCAGCGTTAAGGGCTCCTTACCAAAGATGACCAATAAAGCCATTGCGGCGATACGAGCAACATAAGTGATAGAGCTTAAAATATAAACATTCCCGAATTTAACCCCATAGTCCCACAACTGATAGGCAATACCTGCCCCACTAATGCCCGTAAGCACAGCAAGCGATCCTTGAGACGCCGTAGGCATGATAAAGGTCTCAAATTTCAAGTGTAACAATAAGCAAACAATTGACCCTAAGCCGCAATACATGCCAATCATTTCAGTGGGTACATGCTTGTGGTAGCGTGAAAATGCTGAATAGCCACTCCACAGGAAAGCACCAACTAATGCTAAGCCATAGCCTATAAAATAATGAGGATTAAACCCATTGAGGCTCACTTCGTTATGCACCAATACATAAATGCCAGCAAATCCCAATAATGCCCCAATGGAATGCTGAGCCGTAAAACGTTCTTTGGGCAACATGCTGGTAAAAGCAACCACTAAGCAAGGCCATAAATAGTCAATGAGATCAACATGTGCAATTGGCGCATGCTGAGCACCGTATATATAAGCAAAGTCGCTCATACAAATGCCCATCAAGCCCGCAAGCCATATATAAGCTGGATGCTTCAATACGGTATGCCAGCGCTTGAGCTTGGTTAAGCGAAATGCGGTAAATAAGAATGAGCTGAAAAAAACAATCGTGAGAACTTCAAAGATAGGAAGCTCATTGATTTCAGATATTAACAGTGGCTCGACGGTCCACATGGCAAGGGCACCAAGGCCCATATAGGTGGCGCGTTTAACAGTAAGATCATGCAATAGCGTATCCTCTTTAAGGCTGTAACATGTCCCAAATAATCCCCCAACAACGAAGCTTGCCTCGCTGTAACCCCATAAGTTAATGATCTAAAGGGGGTAGGTCAAGTATTATTCAATAAGCGTAATACCTAGGGAGATAATCGGTTCCTAAAACGTTTAGAAGAGCTGTTTACTTAGATAGTACAAGTTGAGAAGGTTCGTGTAAGGTCACTTAAATTGATTTGTTCAGGGTCTATGTTTAAGTGATGTTTCCTTCCACAAGTTGAACCATCGATGAATCAGACTACTCTCAAAACCCTGCTATTGGCGGTTATCATAACCCAAGTCGGTTGTGCTGCTCCTGCTTCCAATCAAGGCGAAACGGCATGGAGTGCAAGTACTTCGGCGGTGATGGTGGAAACAGGAAGAAACATTAGCCATGAAGAAAGGTATGATGATCCCCTTTACTTCTATAACAATGCTTTTGATAATTTGTACTTTAACTGAGTGTTAGGCAACCCCAGTTTGCTCAGCATATTCAATGGCATCAAGCGGTTGATATTCTCGCTTGTCTTCACAATAGGTGAAGATTTGTCCCATCTTTATATCAAAGAACCACAAATGAATAATTAATTCTTTCTGCAAAACTTTTTCTTTAATCCATGGGAAAGTAAGACAATTATGATAAGACTGTTTTAATGCTAATTTAGCGTAATCGTCTGGATCATCTAGATTACAGTATGGCGTTTTGATAAGTGATACCCAATTTGTGACGAAATCATTTTGATGAGAATCGCCGTTCAATAAGGCTTGAATTCCACCACACTGACTGTGTCCTAATAAAATGAGATGATTCACTTTTAAATAAGATATACCAAATTCTAAAGCTGCACTTGTGCCATGATGTGCTTCGTCTTTTTCATACGGTGGGATAATATTTGCCACATTACGCACCACAAATAAATCACCCGGATCACACTGAAGGATTAATGCCGGATCGACTCGAGAATCACAGCAGGCAACTACCATAATCTGTGGTTGTTGGCCATAATGGGAAAGAGAATGCATAACGGATTGATCGCCATGAGCATACTTCTTTCTAAACTCATGATAGCCCTGTCGCATTTTTCGAATACTTTTTTCCAAGAGTGCCTCCTACTCATGCTTATTTTGCAACAAAGTAAACTGTTTGACCTGAAAAATCAAACTTTTTGTGTTTAATGACTAACTGCTTTGAGTCCTTGCTTAACAGCAGATTCACTATTGGTCATCAAAGACTTAGCTATCTTTTGGTAAATTGTTTGAACCAATTGTTTGATCAATGATGTTCTTACCTCATCGGTCATCTTAAGATCTTTACCAACTTTTGCCTCAACTGCTGCAAGACCTCTCTCAAGAATGGGGCCTTGTGCGTCCTTACTTGCCACAACATTAAATGGCTTTAACAATGAATCAAATTCAGCCCCAAACAAAAGCTCACGATCAGCTGGATCTTTGAAAATTCGTAAAACAGCTAAAAAAACATTTTCATTAGGTTCACCTAAACCATATTTTTGAAAAAACTCACCCATCAATTTTTCATGATTATTGTCTTTAGCTGCTTTTATTGCCGCAAAGGCGGGTAGATAAGTCACGGCAGGCTTTTGAGGGTTCAATTTTTCTAAATATCCAGCGGCGCTTTTTTCAGCCGCTGCAATCGCTTCCATTAAAACCTCATCCGTTATCGCATCAAGCAGCGCATTTTCAAAGGGTCGAATAGCCTCTAGTGAATGAGCAAATCCAAATTTTTCACATTCATCTTCATTTCCGCAATAAGCACAAGCCACTTCATTCACAAAGCTTTTTAATCCCTTTTTTAGCTGCTTTAAAGTTGGAACAACTGGGGGTTCTATACCATCAAAATCGCTGCGCACATCCCAAAACATATAGTGAAAAACGGGTGGTTCCTTTTCATTTTTAGGTAATTGTATGTAAAAGTGAACACTATCATCTAATTGACGATTCACTTGATGAATTGGCAGCTTAAAGGTATATGCGATGGCGTATTCTTTAATAATTTCTTTAATGATTTTAAGGTTCCATTCCTTATCTTGTAATCGTTTCACATTATCATAAACAGTAAACGGTTGCCCTGTTAATGGATTAGGTGCTCCTTTGGGATTATAAATCACAACGGATTCATCCTTTGCTATATAATCAAATCTTTTGGAAACAAGCACATTCATTGTAAACTTAGCGCCCCATTTATTTTGAAGTTCCAAAGGAACAATTTCAAATTGTTGCGCTCTTATACCCACGGAAAGAATTTGATCGCATAATTCTTTTTCTTCTTTAATTTTTAGATCCCACCAATTAGGATTTTTGGTTGGCACGAAAAAACAATGCTCTTCGCCCTTAATGCCGAAAATCGTTTTTTCAGAGCCCTCTCCTAATTGTGTGCAATCTTCCTTAGTAAAGGATTTGCCTTGCAAAGTCAGGGTACAGTCACCTTGACGAAACCAATGCATAAATTCTAGAACATCATTTTGAGGACCTTGATTCATTGGGATTTCCTATGGTGCAACCGCGGGTTATAGATAGAATTTTGGTTACAATCCATATTAAGAATAATCAGCCTTAATACAAGGTAAAAAAGCATGAATGGCCGAGCTGGCCAGATGAGATGAGTTAGTTAGAGCTGGTGATGTTTCGTCGTTGCGAGCGGGTGCTCCTCTTGGCCTTTTTGTAAAATGTCTTCTTTACCCATATCTTTTAATAGATCTTTCACAATTTCCGATGCTTGAGGGGACATGTTTTCCTTAGGCGTTTGCTCAAATTGTTTACCAATCATTTGCGCCAATTCCATTTTATGGCTTTCTGTCATCGTTGGATTTTTACGTAAATAATTTAATATTTCTAACAATAAAGTGACTTCTTTTTGTACTGATGTTGCCGCATTCACAATACGATCAACATATTTTGTAAATCCTGTTTGCTCAGGCATTTGCAGAGGACTGACCGTTGGATTTCGTGGCATTGATGATTGACTTGGCGTTCTTGGTCTTGCACTGAGAAAAAGAGGATTACCTTGTGGCATAAGAACTTGAGATGCCACATCTTGTTTAGGCGTTTCTTTGGGTACTGATTGTTCTTTGTTAGTGCCTTTGAGATCTTTATATAATTCCTTAAACGCTGACTTTATTTGAGACCACACACCATGTTTGCGTTCATCTTGGGTCATTGGTGGCAAATGAAATTGTTCTGGAAGGTCTTTTTGTTCAAGTTCAACATTATCGTTGCGTACTGCTTTACCTTGGAGAATTCGAGCTTCATTAATACGAACCGTATCTAAGCCTATGACCATCTTATCCAACATCCCCGTAATACCCTTACATTGCTGGGCATAAGTTGGGTCTTGCGTGGCTAGCAAAATTAAATCGCCATATAATTCCATCAACCCTGTTCTAATCGTGGTAGCCTCTTTTGAACTATTCATTATTTTCGCTACTTGGTTTTCAACTTCCACATATAAAGAACCCTCTTTAGCTGCATTAGCGAGCATTTTTGATTTCACTTTTTGAGCGTCTTTTGATATTTGTCTCATTTTTACAGTGGGATCATCGTTTGAAACGGTAAATAATTTTTTATACGTCTCATTATTTGGATTAGCAGTGAGCACTTGCGTTAAGGCAGTATTAAAATTTTCAACGGCATTTTGTCTTTGTGTTGCTCTTTTGTCTCGTGCTTCATCCGTTTTCGGTGGTCCTCGACTATCAATCTCGTAAATTGTCGCAGCAATTTCATTTAATTTTGCGAGATCTTCTCTGAGTTTATAAAATTCAGTCATCGGATTAGCAAGTTTGTCCGTTGACGCTAATAATCGAATTTTATCATATTTTAATTGTTCGTCAGGAGAAGCAAGAGCTCTAATATCATTGGGAAGTTTCTTTAAAGCATTCTCTTTGAATTTATCAATCCGTTCTTGCGCTTCTTTGAGACTTTTAAGCTCTCTTGAATCACTCACGCCATCAGCTAAGGCAATGTTTTCAGGTCTGCCATTAGGATCAAGGGAAGCCATATGACGGATGATTTTCCAAATATCTTCTGGCATTTCAACAGGTTTTGTCGCATCCGGTGCCAATATATCATCTAGTGTTTCTCTTGCATTAAGTGCCATATTCCAATCAACACCCACTTCTTTTGCATCTTTTTCATAACAAGATTTAGTCCATAGAGAAGCAATGTTCATAGCGATGGCATATCCATCGGCTTTAATACTACAAGTCGGTATAGAGCCTTTTATATACTTTTCTTGCGCCGCATAGATAGCCCCTGGCGATTGAAATCCATTAGGATGCACAGAATACAAATCCATCAGATAACTATTTCCAAAATCGATAATCTTCACTTCTCCTGTTTGCCTATCAAACAAAAGATTGTCTGGTTTAATATCGACATGGAGAATACCCAATAAATGTTGGGTCATATACCCTTTTAATAAAGAATAAGAAGCTTTTGTTTTTTCTTCAGTGGTTAATGTTGGTTGACCTGGGCCTAAAACAGCTACTTTTGCATTGGGATCTGGGTCAATATCATAAATTACTTCCCTTAAAGTTGTTCCCTTCAACAGCGGAATCGCGATAAACATATATTCTTTATTATTATCCGCTGTAACTGTGGTTCTTCCGTAATAACTGCCCTCTCTTTCTAAAATTTCGACTTCTCTGAGCATGGGATCTATTTTTTCTTCAGATAAGGGTTGTTGTTTAACCGCGACTTTACTGCCAACCTTCAAACTAGGATCGGCATTTTTTCCAAGTTCAACCACTTCGCCTTCAAACACACGCCCTTCCATGCCACCACCTAAGAACTTCCCAATTTTAAATTTGGTTCCCTTTTCGTCGGTAAATTCAGTTATTCTAGGGGTTTCTACTGGTGCTGGAACTTGGTTATCTAATGACATGAAATGCCCCCTAAGAGGTTATACATTATTCATTAAGACAAATTTAAAAGAAAATAGTTCATTTGATAGGTGTATCTTCATGAGTGACGGTCATTCGTAATGACGAATGACCATTAACTTAGAGGAGGGTTTTAACTGTTTTTACCGAAATTATACATCCCTTGGAAGTCGACAACGACAACCGGCTCATCGCCCACAACCCATGCATCATGTCCTGAAGGAAGCAGCGAAAGAGAACCGGGTAGACATTCAAATTCAGTACCATCATCCATAAGAACTTTTAAAACGCCTGATACATGATATTGAAAGTGTGGCGCTTCACAACTTTTTGTTTTAGCGATAGGTTGTAATGATTTTGACCAACGCCAGCCTGGTTGAAAAATGGCACGTCCAACGGTTACATCGCCAATTGTGATGATTTCCAATTTTCCATTTGGAAATTCTCGCACTTCATCAGGATTGCTAAAGTTTTTCACATCGGAGTTACTTTCATTTGTTATTCTAGGTGCGCCCATATCTCCCCCGCTCATACCTTTTATCAATATGCTCTATATTAATTTAAGATATAGACTATATGGAGCAAGCACACACTGTAAAAGAATGTAGCTTAGGTCTAATAAAGTGCGTGATGATCCACGGATTATGAACTTTTTGCAGCTATTTGTTGTCTTTTTTTGTAGTAGTCGCTTATTTTCAAAGGAGATTATTGATGTATCAGCTTTGGCTCTTCATTGTATTGCTCTGTTCTTTTTCCGGGAATGCCTTTGCCGACAGAGGTGATAATACTCCTCATTATAGAAGTGAAAGTAGTTATGAGCATCCCATACACCACCATTCGGCGGATCTGTATCAATGGAATCAATATGGATTTTCACAATACACTTGGAATGGTTTTTCTAAAGACCCACATGATGACGATAATGATTTTAATAGTTTTGATAATGATAATGGAGCAAACGCTGAGCAAAACAAAGATCTACTTAGAAACGAACCCGAATAGAGAGAGTTGTTACTAAACAGCCACCACCACTCCTACTTACCGCGATCTTGCGTTGCATCACCCCTCACTCCGACGTGCCGTGGCTTGTCCACGGCATCCAAGTTCATTCTAGATGCCGCGAACAAGTCCTGAGAGATGGACAGAAAATTTAGATATAGAGGATTGA
>CAYXVT010000100.1:10345-12693 GCA_964468105.1 Uncultured Candidatus Berkiella sp. | reverse complement strand
TTCATAACACAAAATACGTCCGCGCGTTGGGAAATATTCACTATCATCACCGCATGGTTTTCCTTTTTTATCAACACTAAAAGGGCAAGGACATTCGCCTTCATAGGATTTCAACATGCCTGAGAGAATATTTTCCTTTATCTCTTTATCGGTCATTGGTTTCATCTCACCGAATGCATGTGCATTTGGTAAAAAACCGATGAGTGATAATATTATTGCAATTTTAGCGTTCATATTTTGCAAGCTCCATACCATTATATAATCGGTTTAATACCCTTCTTTTTTCTTTTTATCCCAGGGTAACTTTGGCACTTCAATATTATTTTCGATCCTAAATTGCTTTAACTCTTGATCTGAAATATCGCCTGGATAGCATTTGATCTCTCCGGGGTTTTGATTGTAGACGCTATTCTCCCCGCACGTATTTCTCCTATCTCTATCTTGACTATAGGGGCATGGACAATCCCCCTGATAGGAACTAATGTTGCCATTAATAATTAGCGCCTTAACATCTCCATCTGGCATTGGTTTAGTATCATTATCAGCATCGGCGTAGGCGATGGATGAGACGCAAAGCAAGGCCGATATAATTACTAACTGATGTATATTCATAATAAGATAGTGGCTCCCTAGCTGATTTTTTGTATAACCATGTAAAAATAATACTTGGTTATGACTATTTATTATCTAATCTTTAGATAAACTTAACACAAAAATCAATAGGGAATATCACAAGGATTAAAGATAGGAAAAAAAATCAGGCATTGTCCCAACCAAAGGGTAATACCTTGGCAATGTTGTTTTGATCTAACTTCAACATGAGTAGTCTATCCACTCCTAAGGCAACACCGGCACAAGGTGGAAGTCCTGCTTCTAAAGCGGCAAGTAATGCTTCATCTATTGGCACTGATTTAAGATTTAAGGCTTTGCGTTTTTCAAGATCACTTTCAAATCGGGCTCGAAGTTCACGAGCATTGCCTAGTTCGTTATAACCATTGGCCAACTCAACGCCATGGTAATAAAACTCAAAACGCTCTCCTACCTCAAATGAAGTGCTAGCCATTACTTTGCGCGTCTTGGCGAGACTTGCTTGAGAAGCAGGAAAATCGATAATAACGGTCGGTTGGTTTTGCCCTAAATGGGGCTCGATACCATGACTGATTAGTAAATCCAACCAACCATCTTTATCCATATCGGAAAGGCCTCTTGCCCAATGAAATTTTTGTGCAATATTCTGCAGTTGCTCTTTGGTGGCTAAATGCGGTTGTATATCAAAATATTGTTCAAACAATGCTTGATAGGTTGTCACTATCGCCGGTTTTGTTCCCAATAAAGTTTGGAATAGAGCATCGACTTCTTCGATTAACTGGTGATGATCCCAATGGGTGCGATACCACTCTAACATAGTAAATTCTGGATTGTGGCGGGAACCCACTTCTTCTAACCTAAAAGCTTTTCCAAGGTAGTAGATTGATCCACTTCCATTGGCCAACAGACGCTTCATCGCATATTCAGGTGAAGTTTGTAAAAATCTATCTCCAAAAGAAAATGAAGCCAGATATGGCGCCGTTACCGTGCTTTTACTAAGTAACGGCGTATCCACTTCCATCACGCCACGTTCTTCAAAAAAATCGCGAATGGATTTTAGAAATGCTGCGCGAGCTTGTAAAACTTCAATTGAAGCCGTTGATTGCCACATTATTTCACGCGTGAAACGTATTCACCTGTACGTGTATCAACTTTGATGCTTTCACCAATCGTTAAAAATAATGGTACACGCACAACAGCCCCTGTTTCCAAGGTAGCAGGCTTGGTGCCACCACCTGATGTATCGCCTCTTAAGCCAGGATCGGTATCGGTGATTGTTAAAACAACAAAATTAGGAGGCATGACGACTAAAGGTAGTCCGTTCCATAAAGTAACAATACAAACATCTTGTTCCTTTAACCATTTGGCAGCGTCGCTCACTGTGGTGGCGTTCATTTCGTGCTGCTCAAAGGATTCACCCATCATAAAGTGCCAATGCACGCCATCGTTGTAAAGATATTGCATCTCAACATCAACGACATCAGCAGCTTCGACGGTTTCTCCTGATTTGAAGGTTTTTTCTAAAACGCGCCCCGTTTTTAAGTTGCGAAACTTAACTCTATTAAAAGCTTGGCCTTTACCTGGTTTGACGTAATCATTTTCGATGCTGGTGCACGGCTCACCCTCATACATGATTTTTACGCCGCTTTTAAATTCATTCGTACTATAAGTTGCCATATGTCACCATGGATTATGTTATTTTTTTGTGTATGATTGCCTGTCCTAGTAAAAGTTTGAACCTGAGAACAGCAATGTCCGCG
>CAYXVT010000100.1:0-10335 GCA_964468105.1 Uncultured Candidatus Berkiella sp. | reverse complement strand
AAACATGGCAACAAGCGATTAGCGAGATGATCACCTCCCCAATGGTGCTTTTAACTGCCTTGGAGCTGTCTCCTGACCAAATTGCTTGGCAATGGGACAAAGACTTTCCACTACGAGTATCCAAAAGCTTTATTGCTCGCATGGAAAAAGGAAACCCAAATGATCCCTTGCTGAAACAAGTACTATCTCTCAAAATTGAAAGTCAGTTAGATAATGGCTATTCTTGTGATCCATTAAAAGAATCTGAATATAATCCTGTGGCTGGCTTGCTACATAAATTTCCAAGCCGAGTCTTGCTCACTTTCACGTCTAGTTGTGCGATTCATTGTCGATATTGTTTCAGACGGCATTTTCCCTATCAAAATAACAATCCTGGACGAAAGGGATGGCAAGGGGCACTAGATTATATTGCGGCTCATCCTGAAATTGTTGAAGTGATTTTAAGTGGTGGCGATCCATTGATGGCTCTTGATGAAACCATCCATTTATTTTTAAAACAACTTGCTGATATTTCTCATATTCGATTACTTCGCATTCATACCCGATTACCGGTTGTTATCCCACAACGTATCTGTCAAAGTTTACTAAAGATTTTAGGTGATTCTCGCTTTGACGTCGTGATGGTTTATCATATTAATCATCCAAACGAAATCATCCCTGCAATTACCCAAGGCGTTACACGTTTAAAACAACATGGTATAACCGTCTTGAACCAAAGTGTTTTATTAAAAGATGTTAATGATGATTCTGAAATTTTAAAAAAATTATCTTTTGATTTATTTAGTGCTGGCATATTACCCTATTACGTGAATATTCTTGATCCTGTTCAGGGCGCCAGCCACTTTTTTGTAGACAAAACCAAAGCTAAACAGATACAGCAAAACTTACGAGAACAACTCCCAGGCTACCTTGTGCCTAAATTTGTTCAAGAAATTCCCCATCAATTAAGCAAAACAGCGCTCGATCTCGTACCTTAACTCAAAGGTCGATTGTAACTACTCTCTCACTCTGTCATCCTCTGCCGAAGAGCCGAGGATCCAAAGCATATATCATTACGCTTATCACTATGCTCTGGATCCTCGGGTCTGACTCGCTTTGCTCGCCGCCCGAGGATGACAGAAAGAAGAGAGTCCGCTAAAAGCTTTGCCCACCCTACTTGATTATCTTTCCTGATCATATCTTCAATGTTTGGTTCAAGTTTAACCCATCTTATCCGATCTTTGATCAATAACTTCTTAATATATATGTGTCAATATGATTTATATTAAAGGAAAAACTGGGCTTATACTGCCAAAACAGACAGGGGAAATGTCGAAAAAGCGTGAAATGACCCCCCAAGCTATTGAACAATGGCGCAGCCAACTCCCCTTATCTGATATTGCCGCTAGTGCTAAATCAATGTATTTTACATTGCTTGACAGTCATCAAGCGCCTATTTCATACAAAGAGCGATTTGAAATTTTGTCGCTATTGCGCCCTACTTTGCGATACATTTGCCAGTCATTACAAAAATTTTATGATTCTCAGGAAGTGTTGACTCAACAACAACGACCCATCGCTGATTTAGAGAATTCATTGAATTTTGAAATGCTAAATAGTTACAAGCTTGTTATTGAAGAAGCTTATGAACAATTTTTTAGTGACCAACGCATCATCATGTCCTCATTTCAAAATGCATTGACTCTTTGCACTAAAATAATATTTAATGCTTACGAACAGCATCGTCCAGCGCCAGATGGAATCTGGCTTGAACTACATGCTTTATATAAGTTGGCCGAAAGCAAAAATCTAGTAACTAAATCTCTCAAAAAATACTTAACTTGGCAATGTCGTTTTAATACTCTTGCTGATATCTATAAACATTGTTTGTTATTTTCAATCGCCAACCCTAATCATTTACGTCGTGCACAAATTGTTCAATCATTATATGCGATAGAATCATGGGCACCATTATTATTAATGAAAACTGAAGACAGCAATGATTCCTGTTTATTCATTGTCGATCCACACCAAGATTCACCGCCAAGGTATTCTGGTCTTTATCCAAAACCACCTTTTGAAGGTTACTTCTTAAATTTAGAGCACATCAACGATCGTCTTTCTAAATTACTTGTTGTACATACAAATGGTAATTTCGAAAAAATGTCAAAGCAATATTCATCTTCTGAACTTGCTTTATCTGTTCCGTATATTGAGTCGATTCTTAATGCTTGGAGAAGTTTAAGAGAAAGAGCTCATAAGCGAATTGGGACGCAAGGACATATTAACGTGTGCCTTGGCATTTCTGCATCTCATTGGTTTGTTCGCCATCAGATACCCTTTCAAACAAATGAAAATGATTCTGACATGGTGAATATTGATCTCAATATAGATAGTTTGCCACATCTTCAACCCCATTCAGAAAATGATCTTGCTAAACATGAGAAATATCTATGCGAATTAATTAATCAAAGTGAGAAAGGGTATTGTCTTAAATGGCCAGATGAAGCGCCAATTCAATTGCAAACAGGTGAAATTATTGGCTTAGAAATTGAGATTGAACCTAATAGTGGCAAAGTGTGGTCAATAGGTACAATCCGCTGGCTTAAAAATGAATCCGACAATAGTATCTTTATTGGTGTTGAATTATTAAGCTTGGAGGCATTAGCTGTAGAGACGCGCCTAGCAGATACAACTTCACCTTACTCAATTCCGACCTTAGTTTTTCCCGAAATACCTGAAAAGAATATTCCAATGAGACTTATTGCACCACCATTACCTTTTAAAACCGGCAATGAAATTGAATTAGAACACAATAATCATGTGTATTCTGCAACCTTACAAAAGGTTTATAGTACTACAGCCAGTTATCAAGAGTTTGGACTTCATTTTGCTTATCAGGCTTTGGTGTTTCCTCAACGCAAAGTAACTGCTAACTCCCAAGAAAACGTACATCCAGTACATAAAACATAGATATTATCTGGTCATTATGGTTTTATACCCACCACCAAGCAACTCTGATAAAAACCTATGCAGCCTGAATCATCTGAAATCAATCTTTTCAATTCAGCTTGGCCTTTTTCCCATTCGCTAGTGCTCATCCCATGATCCAAAGCATATTGTTTATAACCTTCGCTAGCAGGGCCCGCTAATAGTTGTTTCTGCTCTTTGGTGTAAAGCAAAGGTTGATATAAATCTGCTAATTGAATATTAAAGCCGACCGTTTTCATTTGATGTAATAATTTCATGCCAAAATTACCACCACGATCATCACCTTCTTTTTCATTGGGAAGAGGATGCTCTAAGCGCTCACTTCCCCAGACGCTAATTCTTGGGTAAGTAAAAGCGGCACTCACAATCCCTTCTTCAGCAACGAAAATACCACCCTTGGGCAACAGATTAAATACTTTCTCAATAATGTGAGTAGGGTTATTAACATGATGCAAAATAAATCGACAATACACCATATCAAAATGTTCATTTAACCTATCAACATCATAGGCTGAATGCACTTTAAAGCTTAGCCATGCTGGTCTATTTTTCTTGGTTAATTCACTCGTTGCGTTAATTTGATTTTCACTATTATCAATTGCAATTACTTTTCCTGATTTACCCACCTCATTGGCAAGCCACAAACTCATGGCGCCACGTCCACAACCAATATCAAGCACGTGCATCCCAGGCTTTAGACCTGCTGATTGTATCCGATGCTGGGTGTGGCCATTAAACATGATATCCAGAATATCTAGTCCTTCTTGGCCTTTTTTGCCTACCTCAAAATCATATTTTTCTTCTCTCATCGATGTTTCCTTTTCTTTATTAAACTGTAAGTTACAGATCAATCATCATCTACAGCAGGTGGAGTAAAGAAGCTGCCACCAGGTCTTGGTTTAGGCGCGCCCAATCGACTTCTTATCCTGTCACCTTGTGGAAACTTGCCTTTAGAGTCTAAACAATTACTTAAGCCTGCTGGGGGGCAATCATAGAGCAAGTACAAGAAAAATCGATATATTTCTCTGGTTGCTTCATAATCTGGCCAATGAACCCCGGCCGTCATATAGGCTTCTTTAAATTTACTGCGTTTTTTCAACCATAGCTCAAGAAGAACCAGTTCCATTTCGATAGGTCCGATAACATAACTTTCTATATCAATGAGAGAGGTAAAGCCTTTCTCATTGGCAAGGAATTGACTGGGCCAAAGATCTAACATAATTAGTCCAGCAGAAGTTGGCGCAGGCATTGACTTGGCTTTGACAAGGAAATAGGGAAGTAATGCTTGAACTTCTTTATCTTCTTTAGCCTTTTTGGACTTTGCTAAAAATTCCATGGTAGAAGCTAATCTTTGTGGAAACTCTGATAAAGGTAATCCTTCAAGTTCAAGATTTCCGAAAAATGAAAATATTTGTTTATGGAGTTGCGTCAAGAACGCGCCTAATTGATAAGCAATATCAGGATCCTGTGTGATATGCGTTGCTAAATCACTTTCTTGTGCAACAGGATTTCCTGGCATCACTTCCATCACAATATAAGGTTTATTGAGTGGGTTATTTGGATCCCATTGTGCTTTTATGACCTTTGGAACTGGTATACCATTAAATCGATTTAAGTGTTCTGATAGACCCTGTTGGTGTTTGATTGATATTTCATGCGTTGTGCCAAACAGTAAATGCAATCCTTTCCAAAATAAACCTTTCATTGATGGATCTTTGACAATCTTGACGATAAAGCGGCCTCGTTGAGTCAGGACAGCATAAACATCATTTGTACTGTCATGCCCAGGCTCCATCTTCCTCACATTTACAATGGGATCTTCGAAAATGAATTGTAACTTTTGAATCATTTCTTGTTTCATTCTTCATACCGCCATGACTAAATTATTAGTGTTAGCTGATAGCCTGAGAACTGATATAGTAACTTATCAGATATAGCATAATGGTAAACATTGTCCAAAGTTTCCATTTTAGCTTGGTTAAATAGCCATTTTTAGACAAAGCGACAAATAGGCAAGACCAGCGCAATGCTACTGCATATCTTCAAGCATTCCCTTTTGTTAGATTGGGACTCCCAACTTAATGAGATCTTGAGGCAAGAATGCGTGTATTAACCCCATCTGAATGTGAATTTACTTCAGGAAGTGCTTTCATTGAAGGAATCATGACTGATGACTTTGCTGTCGGGGGCGCAGTTCTAGGTCTTGTTGGCGTATTGGCACTTGGACTATATGCTCCAATGGCTTACAACAAAGAGACTATTTCACTCAAGAATGCCCTCTCTTGCACATTTTGGACCGCAGTCCAAGGCGCAAAATACGGCTTAATTCTTGATGTCGGTAGCAAAACAACGAGTTGGTTATACAATCAATTTTTCTAAGCGTGTTTCCTTCACCTAGGTTCTTAAAAAACTTAAATAATTCTCTGGTGTAATAATCTCTCCTTTCACATTCAATTCTCTCTCGGCTGATTTAAGCGCGCGCAACTCTCGTTGCATTGTTTTTTCATCCTGAAGATCCCAAACTACTTGCCATAATCTGATTTCCCCTTGGGGCGTTTTACTCAAGAAATCAATTTCATAGCCTTCTTTTGTCAAATAATAAAAAACTTCATGATTCTTACGTTTTAAGTCAAGAAACACAAGATTCTCAAATAAATGCCCATAATTGGGAGACATGCTCAGAGTGTAAGAGCCAACGAGGCCAGGGTCGACGGCATAAATCTTTTTAGGATTAGTCTGAACTTTACGAACCGACTCGGAGTAAATAGGTATAAAAAAAAGAAGATATGCATCTTCAATATATTGAATATAATCATATAGTGTATTTTTTGAAGCCGAAATACCCTGACTCTTAACATCATTAAAGAATTTATTAACAGAAAATGAAGTGCCAACGTTTTTTATTAAAGATTTAATCATATAATGAATGAGTGTTATATTAGTGATATTATGTCTCTCGATGATATCTTTCATAATTACCACATTGACATAATCTTGTAGTATTCGGTTCTTAGTATCTGAAGAAACTGACATCACTTCTGGGAAACCACCCATGTGAAGATAGGCTTCAAGGTGCTTATAAAAATTATCATGTGCCTTTTTTCCCATCGGCAAAGAATAATTAATTTTTCTATCCGATAAAAACTCACTAAAACTAAATGGCCAAATTTCAGTAGAGAGTGATCGCCCCCGAAGACTGGTTGCTATTTCTTTACTTAATAATTTCGATGAAGATCCCGACAAATAAATCGATGCTTTTTTAGTGTCTAAAAATCTCCTAATGACTATTGGCCAATCAGGAACATTTTGAATCTCATCAAAAAACAAATGGCAATGAAGATCGTAGTTCTCTGGATATCTCCTATAAAATGCATCACATAAATCGACTAACACTTTATGATTAGTTGACATGAGTCTGTCATCTTCAAAATTTATATAAAAGATTTGTGAAAGAGATACATTATTTTTGAGTAAATTCATGATTTGCTGAAATAGAAAAACTGTTTTACCGGTCCTTCTCATGCCTATGAAGACAGAAATTTTGTCTTTGATTAATTCAAACACAACCTCACGAGTAAGTATGGTATCAGAAAGTGAGTTCAACTTTTCCTCAAATTCTTCTCTTAACGTTTGAAATTGATCCAACATATTCTTTACCCCTTTAAAGGGAAAGCTTAGCACATATCTTGCACTTCCGGGAGGGAAAGATTTGCTTATATCTTTCCCTGCTCATTGGAAAGAACAACTTAAGCTGTTGATTTTTATATCATTATGTAAAACCATTACTACCAGACAATTAGTACTTTTGGGCAGCCCTCAAAGGTGCATAATATGTCCTTTTTGTTGATGCTACCCGCTATACCGGCCGTTGGTTATACAATCAATTTTTCTAAGCGTGTCGCCGTCGTAAAACCTTTTGGTAACTTTTGACCGCGCTTGCCACGTTCGCCTAAATACTGATCAAGCTCTCTTGGCTTAAGGGTCAATTGTTTACGTCCTGCGTGAATTACAATGCTATCTTTATGTGTGAAGGTGATAACAGAAATAATCAACTCTTGCTCAGACTTATCTTTTGCTGTGGCAATTTGTAATATTCTGTTGCCTTTGCCTTTTGACATTTCAGGGAAATCAGCAATATCAACCACTAGCATGCGCCCTTCATTTGTTAATATCGCAGCGCGTTTATCTTGATTTGCAACTAAAACTGGCATCAAGGCTTTTGCATCATTTGGTACTTTTAACAATGCTTTACCACTGCGATTTTTGGTCGCCAAGTCGTCCATCTTGGCTATAAACCCATATCCCATATCTGACATCAGGATCACTTTATCTTCACTTTCACCCACCATCATGCCAACAAAAGTCGCACCTGGTTCCGGTTTTAATTTAGCAGTAAGCGGTTCACCTTGGCCACGCGCAGAGGGTAAAGTACTTGCCAATAAACAATAGCTTCTTCCCATCGAGTCAAGGAAATAGATCTGTTCACTGCTTTTGCCACGCAATTGCATGAAGAAGCCATCACCTGCTTTATAACTTAAATCCGCACCTTGAGCTTCATGGCCTTTGGCTGCTCTTATCCAACCCATGTTCGAAAGTACTATAGTCACCGGCTCTGTTGGTGCTCTATCAATATCTTTCAATACTTGGGCTTGTTCACGAACAACAATGGGAGAACGACGCGCATCACCATATTTCTCAACATCTTGCTCTAATTCTTTTTTAACCAGACTCTTTAATTTTGTTTCAGAATCCAACGTTTGTTGCAGTTTATCTCGCTCTTGCGCTAATTCTTTTTGTTCACCACGAATTTTTTGTTCTTCAAGCTTTGCTAAATGACGAAGTTTTAAGTCTAAAATAGCTTCGGCTTGAGTATCAGACAATCCATACCGTTTCATTAACACGGCTTTGGGATTATCTTCATGACGAATAATATGAATGACTTCATCAATATTTAAAAAGGCAATGAGCAAACCATCTAAAATATGTAAACGCGCTAGCACTTTTTCTAATTGATAAGATAAACGTTTACGTACTGTGAGCGTGCGAAAAACAAGCCATTCTTGCAAGAGATCTAATAAACTCTTTACTTGAGGACGGTTATTTAAGCCAATAACATTCATATTGACCCGATAACTTCTCTCCAAATCTGTTGTTGCAAATAAATGCAAAAGGAGAGCTTCTCTATCAATACGATTAGAACGTGGCTCTATAACTAATCTCGTCGGATTTTCATGATCAGATTCATCTCGCAAATCTGCTACCATTGGTAATTTCTTTGCTTGCATTTGAGCAGCAATTTGCTCAAGTACTTTTGCGCCAGAAACTTGATGTGGCAAAGCGGTGATCACTATATCGTTATCTTCGTAAGTCACTTGGGCACGCATTTTTAATGTGCCCTGTCCTGTACGATACATTTTTTGAAGATCTTCTTTTGAAGTAATGATTTCAGCATCGGTTGGAAAATCTGGCCCCGGAATAAACTCCATTATTTCTTCTATCGTTGCTTTTGGCTTTTTTAACAGATGAATACAAGCGTTAGCGACTTCAGTGAGATTATGCGGAGGAATGTCTGTTGCCATACCCACGGCAATGCCTGTTGTACCATTGAGTAATAAAGTGGGTAGACGCGCAGGCAATATTTTAGGCTCGTCTAAAGTGCCATCGAAATTGGGGATCCAATCAACTGTCCCTAATCCCAATTCTGATAAAAAGATTTCACTAAATTTAGAAAGCCTAGATTCCGTGTAACGCATAGCAGCGAAAGACTTGGGATCATCGGGCGATCCCCAGTTACCTTGCCCATCGATCAAAGGATACCGATAAGAAAAAGGCTGAGCCAACAAAACCATGGCTTCATAACAAGCACTATCGCCGTGAGGATGGAATTTACCTAAAACATCACCCACTGTACGTGCAGATTTTTTATATTTTGCTAATGCATGTAATCCTAATTCAGACATGGCATAGATGATGCGTCTCTGAACTGGTTTTAAACCATCGGCGATATGTGGCAAAGCTCTGTCCATAATTACATACATCGAATAATCTAGATAAGCTTTCTCAGTAAAGGTTTCGATGGGTTGGCGTTCAACGCCTTCAAACACCATCACGGTAGACTCACTCATTCAAAACTCCAAAATGCTGAATTCTTAAAGCTCTTATACAATTGCTAAATCCCCTTTGTCTTCTAACCACTGACGACGATCAGAAGAACGTTTTTTAGCTAATAACATATCAAACATGGCATTTGCTTGAGTTGGATTAGGAATATGCAATTGCAATAGACGTCTGGTATCTCTGGCCATTGTTGTTTCACGCAATTGGATAGGATTCATTTCACCCAATCCTTTAAAGCGTTGCACGTTCACTTTTCCTTTTTTCTTTTCTGCTTTGATTCTGTCTAGTACGCCCTCTTTTTCTTCATCATCTAAGGCATAATAGACATCTTTACCAATATCAATTCGATAAAGGGGTGGGCACGCCACAAAAACATGGCCTTTTTCTACTAAGGCTGGAAAATGCTTTAAAAATAACGCACATAGCAAGGTGGCGATATGAAGGCCATCCGAATCGGCGTCCGCTAAAATACAAACTTTACCATAGCGTAATTTGCTTAAATCTGTTTCACCAGGATCAAGACCGATTGCTACCGCAATATCATGCACTTCTTGTGACGCGAGCAGCTCATTACTATCCACTTCCCAGGTATTGAGAATTTTACCACGCAATGGCATCACTGCTTGAAATACGCGATCACGCGCTTGCTTGGCAGATCCTCCGGCAGAATCTCCCTCGACTAAAAACAATTCCCCTTGTAAAGGATCACCGCTTGAACAATCGGCTAATTTTCCAGGAAGGGCCGGCCCTTGAGTCAACTTCTTACGAGCAACCATTTTGCCCTGACGAAGACGAGTTTGTGCGATATTAATCACTAATTGAGCAAGCTGCTCACCCAGTTCTACATATTGATGCAACCATAAGCTAAACGCATCTTTAACCACGCCAGATACAAATGCTGCGGATTGTCTGGATGAGAGGCGTTCTTTGGTTTGACCAGAAAATTGAGCATCACGCATTTTCACAGACAGGACATAGCTACAACGTTCCCAAACATCCTCTGGCGACAACTTCACCCCACGAGGCAATAAATTTCGGCGCTCACAAAATTCCCGCATCGCTTCTAACAAACCGGTGCGCAACCCATTAACATGGGTACCACCTTGCGCTGTGGGAATTAAATTGACATAGCTTTCAGCTAAAACTTCACCACCGTCTGGCAACCACATCACTGCCCAGGCCGCTGTTTCAGCTTCGCTTTCAAAATTGCCTTCAAATGGAAGCTCTGGTAAACAAACCATGTTTTGA
>CAYXVT010000099.1:336-13008 GCA_964468105.1 Uncultured Candidatus Berkiella sp. | reverse complement strand
ATAAAAAAGGGAGCTTGAGGTAAACTCCGCAAACAATGTTCTAATTCTTTTTCGTTGAGAATTTCGCCCTTAAGCGTCGAGATATCACATGGAATAATTGGTTCGGATAAAAGGTGAAAGGATATCGCCCCGGCACAGTCATACCCAAGAATTTGCAACATATCAAAAGTGTTATTTGAATCTATCCCTAACATTTTACTAAGTGAATAGTGTATTTTATCTCCTTCTGGCATCAACCCTGCAAAATAAGGATAGCAATGCTGATGATCAAAAGACCTTTCACTAAGAGGCATCGAAAGGGAAATCGAATGAGTAGCCTCCTTTAAATATGAAAAGTGCATCCTTTTTTTATGATTGAATTCCAAAATACCAATAGGCTGCCCAAACAATCGAACGCAAAGCTTATTTTCTTCCATGGGACTTATCCTCCTGAAGCAAAGGTAAGCGTGCATCCACTCGGATCCCAAGCATACTTGCTACCATTAAAGCTTTATCTAATTCACAAGATGCTTTACCCTTCTCTAAATCTTGGATAAACCGGATCCCAGTTCCGCAGGCTGCTGCAAGCTCTTTCTGGGTCATATTGATCGACTTTCGCACCCTTTTAATAAGGTTGCCAAATTGGCGTGAAGAACTAATTATTTTCATCGCTTTAGAGCACCGTACGGGATTATTTAAGTAGTTTAGCATAGATAAAAAAAAATTGGATCCCTGACGGGATTTTTTATTTGTTAAGTAAGTTGAAACCTAATAAATAATCCCTAACGGGATTATTTATAATACAAGAGGAAATATATGTTTACTGGCATTGTACAAAGTACAGTTAGAGTAGCTTGGGTAGAGCATACGCCTCAATTGGCACGCTATGCACTGACTGTTCCCTCTCATTTGCTTCATGGCCTTGTGATTGGCGCGAGCATCAGTGTTCATGGGATCTGCCAAACGGTTGTTTCTATCAATGAAAATGAAATTGCTTTTGATGCAATGGAAGAAACCCTTAAACGTACTACCATTAAATTTCTGACCCAAGGGCAAATAGTCAACTTTGAACGCGCTGCTAAAATGAGTGATGAGATAGGCGGACATTTATTGTCAGGGCATATCATTGGCACCGCCAGTATTAGCAATATCACTGTTCCATCAAAAGAACAGCGGATCCTAACTATTTCATGTGCACCAGAATGGATGAAATATATTCTTCCCAAGGGCTATATTGCCTTAAATGGTGTGAGCCTCACGGTCGTAGAAACCGATCCCAAAGGATCTTTTACCGTTCATTTGATCCCTGAAACCTTAAGAGCCACCACCTTTGGTTTGGCGAGTGAAGGCGAAAGGATTAATATTGAAATTGATAGCCAAACCCAGGCGATTGTAGATACGGTGGAAAGAGTATTAGCGGCAAGAAATCTTTAAATGGTGGGCACATCATTATGCCCACCCTAACATCAAAAATGAAACAAAGTTACACCTTCAGTTTTTTCGCGGCTTCCTTCTTCTCTTCCACTTTAATGGCAGCACTTTTAGCCGTGGCTTGTTTCATATCATAAGCAACCTGTCTGGGATCTGCTTTAAAATCTGAAACTTTGCTGAGTCTTGCTCTTTCTGACGCATAATGCTCATCAGCTGCAGAACGTGTCTTTACCTTATATCCATTAACAATTGGTCGAGTAAAATCATTCTTTTCAGCTCTCTTTTGGGCGTGAAATTTAGAAACTTCACCTCCTTCAACACGCCATTGTCTTGAAGCTGAATTAAAAGTATGTGTATCTTCTTTAATTTCATCTTCAGTCGGACGAAGCGTTAATTTTTGTCTTCCTTTCACATCCTCTCTAAAGGTTCTGTTTACACCATCTCTAAAAGCTTTATATCCTGCATGTTCTGCATCATATTTTGCTTTTGCTTGTTGGTATAAAGGTTCTTGCTTATCATATTCTGCTTTTAGCCTATCATATTCTGCTTTCTCTCTGGCATAGGTTGCTTGTAGCTCAAGAGTAGCTGCATCTGGCTTTGCATATCCAACCATTCCCAAAACGCCAAGAGAAGGCGCAACAGGTTTTACTGGCTCTGTTGGTTTAGTGGGAGCAACAGGTGCTGGCGCAGTTGATTCGGCTATAAATAAATTCTGAAATTCAGCAACGAGATCGACTTCTGCCTTTTCGTGTAAATCAGCATAGTTTTGTGCATAGGCAGCATCGGTTCTTTGCATGCTGGAAATAAAGTCTTTCATTGAGATTTCTTTTACTTTGGGAAGCGGGGTGGGGGCTTGGGTTTCTTCAGTAACTACTGGGCCTGGTGCAGACATATCAATCTCCTTGTTCTCTCAAACGCTGATCGGATATATTCTTACAACGTTGCAAGATAATTTCGCAACTCCATAACCATGCCACAAGGGATCTTCAAAGTCAGCAAAAAGATGTTTTGCACTACAGCGAAGAGGTTAATATATTGTTTAATATAAGGATTTTTTCATAGCACCCTTTTTTGGCGGCGCAAGATAATACTGACAAAGAGTACAGACAATTTATGAAAAAAGATTAGTTTACTTTCTTATTTCCTTGCGCCTGTAAAAGCGTAACAATCGATTCAAATCCTGCTTCTTGAGCAAATTGTGCTGCTTTGGTTTTGCAAGAAACATTAATGTCACTTCCCGCTTCTTCTAACAGATATTTCACAACATCGGCATATCCCATTTTCGCCGCGCTTTCTAGTGCCATTCCTTTATAGGCAGATGAAATTTCATCTCCTGCTTGCTCTAATAACCATTGCACCATTTCAAATTGACCATATCCAGCAGCATCTTTAAATACATTGCCTAAATTGTATTGATTAAATGCATTGACCACCGATCCATGACCATAATTCTCAGCCATTTTTAAAGCCTGTTTTTTATCATCTGCATGAATATCATTTCCAGCGTGTTCTAAAATACATTGCACCACTTTAAGGTATCCCTTGGATGCCGCTAAGGTTAATGCGCTCTCTTTATCCACATTATCAATTTCAGTTCCTACTTGTTGCAAAAGACATTGAATAATATTAACCGCACCAATTTCTGCGGCATAATTAAGAGCACTTCCCTTGTCAACATTTGAAATTTGAGTACCCAGTGTTTCCAATAGATATTGGATAACCCCAAGATGACAATGTTGAGCTGCAAGATTAAAAGCACGACTTTTATTGGTAGGAATGATGATATGTTGTGCATGTTCAAAAAGCGTTTTAATCGTTTTAGTATGTCCATGTTCTGCTGCATCTTCTAATGCGCGACCTAAAAATCCTGGGGTAATGTCATTTTGAAATTGCTTTAACAAGACATTCAGTACTTTAGTGTGTCCATGGGCAGCCGCATTTCTTAAGGCTTGCCCTTTTGCATCATTGGCAATCCCATTTTTCTCATGTTGTAAAATACACTCAACAACCCCCAAATGTCCTTGACTGGAGGCCGCCTCAAAGGCTTGCTCAATGGCTTTGGCTGTCATTTTAAAGCGATTCTCTAAAAACCATACTGCCACTTTGACATAACCATTAGATGATGCTTTTATGAAAGCTTCAATAATGCCCCCCGTATCTAATCTACTTAAGGCATCCATATGACCATTGGCTGCTGCAAAAATGTAAAATGTACGTTTATATTCTGTCGGGATAGTGGATGAATCAATTGCCTCAATTTCACCACTTAAGCTTGCTAGTGTTAAACGCATAGTGTCTAACTTTGGAACGAAAGGAATGATAAAATTTCTATATTTTTTAATTTCTTTTAAAAATAATCTTTTGGGATTCTGTTGGTACGCTTGTGGCTTGGCTTCTAATAGATAGGGGAAATATTTGTCACAAAATTCTTGCCATATCGTTTTATTTTCAATCAAGGCATTAAATTCAAAATTGATAGCATGTATTTTTGCAAGCAGTTCAGGTTCTAATAACGGGAAAAGTAACTCCACCAAGACACTCTTTGGCAAGGTATACAGGACTGGGTTAATAGTGGAGTTTTCTTTTGTATTTACGCTACTTTTTTGTACTCGCATAAATTTACAGCACTCATTTGTTATAGAAGATAACAAATGAGTATAAACATTATATTTGATGGATGAGGGGATATATTCTTCTAAAATGAATGGTCATCAATGTAGGGTGGGCAAAGCTCTTAGCGTGCCCACCGTTAAGCGTTAATTTGGTGGGCACGCTAAGACCTACTAAACTAAAAATACATGCCTTTATTTTTTGCCTTTACCTGCTAAAAAATCCACATTTAAATAATCCTCTTGATAATACTTTAAATATTCCATGTAGCTGCCCTTAAAGTCTTTGATGCCTTTCTTAGTGATGGCAATCACTCGCGTAGCGACTTGATTCACAAAATGTCTATCATGGCTTACCAGCAATAAGGTGCCTTGATAAGCTTTTAAAGCTTTGCCTAAAGCTTCAATCGTTTCCACATCCAAGTGGTTGGTTGGTTCATCCATGATTAGCACATTAGGTTTGGCCAACATAATATTAGCTAGTAATAAACGTGCAGCCTCGCCCCCACTTATCTGCAGGACGCTTTTTTCCACTTCATCTTTTACAAAAAGAACTTGGCCAAGCATATGACGTATTTTGACGCTGGTTTCACTTGATGCTTCATGTGAAAGCCATTCCATCACGCTCACATTGTCTTTTAAGGTTTCATGATGATCCTGGGCAAAGTAGGCTGTTTGGGTTTCATATCCCCACTCTACAGTCCCTGTATCTTGCTCAACCAATCCAAGAATAATTTTTAAAAAGGTCGATTTACCAATACCATTTGGTCCAACGATGGCGACTTTTTCACCACGTTTGATATCTACTTTGACATCTTTTAAGACTTGCTTATCACCAAAAGACTTTGAAATGTTCGATGCTATCAAAACCTGTTTACCGGAAGGTCTTTTACATTGAAAATCAAAGTGTGGTGCTATCCGTGAAGAATTTTTGATATCGGGCAATTCAATTTTATCAATCATCTTCACGCGAGATCTAGCTTGTGTGGCCTTGGAAGCTTTTGCTTTAAATCTATCCACAAATTTTTGCAAGTTAGCAATTTTATCTTCAAGATTTTTCTTTTCTTGAAGTTTTTGCCCCATGATAATTTCTTTATTCACCAAAAATTTATCATAGTTTCCAGGGTATTCTCGAATTTCACCATAATCGATATCTAAAATGCTCGTCGCCACATTGTTCAAAAATTTAATATCATGCGAAACAAACACTAATAAACCTTTAAAATTGTTTATTAAATATTCTTCTAACCAACAGATGGTAACCATATCCAAATGGTTGGTTGGCTCATCAAGCAATAGAATATCGGGTGCACCGAATAAAGCTTGCGCTAATAGAACCCGCATTTTAAAACCACCAGAAAGCATCGATAATGGCTTCTCGTGATTTTCAAGTGGGATCCCAAGACCTGTTAACAACGTATGCGCTTGACCTTCAGCCATATAGCCATCATGGTGAGCTATCATCTCTTCTATTTCACTAAAGCGTTGCGTTGCTCTATCTGTCCATTCCCCAGTTAATAGCTCTTCCTTTTCTTCAAGCGCTTTCCACAATTCTGCTTTGCCTTGAATAACAACATCTATCACTCTGACGTTTTCAAAACGAAACTGATCCTGGTTAACCCAACCAACATTCATTCCCTTTGGCGTTGAAATCTCACCAAGGCTTGGCGTTTCTTCCAGCATCATCAAGCGCAATAAGGTACTTTTTCCTGAGCCATTAGAGCCGACAATGGCATAACGCTTACCGGTGAGTAGTAGTAGATTCACTTCGTCAAAGAGTAACTTTGAACCGTAGTGCATTGATAATTCTGTCATTGAAATCATAATAAATTCTCTCCAAAAAAAAAGGCGACCTAGGCCGCCTTTTTTTGTCTCTGAACGGTTATCGTTTAGAGTACTGTTCAACTTTACGCGCTTTGCGGTGACCGACCTTTTTACGCTCAACTTCACGTGAGTCACGTGTTACATATCCTGCTTTACGAAGAATACGACGGAATGATTGATCACCTGCTCCGCCTTCACCTTCACCACTTTCAACAGGAACAGCACCTTCTTCATCATATTGAAGAAGAGCTCGGGTGATACCATGACGAATGGCGCCCGCTTGTCCCATTGGACCACTACCAGCCACATTGACTGTGACATCAAATTTGTTCTGTAATTCCAACAACACTAAGGGTTGTCTTACGATCATATGAGCCGCTTTACGGCCGCCGAAATAATCTTCTAGCGTTTTATCATTAACAATAATTTTCCCGGTTCCACGTTTTAAATAAACACGTGCTCGGCATGTTTTGCGCCGACCAGTTCCATAATGTTGTGCTTGTGTTGTTGTCATGCGTTGCCCAAAGTTAATAATTAAATGAGAGTTAATTCTTTTGGTTGTTGAGCTTGATGAGGGTGTTCAGTCCCTGCATATACCCACAACTTCTTAAACATCTTTCTACCCAAAGGTCCTCTTGGCAACATCCGTTTGATGGCCATCTGAAGGATACGCTCTGGACGAGTAGCTCGCAATTTTTCTAAGGTAACGGACTTAATTCCACCAATATAGCCAGAGTGATGGTGATAAATCTTGGTCTTTTCTTTCTTACCTGTAGATTGAACTAACTCAGCGTTGATAATCACAACGACATCGCCAGTATCTTCATGCGGTGTATAAATGGTTTTGTGCTTGCCACGTAAAATAGAGGCAACGCGTGAAGCTATACGACCAATAGGCATCGTTTTAGCATCAACAACAAACCAATCGCGTTTAATGTCTTGCGGTTTCGCGACATAGGTTCTCATAAACCTGTTACTCCAAAGGGATGATAGAGACTCAAAGTTGGCGAATTATACAAAACCCCTACCCATGTGACAATGGATATTCGTGTATTTCTTACTAATGACACTAAATACCTTGATCCTGGGGGTCCAAAATGACCTCTGGAGGGGTAGATGGCAATAATAATCGGTTCACTATCTTACCTTGAAGAATATGTTGGTCAATAATTTCATCAATATCGTGGGCATTTTCATAGTGATACCACACACCTTCTGGGTAGATAACTAACACTGGACCTAGTTCACAACGGTCTAAACAGCTTGTTGTATTAGCCCTACATTCTCCCGCTTTATGCAGCCCCAACTTTTTTAATCGCTTCTTGGCATAATCTCGTAACTCATTCGCATTGCCTTGGGCACAACAACGCTTGCCGCTGGCGCGCTGATTAATACAAAAGAAAAGTTGGTGTTGATAATACATATATAGGTCCTGGCTGTTCTGTGCGGTATATTACCAGTTAGGGTCTAATATGGGCAGTCTCTATGGCTATCACTGAAAATCCAAAACAAGAAGCTCAAATAGTTAATGGGCTTGCGAGCCAATGTGTTAAGTGCGCTCTTTGCCTACCTCATTGCCCAACCTACGAACTGACCAAAGATGAAAATGAATCGCCTCGTGGTCGAATTGCATTGTTTCAAGCGCTTGCCCAAGAAAAATTACCGCTAACCGCAAAGGCACAAACCCATCTTGATCAATGCTTGGGATGCCGCGCTTGTGAAAGAGTTTGCCCTGCGCATGTGGAATATGGTCAGTTGCTAACCCTAGGTCGAGCTTTATTAAAGGAATTACCTGCACAAGGATCTTTACCAAAGCCCCCTTTTACAACCCGATTTTTAAGTTTGATCTTAGTAAAACCCGCCTATCAACGAGGATTACATTGGATATTGTGGCTGATACAGAAACTAGGTCTTCGCCAAGTTGCTCGTTTTTTGAGGTTACCAACCCTTTTGGGTTTAAAATCTTTAGATCAATTGATGCCATCTGTTTCTAAACCAATGAATTTTCAGCCAATTTATGAACCACTTGGCCCTAAACGGGGAAGTGTCATGTTATTTACTGGCTGCATTACTTCACTTGTCGATCAAGAAACACTGGCAGCAAGCATTTTCGTTTTGCGCCGCTTAGGGATGCAAGTACAGGTTCCCACCTCACAAACCTGTTGTGGTGCGATTGCAACTCATGCTGGAGATTTAAAGGAAGCGTACCGATTAGCCCAGCAAAACAGCAAAGCCTTTGATCAAAAGATTGATTACATTATTACCACTGCAACCGGTTGTAGCGCCGTGCTACAGGAAATTGGCACACATTTTAGTTCATTATCTGATTCAAAAGAGGAAGGCTTAAAAGCCTTTTCATCAAAAGTGACCGATATTGTCACTTTTATACAAAAATGTGAGTGGCCAAGCGATGTAAAACCTCAAGCGTTAGCGGCACAGATTATTTTACATACGCCCTGCACGCGTCGTAATGTATTGAAGTCACCTACTGATCCCCTACAACTCTTGGCAAGAATACCCGAATTGTCCTGCAAAACTTTCTCTTCTCCTCACTGTTGTGGCGCAGCAGGTACATATATGTTGGATCATCCGGATATGGCATCACAATTAGCGCAACAATTACTATCAGAATTAGGCAATAACCAAGTTAACTTTATAGCAACAACTAATGTAGGTTGTGCATTACATCTTCAAAGACAGGTAAAAATGGAATATCCTTTGATGAAAGTTGCCCACCCAGTAACTTTGTTAGCTCAAGCATTAGGTTTTTGATTAAGGTGCTACTTTTTGATATAAAGTATGCTATCTTTATAGCGTTAAAACGCTAACAGAAATTTTTTTTACAAGTGTGTCACTAAGGAGAGTACTAATAATGGCTGCTAAAAAGAAATCAGCAACTAAGGCTAAAGGGAAGGCTGTAAAGGCCAAGAAAGTAATTGCTCGTAAAGGCCCTAAAGCCGCTAAGCGTGGCGCTGTAAAGCGTGCTACGACTAAACGTGCAGCTAAGCCAGCAGCTACTGCTGCTAAAAAAGGACCTGTTTCAGTTGGTCGTAAACCTTTCAGCAAATCACAATTGATGTCTGAAATTGCTGAACGCACTGGCGTTGCTCGCAAAGACGTTGCTGCTATGATGGAAGCTGTTGGTCAAATCATCGACGCTCATTTACAAAAAAATGGCCCAGAAATGTTCTCATGGCCTGGCATGTTCAAGATCCTCGTGATCAAAAAGCCTGCTACCAAAGCGCGTCAAGGCGTTAATCCTTTCACCGGTGAAACCATGATGTTCAAAGCTAAACCAGCTAGCCGTCGTGTTAAAATCCGTGCATTAAAACAACTTAAAGCAATGGCTGCGTAAGCTATTGACTATTTAGTTGAATAAACACGGGGCCAACTGGCCCCTTTTTTTCTGGCGCTAATTAGGTGAACAGGGGTTTCTTGAGGTCTCCAGGCTCTTAGGCTCGGGACTAGAATAGGTAACCGATGATGCACTTGATGCTTGGGTTTGCAGTGTTAATTGTTCAAATTGTGGCAAAAAAGTGGGCGTCTCATCTTCCACTAGTTCAATCTCGACTTTATCATAATCACTATCACTATCACTATCAGTTTCGAGTTCTTCTGGCAGAATATACTCATACTTAAGTTTACTTCCAATCCGGTTCTGTCGTGATCTTGAATTATGCTGCCCCTGCGCTTTAAATTCAGAAAAGAAGGCTTGAAAACTACTACTGAGGTCTTTATAGCTTTCATAAAGAACAAATTCCTCATGCGTAATTTCAAAATACATTGGAGGATTATTAACCCATAGTGGCGGACTTGCCAATTTTTGATTGATTGTTCGCGTTAAATCGTCGAGGGCATGCAAAATCTTATTAATTCTTTGGGCCTCTTCGTTGCGACTTTGATCATGGATCATACCCAATAAATCAGATGTCAGTTCTTGACTGTATTGATGCATGATCTGTAGACAATAACTAACAGTCTCAAGATTTTTCATTCTATCTAAACAAGACAGTAAGAAATTCTTTAGTTTGCCATCGCTAAAATGTGTAGACATTATCAACGCATCCACTAATGTCATTAGTGTATTATTTTCTTTTTCAGTAGATAAGTCATATCGAAAATACATGTTTTCGCCCCTTGAAATCTAATGCTTATTTTTTTTAAACACCCAAAATTTCACATCTACCGTAATAGAAAGTGCGTCCAGTGCAAAAACTTTATCTTGCTGTTCTTTTGAAGATTTAAAATAAAATGGTGTCATGGTCAGCAAATGACGAATATCTTCTTTGGTGATTAATTCACATTGATATTGAACAGGAACAGTTTGCTCTAATTCAAAATGTTCATTGGCCAAATCCAACATCTTATCTTGATCTTTTGATGTGACTTTATCAAATAAAATATTTCTTAATTCAATGAGATGATTAGGCTCAGGTGCACAAATGATAAGTTTGCCCTGCTCGGCTAAAACTCGATGAAATTCATTAAAATCATGAGGCGCAAAAACTGCTGTGACGATATCAAGCGATTGCGCTAAAAAGGGCAAGCGCACCACACTACCAACGAACCAGGATATGTTCTTGCTTGCTGTTGCAGCAAGCTTGATAGCCTCTTTTGATATATCCACGCCGTAGCAATCATGATGTGAAAAATTTTCATAGAGTGAACGCAAATAATAGCCTTCTCCACAACCGCTATCTAAAATACGTAGCGGTTGAGAGGGGATCAAATCATTTAACGCTGTTGAAATACCTGAATAAAAGTTTTTGTTTAAAAAAGCCAAACGTGATTGGATCATTTCTTTATTATCACCGGGATTAGCGGTTTTCTTTTGATTTACGACTAATAGATTGACATAGCCTTGCCGTGCTTTATCAAATTGATGAAGATTAACACAAGCATAATATTTATCGTTTTCAAATAAAGGAGAATCACAATGTGGGCATGCAATAATCGAATCAGCATGTTGACTCATCACGTTATGACACTTTTAGCACAATGGGGGTTGGAAATGAATTTGAAAGATATTTACGACCATACTGCTTGATCCCAAACAGTGTTAATGTGCCCACACAACCCCACACAACGACCCAAACAATGGTTTGCAATGGGTGCATGATAAAAGTGGCACACTGGTAATAGACCACTGCCATCGAATAAGCAAGGCCTGTTGTCCAGCACACTGAGAATAAGGTCCACCCTTTTTGTACTTCACGCACCATCGCCGCGGTAGCAGAAACGCAGGGGAAATAAAGCAACACAAATAATAAGTAAGCAAAAGCATTGGCTTGACCATTAAAACGCCGCACCATTTCACCATAGGCATGATGATTTAATTTTTCTTCGGGTGAGTTCGCGGCAATCGGATTGGTCCAGGCGTGAGCAAGTAAGGAAAAGTTGACAGGAATCGTGGCCAATGCCTCTTTAAATTTTAGGCTTAAATGAAAAGCGTCTGTCTCATCTTGTTCTGTTAAAGGGTTTTTAGCATAGAGTGAATTTAAAGTGCCAATAACCACTTCTTTTGCCAATACGCCCGTTAACAACCCAACTGCAGCCGGCCAGTTTTGTTCTTCAATCCCTAAGGGTTTGAACAAAGGAACAATGGTTTGACCCACGGTTGACAATATGGAAGTCTCATCAGGTTCTTTTAACCACCGACCTTCTACGCTGATACTATTTAAAATCCCAATACACACACAAACCGGTAAAATCATTTTACCCGCATTGAGTATAAAGCTGCGTAACCGATGCCAGCAATGAAACCAGAGCGACTGCAAATGGGGTAATTGATAATTTGGCATTTCTAATAACAGAGGTGCAATCTCACCTTTGAGTAAGGTTTTCTTAAGCATCAAGCCTGTTAACACAGCCATGCTTATGCCAATTAAATAGAGTAAAAAGACAATATTTTGGCCGCCTTGAGGAAAAAAGGCCGCCACAAACACCGTGAAAATAGCAAGACGAGCACCACATGACATAAAGGGGCTCATCATCACCGCCAAAATACGATCGCGCTTATTATCTAATGTCCGCATGCCCATAATCGCCGGTACGTTACAACCAAAACCAACTATCATCGGAACAAAGGATTTACCAGGCAGACCCATTGCACGCATTAATCTATCCATCACAAAAGCTGCTCGTGCCATATAGCCACAATCTTCCAAAAAAGCTAAGGCTAAAAACATAGCGCCTATCACTGGGATAAAAGTGAGGATAGTACTTATTCCCTTACCCACGCCAGAAACCAGCAAAGCCATCAGCCAAGCTGGCGCTCCCAACTGATGCAACACCACACCAAATCCTTCGACAAAAATCGCGTCTGAACTTAATTCAAAAAAGTCTTGAAAAGCGCCACCGATGTTAATCGCAAAGAAAAATAACGCATACATGACACCAAAAAAAATCGGCAACCCAAAATATCGATGGCAAACAAGGCTGTCTATTCGACTGCTACTTTCATCTTGAGGTTTTGCAGCAGGCACTTTGCATGTCTTGCGAGATTTTTTAACAATGCTCTCAATCCATTGATACCGTGTGCAGGCAATGAGGACGTCAGCGCTTTGGCCACTTTGAGCCATAATCTCATCTTGCGCTTTGGTGATGGCTTCACTATGCGCATCACACGCTTCACCTTCTAACCAACGTATTAATTGATAGCGCGGTGCTAAATTTTCAAGCTGGCGTAATTGTTGTTCAATCACTTCTGAATAAGTCATCTTAAAAGGGCGTTGCGGATTGTGCTTTGTAGAAACAGCTTCTTTAAGGGCCTCAACACCTATCCCTTTTCGTGCAACTAAATGAACTACCTTACTCCCTAATTGATCTT
>CAYXVT010000099.1:0-326 GCA_964468105.1 Uncultured Candidatus Berkiella sp. | reverse complement strand
ATCTTGAAGTGATTCTAAATTAATTCTATGGCCGGCCTTCTCAGCCAAATCCATCCGATTAAGTGCAATAACGACGTTAAGATCTTGCTCTAATAGTTGTAACGTTAAGTATAAATTTCGCTCAAGATTAATGGCATCTACGATATTCAGCACAAGTGATTGTTGATTCGATTTTAAAAAGACACTGGTTAATGTCTCATCTTGAGGACCATCAGCCGCAATGGTTGTTAAGGTGTAAGTGCCAGGCAAATCGATGATCTCAAGCTGCTTACCGGCATAGGAAAAATGACCTGATTTACTTTCAACCGTCACCCCAGACCAATTCC
>CAYXVT010000098.1:10053-13010 GCA_964468105.1 Uncultured Candidatus Berkiella sp. | reverse complement strand
ACGATCGCTGCCACTTTGCACTGGTAAATGCAGATGATTAGCAAGCGAAGGGACATCGCGATAAGTTTCAATGAGGCTATTTGAAAATTCATTGGGATGTGATGTGGTAAAACGAATACGTTCAATACCTTCAATTTGCGCGACAAATCGTATTAATAGACCCAGATCTGCATAATGTCCGTTATGCATCAAGCCGCGATAGGCATTCACATTTTGGCCTAATAACGTTAATTCTTTGATGCCCTTACTCGCAAGACCTGCAATTTCTGAAATCACATCATCAAAGGGGCGATTAATTTCTTCACCGCGTGTATAGGGAACAATACAGTATGAGCAATATTTACTACAGCCTTCTTGAATGGAAACCAATGCTGTTGGCCCATCTGCTTTAGGTTCAGGCAAACAATCGAACTTTTCAATTTCGGGGAACGAAACATCAATAGCAGGCTTACCATCGCGCTTGACACTATTTAGCATCATGGGCAAGCGATGAAGTGTTTGTGGACCAAACACAATATCAACATAAGGGGCTCTTTGGCGGATAATATCGCCACCTTGGCTAGCAACGCAGCCACCAACGCCAATAACGATATCTGGTCTGGCAGTTTTCAGGGGGCGCCATTGTCCCAGGCGAGAGAAGACTTTTTCTTGGGCTTTTTCGCGAATGGAGCAGGTATTCATCAAAAGAACATCTGCATTATCTGGTGAGTCTACCAACTTTAAACCATGGCTAGCTTCAAGCAGCTCTGCCATGCGTTTAGTGTCGTACTCATTCATCTGGCAGCCCCAGGTTTCTATATATAACAGCTTACTCACAATGTAATGGGACCCATACAACTTAAAAGAAACGCAAATTCTAACGATATTTGGGGAGGGATGCTATAAAAAGACTTGAGACGGATAGTTATACAACTTATTTTGTCGAAGGAATGTTTCGCGATGGGGGATTGTTAAGGGGGAGAATCGCGATTCTCCCCTTTAAAGGCAAGTGCGAATTTACTTCGCGCCCAGCGTAAAACAAGAAATAATGAATTCTCTCATGAGAACTAATTATTTGGAACGCAGACCAGTTTGCCATCTGGACCCTTGGTATGGCAGATACCAGAGATGCTGTCTCCCTGCTTATTCATGACTTCGCAGGAGTCTCCCTCGCCTTTATCGGCACAAGATTCAATGGCATCTTGTGCAGCATTACCATAGGCGGTTGATAAAAAGGCGGCAAAGCTAATGGCAATTAACGCTTTAAATTGTCTATTCATGGTGATTTTAACCTTATATGGATAACCACCAGTTAGTATAGAATAGAAATATCATTATTTGGCATATTGTTGGGCCAGGTGTGCGCATTCATGAGCTAAAAGATTAATTTCATTCGTTGAGCCAAAATAACAATTGTTTGAAGCGGTATAAGCAATAGCCTGGAGTTCATTAGGCGCTGGCTGCTTGTTTATGGCAGGAAACAGAATATCAAAAGGGAAGATCCCACCTGAAACTTGTATTATTTGGTCTAACTGTAATAAATGCATGGTGAAATCCCCTATGGATAAAAAGCTAAATATTTTTTGAATTCTAAGAAATATTCAATGAATTTTACTAGGCTTAAATAATGAGTAAACAAAAAACCGATAAAATGCACATGATTCAGTTAACATTCTTTTTGTTGTTCGTTTTATTAAGAGCAAATTTAATATGACGTTAAAAAAAATGGCGTTTTGGTTTCCTCTTGCTGTGGTATTTTTTGAAATAGCCACTTATCTTGCCAATGATATGTATCTTCCAGGTTTGCCCAAGTTAATGGAAGATCTTCAGATTAGTGAAAGCATCGCAAAAGACACTTTGTTATATTGGTTCTTAGGCTCGGCTTCGATGCAATTGTTCGTTGGGCCGCTCTCGGATAAATATGGCAGAAAAATAATGCTATTATTAGGGGCCATTTTTTATACCATTAGCAGTTTCATTTGTGCAAACACTTCCGTGATATTGCTATTTCTTATTTGTCGATTTATTCAGGGATGCACCGTATGTTGTGTTGTTGTTGCAGGATATTCTGCTGTACATGAACATTATGAAACACGTCTGGCCATAAAAATAGTTTCCATCATGGGATCAATTGTGATCTTAGCACCAGCTTTTGGCCCGATTCTGGGGGCAATAGTGCTTGAATTTTCTGATTGGCGAATGATCTTTACGCTTTTGGGCATAAGTGGTGTTGTCGGCTTTATTTTGTTAGCTATAGCGACACCTCAAACGCAAGCAGAAAGATATCCGCTTCACCTCAAAACCATCGTTAAAGACTATATTGCGATTGCCACCAGAAAACACTTTTTAGTGTTTACACTGCCTTTTTGCTTTATGTTTTTATCCTTGATTTGTTGGGTGGTTGAAACGCCCTTTTTGATTATTCAAGGATATCATCGATCAACAATGGAATATGGTTTAATACAGTTATATGTTTTTGGCGCTTTTATCATAGGAGCTCAAATAACAGGGCAACTGGTTCATAGAGTTCACCCTTTAAAATTAATCAGCATTGGATTATGGGTTGGATTAATAGGTTCAATGGCATTTGCTATTGTAAGTTTCCTAAAACTTCCTTTATGGATATTGATCATGGCTATGATGTTAACAGCATTAGGTTTTGCTATGACCTTTGGCCCCTTTAGTCGTTTTGCGATTGAAGTATGTAAAGAACCCATGGGAAGAAGAATGGCCATATTTTCATCTTACATGAGTTTTTTTGGCGTCATTGCTACCTATTTAGTGAGTATTTGCGATCATGAAACCATGGGTGGGTTATCGCTGATGGTGTTTTTTGGCGCTTTCTGTGCCGCTGTTTTGTATTTTATGATGAAGAAACCAACCGATCTTCCTATATAGGCCTACCTAAGCACGACTATGATCAGACAATTGAAAGATGGTACTTTTGTTGAAATTATCTACTGTCGGGAATTGATAGA
>CAYXVT010000098.1:0-10043 GCA_964468105.1 Uncultured Candidatus Berkiella sp. | reverse complement strand
CATTTTTTTCAAATAAGGCAACGCAAATATCAGCCGCTTTAGGGTCAAGTTTAATTCCTTTCATTCTTTTTATTTCATTAAGCGTAACCGTAATGCTCAACGCTGGTCGATAAGGGCGATGTGAAGACATCGCTTCAACAATATCAGCTACGGTAAGAATTTTTGTTTCAAGCAAGATACTATTACTCTTTAATCCAAAAGGATAACCAGAACCATCAAGATATTCATGATGCTGGCGCACAATTTCTGCAATCGGTCCTGGGAATTCTATGTCCTTTAATATTTGGTATCCCACTTCAGGGTGCTCTTTAATAATGGCGAATTCTGGAGCAGAAAGCTTCGAAGGTTTACTTAAGATTTCAGATGGAATGATAATTTTACCAATATCATGAACACAGGCGGCAATATTGAGTAAATATATTCTACTAGGTTCCAGTCCATAAACCTCAGCAATGGCTACTGCTAAGTTTGCTACACGTCTTTAATGGCCCGCAGTAAAGGGATCCCGAGCTTCCAACATAACGCCCAGAGCTCCAATTGTGTTTTGTAGAGAACGTTCTAATTTAAGAGATTGTTGGTCTTTAACTAAAACTGTATTTTCAAATGTCGCTTGAGTACGTTGGTGCTCAATACCTAAAATAATATTTTGACCCAGTTCTTCAAACATCCGAATTTCTGTTATTTTAAAAGCATCTTCATGTTTTGAGTAAACGGCTAAAATAAAATTGATTTTATGATGTGATTTAAGAGGTAAAGCCAATACTGACTTAAGGCCCACATCTTTTAGTTTAGAGTGACTAAACTGTTCTATTTCTTTCGTTATGTCTTGAATTTCAGGCGTTTTAGAGAAAAGGGATTTTAAAACCGTGTTTTGACCAGGTAGTTTATCTTGCTGAAATTCATGATCAAATTTAAGGATATCGCCCTCCAAAGATAGTGCAAATATTTTTAGAGGATATTTTGGATCGTCATTCACTTCAAATACACAACATAAAGGGAAATATTCATTTTTATTAGTAATTGATTTACAACATGTGTCAATTAAGTCTATTTCTGAAGAGGCTTGTGAAATAGCAATATTTCCTTTGTTTAATGCAAGCAAAGCCCAGTTGAGACGTCGTAAATTTTCTTCAACTTTCTTTTTTTCAGTGATATCAATGGCAACACCTATGACTTGCGTGATAATCCTTTGTTGAGTATGCATAGGAACTAAAGAGACGGAAAAATATTTCTTCCCTGCTGGAAAAGTTAACTCATTTTCGATATGGATAGATTTGTTCTCGCGTACGCAGCGATTCAAGGAGTTTATCATTTCATTACCTGTCTCATTCGGAAACAGGGTACTAATGGTTTTTGAAGCAACCTCAGAATTTGAAAGTCCGAATCCTCTTTCACAGGCAGGATTGATTTTCACATAACGGTATTCACTGTTTGGTAATACATCGAGAATAAAAATACCATCAATGCTGTTATTAAACATCTCATTAAATAGTTCTTGTGTATGCCATGAAATATCTTCGAGATATTTCATAGTACTCATGTCTTGAATTGTACCTATTGCGATTTGAGGCTTGCCAAGTTCATCATACATAATTTTACAATGTTCATGAATTTGTTTGGTGTTGCCTAGCTCAGTAATGATTTGATATTCCATCGAAAGATAAATAGCTTTTTCTGCCAACGCTTTATGTGCTTTATCAACCATATCCTTATCTTTTGTATCAACAAACTTCAGAAAAAATTCATATGTTAACGGTGTTGTGACAGGGTCCTTGGGCGGTAGCGTCTTTAGTTCAAATATACTCTTAAATTCATCAGATATAAGTAGGGTTTTATTCGATAAATTATATTCCCAATTGCCTGTGTGTGATAATTTTTGACTTTCTCTTACTATTTCAACATTTTTCTTAAGCTCATTTTTTAACAACATTTGCTTAGTTATGTCAGTTTTCCGTGACCACCAGCGAATAATGAATGAATCTTCAACTTCATAAAAGACATGATTTAAAAACCATTTGTCATCGCCATTAACGTCAATCTCGTGAGTTTCTAAATTGTCTACTCTATAATTGTTAATCAATATTTGGCGAATTATATTTGAAATATCAGTGTCATCTCTATATATTCTATCAGAATATTGTTTGTTGATTAGCTCTTCTTTAGAATGGCCAAATATGTTGACATAGGCGCTGTTGCAATCTTTTAATAAGCTATTGTTAAGTTGTTCAATTATCTCATCAGCTGGCAATGTAATCGAGATGGGCTTAATTGGCTCATAATATACAATCGCATCTTTCAATCCAGAGAAATGATATTTATCTTCTGCCGATCTTAACTTATTAATGATATTTCTATTTTCACTATATATTTGAAGTTCATCATCAGATACTCCTTCAAAATACAAGTTACCGTTGGATTCAATTTTACGACTTAATAACGTTCCAAGTGTAACAACACCGAGATAGTTTTTATTTTTGTCAATGAATATGGCATAGTCAAGACTATTTTCATTCATCTGTTGTATAACATCATCTTCATTAGCCTCTAATGAGAAAATATCGGAATAAGTTCTGATTAACTGATAGCAAGTTAAGTTTTCAAGATGTTTAGTATATTTTTGCATGCATTGCATTTCGGTGGGGGAGAGTATCCCTACAAACTGTCCTTTATCTTCAAGTAAAATAAAAGGCTTTGATTTTTTTTCAACATATGTATCGATCGCAGTGATTAGCGGGGCATTGGCATCGCATGTAATAAAGTTTTTATTACAACTTTCACTCAAATTTATTTTCATGAAAGTTCCTTAAGAGGGGGGTACTACAATTATGTATATTCCTCTATTAATTAGACAACAATTTACAACATTTGGTTCAATGCAAATAAGTGCGCTTAAAACTACCGCTTATTTTCAGTTCTAAGCCTACTTTGTTATCCTAGGTTTAAGCATTCCACTATATTATCGATATAGTAATGAAGCGTTCTCTAAAGGCGAGGCCATGTCCCAAGAGCCAGTAACCACACATGCATTAACGTATGATGGTAACACCAGTGAACTGTACAAAATATATCTACTGAGTATTTTGCTTAGTATTGTGACGCTTGGCATTTATCATTTTTGGGGAAAGACTCGCAAACGTCGTTATGTTACTTCTTCTTTTATGCTTGATAAAGATAGATTTGAATACACAGGATATGGTCTTGAATTATTCTTAGGGCTTATATTTGGGTTGATAATGCTAGCCATCATTTCACTTCCTTTGTATTGGGCGTCAGAAGAAGTGGAGACGTATCAAGAAAAGATGAAACATTCACAAACTAATCCCAAGTTTGATTTTCAACCGAATAAGGATATTAAGAAGACACATTTTCGAGTTGAAGAGCAAGATCCCTTTGAAAATAAATTTGTCTTTGAATTTAACAGTATCAGTGATTTTTGGATAAGATTTAATAATCAAGGCTTTTTAATTAGCTATGCGGATAAGGAACTTGATATTAAATGGCGGTTTATGACCTCTCTTTTTGGCGGAGGGGGAGATGTACAATTTATCCCTGAGCAAAATTACAAATTACTTTTTGCCATATTATTAACCCCAATCTATATGATTTTCTATTTTATTTATTTACCCTTTGTCATAGTTTATGGATCATTACGATATCGCTTATCACGACTTCGCTGGCGAGGAATAAGGGGCCATTTAGATGGCTCGAGTCTATTATATGGACTGATTGGTCTGGGGCAAACCCTGATGAAATTTTTGACTTTGGGCTTTTGGATCCCCATTAGCGATGTCATTATGTATAAATATAAAATGAAAAAATTACATTTTGGCAATCAATTGGCCAGCTTTACGCCCTGCATAAAAATGCTCATTATCGCAAACCTTGCGAGTATAGGCGCTTCCCTTTACCTTTTAGCGCTAATGGCGGCATGTGGTTATTGGTTGCTGCCCTTTATTGCGCATTATGTCAATGTGCCGGCAGAAGGTTGGATAGCTAAACCTTATATTACTAAACTGCTCAAAGAAGGATATTTAATTAGTATCCTTTTGCTTTTGTGGGGTTGCTATGCGCCGCGTTACTGGTATAGGGCAGCTTTTTTACGTGAAAAGTATAATCAGCTCCATTTTGGATCTATTGGTTTTGCGTGCAATGCGACTGGCATGGATTATTTAAGGCTTTTTGTAATTAATGATCTGATTTTTATTTTTACCTTTGGGTTTGGTTTACCGTTTATTTGGCAACGACGAATGCGATTTATTTGTAAACATGTCAGCGTGATTGGGAATTTAGCGGGGCTTGATATTGAACAAGCACCTGGTGAAAAATCCAAATTTGGTGGTGGTTTTGCTTCAGTGATGAACTTAGAAATTGGTCTTATTTAGGTAAGATGTTTATGAAACAAATATTTTCAGCGCGATATTTTGATGGTCAAAAAATTCAGCCTTCGAGCGCGTTGGTAGAAGTTGGTCATGAGGCCTTGAAAATTTCAATTGAAGAAAATAAAATAAAAAAAGTCATTGAATGGCCTAAAGAAGAGTTGCAACTCTTTGAACGCCCCTACCAAGACAAGCCCGCAGTCTTTGGTTGTAAATTGATGTTGGGTGCGCGTTTGGTCGTTGAGGATAGGGACGCTATTGATGCCATATTGCCATTAGTCCATTCGCGCAATATCAAATTATCTCATGTTCATCATCCGTGGCGAACAGCGTGGGCATTAGTAGCGGCAGTCGTTATTATTTTGGTATTACCTGTGTGGAAAATATCAACAGTTTCATTGTGGATTGCCAATCTCGTTCCCTATAGCTGGGAAGAAGAAATTTGGGAGAAAAACGTTAAGCCAAGGTTTAGTGGACAAGTTGAATGTGTGGATCCAGAAGGCAGGAAGGCACTGGATAACTTGGTTGATAAACTCAGTCTGCAAACAGGATCAAAACATAAGTTTGATATTAGGGTGATTGATTCGCCTAATTTCGTCAATGCCGAATCAACACCCGCTTTTCATATCTTTATTTATAGTGGTTTGTTAAAAATCAATGATCCCGATGGCATCGCTGGCGTGATAGCCCATGAAATGGGGCATTCCCTTAAACATCATGTCATCGCTATCTTCATTAATCAAATGGGCGTTAGAGCTTTTTATAAAGCCATGTTAGGTGTCTCTGAAGAGAATGTCGCTTTTGATTTTATCAACTTAAAATATAGTCGAGATTATGAAACACAAGCCGATGATATTGGCATTAATTTAATCAAGAAAGCAAAAATTAGCCCTGAAGGATTTCGTCATTCAATGGAATTTTTATCAAAAGAGTCTGGCGATTTTCAAGGCATTGACGCTTATCTGGTCGATCATCCACCGCATCATGAACGTATTGAACACATTCGTGCGAATGAGGCATTAAACGATCCAAAGCCTAGCCTTACGCCAGATCAATGGAAAGCACTGAAGAATATTTGTAATAAGAAAGTGCCGCTGAAGTTAGATTGAAAGTCCCCCCTCTAACACCTTTGTGGTTCTGGATACCGCAAAGGCTCTTTCCCTAAATCAAAATCATCAGAAACCATAATCAAGCACTCAGGCTGAGCCTTAATGGGAGTCACTTTCACGTTGAAAGCATCAGGGCAAAACTGTAATACCACATTGGAGTAAGTCTCTGGTATTAAAGAACATACCGTTTCAAGTGATATTGGTGTAGCAAAAACGATATCCTTCAGAAAGAGCGTTTGGTCATTCACTGAATAACATATAAGTACATTGTGTTCTTGCGAATAATAAACGGGATGAGAAAGCGCAACAAGTGTGAAAATCACGGTTTCATTTACAATGCCAAACCGAGTTGACAGTGGCTTTCTCTTTAAAAGTAAATCCTGCATCAAGGTTAAATCAGTTTTATTCTCTAAATCCAATTTTCTAAGTAATTGTTCAGATCTACTCTTTTTTAAATCATCAACTTGATAATCATATTCAATTTTGGAAGCAAATCCAAATTGTTTATATAGTTCTGGTTGATCGGTAAATAAAAAAGCAAAGTCATATTGAAGCTTAATTGTTGATAGTGCTTCATTCATTAATTGAGTGAAAATGCCTTTTCTTCTATATTTTTCTTTGACACAAACGCCATGAATGGCAGCGCCTCGAACATTGATTTGATTAACAACAAAATCAAAAGGGATGATGCCTAAATGACCCACCAGCTCTTTGTCATGATAATAAACGTATGGCGTGGAAATCCTATCCCAGTAGGCATTATGCTTGCGACCATCATCAGCAATTTTTTTTATGCCTGGAAAGCATTCATCAATGAGTGTCAAACACTGTGAATATAGTGCAGGATCATCAGCGTAATGTTTAATCATGTCTGTACCTTTGTTAAAAACAACGTCAAAATAGCTTACAAACATAAGTTGAATAACTTATATTTTGACCAATAATACAGTTCGCTTAACCTTTTGTCGGGAATCATTATATCTCGTTGCAAATCTCATATATTCTCGACTAAATGAAGAGATTTGAAAAGGTTTTGTTATGAAAAAAGGTCCATCAGGGTTAACGTTAGCACAAGAATCTAAGATCGAAAATTGGTACATTAAACCCTATATTGAGATTATCCAAGATAGCTTAGCAGACATAAAAGGCATCGAAAGTGATGTTGTCTTAAAAAAGCTGATTTCTTTAATTGCTCAGGATAAAAAAACTTATAGAAACGAAACGTTAAACCTTCCAATTGGTGATGGTGTTGCTCAGAAAGATGTTTCTCTATTTAATAGCGTTAAAGCCCTTGTGCCCACGGCTTCGACTAATGAGATTCAGCCGATTTATGATGCGCTTTATAAATTGTTTCATGAGATCAGATTAAACAAAAGTCCTGATTCTCCCTTTGCAGATGATCATAACGCAGCCATTGTTGCTAAATATACTGTCCATGGGGTATATAATGCAGACAAAGCGTATAATGAAGCTTATCAAAAAACGGGTAACCTAGCGACGCGTTTATTAGCGGATGGTCCTGAAACATCTTCTGAGACTATTGAAGCTTATGTATTGGCCTCTTTACGTACCTCTTTTAATTTAATCGTAGAAATAAAATCAAATGAGTCACCAAAGCATGCAGTGTCTTCACTTGAAGCTGAACTTGATTTTATGACAGAAGAAGAAATTGCAGAGTACTTTAGAATTGTTGACGAACCCATGCAAGGATATCTTCCTCAATATGGTGCAAAGAAACATAAATCGACACCGTCTGTTGATAACCTCGATTATCAACTTGCTTTAAGTTTGCAACAGGAAGAACAAAGTAAAGTTGCGAACAAATCAACTCCCAAACCTGCTGCTGCACAGGCCCCATCCCTCTTGAAATCACTTTTTGGTTGGTAGTATGTTTAGTCGAGCGATTTATTCTTAAGTATAATAATAAATCGCTAAGACTAAAGGGCTTTTTCAAGACTTTCGTTATAGACAAGCATCACCGCCGCACCTAATGGGTACACAATGAGGCTGGCAATTTGCTTTGCCAAAGGTCCAATCAGCATAATAAGGAGGAAATTTAATAAGCCAACAGCTAGCATTACAATAAGTAAAATAGCAAATGTTTTCCACCAGTGGCCACGCACCAATTTCCAGCTTTGCCTTAACCCATCTACTGCATTTGCACCTCTTAGGACGATTTGAGCAGATGAGACATAAAAATACAAAGTCATGATGACCCAGGCAATGACAACTACGATAGCAATGATGACAAAAATAACGGATATTATTTTCAGCAGATCAATTTCAGGTGAACCCTTAGAGGCTGCGGAGGCAAAACCGCTAATGAAACCCAGTATAAAGGACATTATAATTGGCGGTATCATAAGGATTACGGCAGATAGCAATACTGGGAGACTTCGCTGGCCCCCTTTTTGTATAACGTCAGCATAGTTAAAGGGCAAATTATTGTATTTTTGATTTACGCCATACAGTATACAACTGAAAAAAACTAATGAGTTAACCATTTGTAAAACAATATTTAGTACAAAAGCCCAAGCGAAAGGTTGTGCTTGTGCTGGAGTAATTGGTAAAAATCTATCAATAAGATACATAAATAAGACATATACAATGACCAGCGGTAAAACATCAATATAGCTCTTACCATAAAGTTGAAATGCGCGTGAGTAGATATTGGTAATGGATGGTAATGTTGTGGCCATGACCTTTGACCTTTAAATTCTATTTATATTATTAACAGCATATTAGTTGTAAGGTAAACATACAACTGATAATAATTTCAATAGGACACCCAAAATTGGATGTCCTATTTTATTGGCTACTACCACCACCAATAACTGTTATACCGGCGTGGTTCGTAATAGGTGTATGCCTTACGATAGCGATAGGGAGCATACCGAACGGTAGGGTAGTAAGTATCTACCACATATCCTCTATTTGTAGGGTAAGAAACGCGCTCAACGACATGCCCAGGGACAAAAAAGAAATTGGTATATCCATATCCATAATGAGCATGATGATGATGTCTATGAGCGGCAAGAGACACTGTAGAAAAAGTGACTAATAAAATAAATAGTAATGTTTTCATAATAACCTCACAAGAATAATTGCGACGTTATAATTGACCATGACATGGTGTGATAAGTTTCATTTCATTTAAGCTAACATACTGTAGATATATATACTGTAACGAATGGTGAATGATTGAACTTATTGCCTGAATTTTGCTCTAAAATGAATACAGCAATTTAAATCGAAGAGGTGGAGAGCCATGCGTGTGTCAAAGAGCCATAAAGTAATGATCTGTTTATTAATGGGACTATGCAATGTGCCCTCAATCGTGTTTGCTGAAGACTGTAAAGAGATTTTAGCCAAATTACCTAAACATGCGGCTGATTCATCTGATCAAGCTCAGATGGTTGCTAATTTTGAAAAGCAATGCAAGGAACGAGCAAGTGCAAATGAAGATCCAAATGTATTCAGTCAATGTATGACAGCGGGCATGCGTTCAATGGCAGTGTCAGGAAATTATGTGGCTGCTGAAAAAATGGCAAGAATGGAATGTGATGCTGGCCATGATGAGATCAGTAAAACGTTTTTGGGTATGATAATGAATAATCAAAATGCTTCTGAAGCGGATAGGGCAGCGGGAGAGGCGGCAATCAACAGCAAGCAACAATAAAAAACTCTTCCCAATTTGTTTCTATGCTTTGTTGTCTGCGCCACTCGAGAAAAAGTCATGTACTAAGTGTGCACTCCTTTTTCTCAATGGCTTGACGCCTCGCCTAGAAGCAAATTGGTTCGAGTTTAACATTTCCAATTTACTTACTTACTTATTTATCTATCTATCTATCTATCTATCTATCTATGTCTCAACCTTGAAGCAATCGTTCCTTTATTATTGGGTGGTGGAGGAGCCACAGGGGGAACTGCTGATACGTCAGGTGCAACGGATGGTTGATAAGTCCTAGGAGCACTTTCAGGAACGACTCTTGCAGAGTGTGCTTGCTCGCCTTGTCTTAAAAAGGATCCAATTTGTTGATCAAGATCAATTCGCGTTTGAGGATTTTTAATCCCGGCCGCTCTTAATTTACAAGAATTAGCTATTTGCTGAATTTGTATGGCTTGTTGAGACTGGAGCTGCTTTTTGGCTTGACGATGTTGATACATACCCAATAAGCTGGTTAGTCCGGCTAACACACTCACGAATCGCATCATATTGTCCAACAACCCAATTGGTGTTAAGACCGAAGCATAACAAAGGCCTATTGCCAGGCAAGCAGTAACAATACTGAATCTGGTTGACCATAATTTATTTTTTACTTCTACCTGTGATAATGCAATAGCATTTTTAATATCATTCGCCGCTTTGGCCGTTTTAAAAATGTTACTCAAATCTGCTGGAAGCTCTTGTTTTGGGTTTGTCGAAATGACTTGAAGATACTTTTTCTTACCATTTAAACTTTTTTGTATGTTATTTGTTAATTTTTCAATTTTCTGGATCTGTTTGTTCAGAATTTTAATAAAATCATCTTTGTTAGGGTTTTGTTGATAATTGATG
>CAYXVT010000097.1:0-13103 GCA_964468105.1 Uncultured Candidatus Berkiella sp. | reverse complement strand
ACACGTACCTGCCGTGGCCATTCGGGCGATAAGAAGACAGCGCCAGCAGCTAAATCTGCGGCAAAGGGGTAGAAAATGGAAGTGTCCGCTACATTGAAAAATGCAGGCATGTCAGCTCAAAAGGCACGACTTGTAGCGAATGAAATTCGTGGTAAGGCAGTTGAGAAAGCTGTCGAGCAGCTCACGTTTATTCGCAAAAAAGCAGCTAAGTTGATGAAAAAGCTCCTTGAATCAGCCATCGCTAATGCAGAGCATAACGAAGGTGCTGATATTGATGAGTTAAGAGTGTCAACCATCCTTGTTGATGAGGCGCCATCGCTGAAACGGTTTAAAGCGCGTGCAAAGGGCCGAGGCAATCGTATTGTCAAACGCCGTTGTCACATCAAGATTGTGGTGTCTGATATTGAAGGCATAGAGAGGGCGTAATGGGTCAAAAAGTTCATCCTACTGGCATTCGGTTAGGCATCGTTGAGACGCATCGTTCGATGTGGTATGCCAACAAAAAGCATTATTCAGATTTGTTGTTAAGTGATTTGCAAACCAGAGAATATCTGAGAAAGAAATTGCAAAACGCGTTCGTAAGCCGGATTCAAATTGAACGTCCAGCTCGCAATGCTCGCATTACCATTCATACAGCGCGTCCAGGTGTTGTGATTGGTAAGAAAGGGGAAGATATCGAGCAGTTACGCCAAAAAGTGTCAACACTGATGGGCGTCCCTGTGCATATTAATATCGAAGAAATTCGCCGACCAGAATTAGATGCGTATCTTGTTGCTGAAAGCGTAGCGCAACAACTTGAAAGACGCGTTATGTTTCGTCGAGCAATGAAAAGAGCGGTCAGTAATGCATTACGTTTTGGCGCTAAAGGGGTCAAAATTTGTGTTGCGGGTCGTCTTGGTGGGGCAGAAATTGCACGTACAGAATGGTATAGAGAAGGTCGTGTACCTTTGCATACTTTCCGTGCAGACATTGATTATGCAACGGCGATCGCCAAAACCACTTATGGGATTATTGGCGTGAAAGTCTGGATCTTCAAAGGCGAAGTCTTTGATACAGAATTAGCGGCGCTTTCTCAAGGCACAGCGACTGTGGAACAGCAGTAGAGGATTTTTATGTTACAGCCGAAACGTACAAAATATCGAAAACAACAAAAAGGACGCAATCGCGGTCTTGCGCTTCGTGGCAGTAAAGTGAGTTTTGGCGATTTTGGTTTAAAAGCCGTCGATAGAGCGCCTATCACTTCAAGACAAATAGAAGCAGCCAGAAGAGCGATGAACCGTCACATTAAACGTGGTGGTAAAGTGTGGATCCGCATTTTCCCTGACAAACCGATTACCAAAAAGCCATTAGAAGTCAGAATGGGTAAAGGTAAAGGAAGCGTAGAATATTGGGTTGCCTTAGTGCAACCTGGAAAGGTTCTTTATGAAATTCAAGGTGTGACCCGTGAAGTAGCGCAGGAAGCTTTTAAATTAGCTGCTGCTAAACTCCCGGTGAAAACTGAATTTGTTGAACGAGTGGTGATGTAATGAAAGCAAGCGAATTGCGCCAACAAGATAAATCAACCTTGCAAACAACTTTAAACGAGCTTGCAAAGAAGCAGTTTAAGTTAAAGATGCAAATTGGTAGTGGACAACTGGCCCAAAATCATCTGATCCGGCAAGTGCGTCACGATATCGCACGAGTGAAAACCCTGATGACTGAAATTGATAAGAAAGGAGAGTAAGCGAATGACTACTTCAGCAGAAACTGTATCGCGCACTCTCATGGGGCGTGTAACGAGTGATAAAAGACAAGCAACCCGAACAGTTGAGGTTCTTTGGTCTAAGCGTCATGAAAGATATGGAAAAGTATTGAAATGCAGAACAAAGCTGCATGTTCATGATCCAAAGCATGAAAGCAAATTGGGTGACTTGGTTGAAATAAAAGAAGTCAGACCAATTTCAAAAACAAAAACGTGGCAATTGGTACAGGTTTTAGAAAAAGCAGAATAGATTTTTACTTGAATCACTTGGTGAAGAGTAAACGTTTTATTTAGCTGGCAGCAGTGTTATTATATTCGACCTTTTGTCGATAGCCCTGTTGTCGTTCTAAGTAGATTTTAAGCGGAGAGTGTCATGATTCAGATGCAAACGGTTCTTGACGTGGCAGATAATAGCGGTGCCCGTCGAGTGATGTGCATCAAAGTCCTTGGGGGCTCCAAGCGTAGGTACGCTGGTATTGGTGATGTCATTAGGGTCACTGTAAAAGAAGCGATTCCTCGTGGAAAAGTTAAGAAAGGCGACGTGTTATTAGCAGTTGTAGTACGCACTAGAAAAGGCGTACGCCGTGATGATGGTTCACTTATTCGGTTTGATGGTAATGCAGCAGTATTGCTAAATGCCCAGCAGCAACCCATTGGTACCCGTATTTTCGGACCCGTGACGCGTGAACTTCGTAATAATTACATGAAAATTATTTCTCTAGCACCTGAAGTGCTGTAACAGTTGAGAGACTAACCATGCGCAAGATACGAAAGGGCGATAAAGTACAGGTAATATCCGGAAAGGATAAAGGACGGGTTGGAACTATTCTATCCGTCACGGCAGAAGCGACAGGTCTGTTTGTGGTAGTTGAAGGTGTAAACGTGAGAAAAAAACACGTTAAGCCAAACCCACAACGCGAACAGCCAGGCGGAATTATTCCAAGAGAAGCCGCAATGCCAGCCTGTAAAGTTGCATTATTAGATCCAACTACAAACAAGCCAAGTCGTATTGGTGTAAAAGTGTTGGCCGATGGCAATAAAGTAAGAGTTTTTAAGTCCTCAGGTGAGGTGGTAGATGTCTAAGAAGAAGAGTGCTAAGAGTGAAGCCCAGCCAACAACAAGTGGTTCAACTCGTTTAAAAAAGCATTTTAAAGATAATGTGATTGCAATGCTCCAAAAGCAATTCAATTATGATAATGCAATGCAAGTGCCAAAGATTAAGAAAATCACCTTAAATATGGGTGTTGGCGCTGCAGCTGATGACAAGAAGATCGTGAAAGCAGCGCAAGATAATTTGACTCAAATTGCTGGGCAAATGGCTGTTGTTACTTATGCACGTAAATCTGTTGCTGGCTTTAAAATCCGTGAAGGATGGCCTATTGGCTGCAAAGTAACATTACGTGGCGATAGAATGTATGAATTTTTAGATAGATTAATTAGTATCGCTTTACCTCGTGTTCGTGACTTTCGTGGCTTGAATCCACGTTCATTTGATTCACGTGGAAATTACAGTGTTGGTATCAAAGAACAAATTACCTTCCCTGAAATTGATTATAACCAAGTAGATACTGTTCGTGGATTAGATATCACCATAACCACAAGTGCGAATACAGATGATGAAGCTTATGCTCTTTTGAAAGCTTTTAATTTTCCATTTCGCGAGAGACAAACCGCTGAGGTAAAAAGCAATGGCTAGTAAGCGCATGATTCGTCGTGAGAAAAAACGAGTTTCCTTGCAAAAACATAAGGAAAAGCGCGCTGCACTACGTGCACAGCTGAATGATCCTAGTATTGATATTGATGCTAAATTTGAAATTTTAGCAAAATTTGAAAAAATGCCGCGCGATTCTAGCAGTGTGCGTTTGACCAAACGTTGCAATATCACAGGCAGAGCCCACGGTGTGTATCGTAAATTTGGGTTGTGTCGTAATGAACTTCGTCGCCGCGCTATGCTAGGAGAAGTTCCTGGTTTAGTTATGGCTAGCTGGTAATTGATGAGGAGAAAACCATGAGTATGCAGGATCCAATTGCGGATATGTTCACTCGGATCCGTAATGCGCAACGAGCCAACCATGTTGAAGTGGCGCTTCCCTCTTCAAAAGTGAAGATTGCGATTGCAAAAGTATTACAAGAAGAAGGTTATATTTCGGGCTTTACTGTTGAAACTGAAGCTCACTTGGTAACCCTCAAAATTGCTTTGAAGTATTTTAATGATAAACCTGTTATCGAATTGATACGTCGTATCAGTCGTCCAGGGTTGCGCAAATATACAAGCGCAAAAGAGATGCCAGAAGTCATGGATAAATTGGGCGTTGCTATAGTGTCGACTTCTCAAGGTGTCATGACAGGTCGTGCGGCAGTTGCCGCTGGGCAGGGTGGTGAAATCCTGTGTTACGTAGCGTAAGGGTGTAATATGTCGTCAAGAGTTGCAAGAAAGCCTATTGACATCCCAAGTGGGGTTGATGTTCGCATTGAAAATGCAGTCGTTGCTATCAAAGGTGGCAAAGGCGAGCTTAAGCTTCCAATCCCTGAACAAGTTACTGTGAAATTTGAAGATAAACAGCTACAAATTTCTGCTAACAAGGGAAAAGCTAACGCAGATGCGATTGCCGGAACAATAAGAGCTTTATTAAATAATAATGTGAAAGGTGTAACAGCTGGTTTTAGTAAAAAATTGCAGCTAGTGGGCGTTGGTTATCGTGCAGCAGTTGGCAAAGCAAAAGATGGACGTACAACATTAAGTCTAACTTTAGGTTTGTCGCATCCGGTTGTTTACATTGCCCCTAAAGGCATTGAATTAACCTCTGCAACAGTTACTGATATCGAAGTAACCGGTATTGATAGACAACTTGTTGGTCAAGCAGCAGCAGATATCAGAGGAATTCGTAATGGGATACGTAGACCTGAACCTTATAAAGGTAAAGGCATACGCTATTCTGATGAAGTCATTATTTTGAAAGAAACCAAGAAGAAATAAATTCTAAGGGTCTGAAAGTATGAATAAAAAGCGCAATTCGCGTCTTAAACGGGCTAGCCGTACGCGACAACACATCAAGCGCCTTGGTGCTGAAACAGGGATTGCACGTTTATGCGTCAATCGTTCTGCGCGCCATATCTATGCTCAAGTTATTGCGCCTGAGGGCGGCAAGGTCTTGGCGTATGCTTCAAGTCTGGAGAAGGCAATTCAAGACGCTGTTAGTGGTGAAGCAACCAAAACTGATTTAGCAAAACATGTTGGCAAGCTTGTCGCTGAGCGTGCCAAACAAGCAGGGATCAGTGCTGTTGCCTCTGAACGTTCAGGGTATAAATACCATGGCCGAGTTGCAGCATTAGTTCAATCAGCGCGCGAACATGGCTTAGTGGTTTGAGGACGAGCAACATGGCATCAAAGCATCAGCAAGACCAACAGCAACAAAAGACTGAAGGTCAGTACGAAGAGAAATTAATCGAAGTTAGAAGAACCGCGAAAGTAGTGAAAGGGGGCCGTATATTTGGTTTCTCCGCACTAACGGTTGTTGGTAATGGTAATGGCCGGGTTGGTATTGGTCGCGGTAAAGCGCGCGAAGTACCAGAAGCAATCAGAAAAGCGATGGAAAATGCTCGTCGTAATTTGGTTGAAATCCCAATGGTTGGCAATACATTGCATCATACTGTTGAGTCTTCACATGGCGCTTCTAAAATATTTATGAAGCCTGCTTCTGACGGTACCGGAATTATTGCCGGTGGTGCAATGCGAGCTATCTTTGAAGTCGCAGGGATACATAACATTCTTGCTAAGTGCTACGGTTCAACAAATCCAGTGAACGTAGTGCGCGCAACAATGAAAGGGCTATCAAAGTCACATTCTCCGCAATCAGTGGCTGATAAACGTGGTAAAACACTAGAAGAAGTAATGGGTGAAGCCAATGCCTAAGAAAGCAGCTGCCTCATCGGCTTCCAAAAAAACCTTGAGCGTGACGTTAATTAAAAGCCTGGCAAAGCGTCTTCCTAATCACCTTGCGAATGTAAAAGGTTTAGGTTTACGTCGTATCCACCAAACGGTGCAAGTGTTAGATACGCCAGAAAATAGAGGCATGATTAACCGCATTTATTATTTAGTGAAGGTTGAGGAAGCAAAATGAAACTCAATACAATTGGTCCAGGAGAAGGCGCTAAAAAAGTTGGTACGCGCCTAGGTCGAGGCCCAGGTAGTGGCGTCGGAAAAACCTGCGGTAAAGGTCATAAAGGCCAAAAGGCACGTGCTGGTGGATACCATAAAGTGGGCTTTGAGGGCGGTCAAATGCCTTTGCAACGCCGTTTGCCGAAAGTGGGCTTTAAATCCCGCATTGGCAGAGCAACACAAGAAATTCGCTTAAGTGAACTCAGTAAAGTAACAGGTAAAGATGTCACTATTGGATCTTTACGTGAAGCAGGACTTATAACAAGCAACATCAAGCGTGCAAAAATTGTTCTAAGCGGCGAAGTGAAAACAGCTTATAACATTTCAGGCATTATGATAACCAAAGGTGCAGCTAAAGCAGTAGAGTCTGCTGGTGGTAAGGTTGAGGCTTAGCGCATGACCACAGGAGAACGTCGGAACTCTATGGGCGGTTTAGCCGAGCTCAAGCAACGTTTGTTGTTTGTACTTTGGGGCCTGATAGTTTTTCGTATTGGTGCGCATATTCCTGTTCCAGGCATAGATGCAGCGCGTTTAGCTGAAATTTTCACAAACAGCCAGAACAATATTATTGGTATGGCGAATGTGTTTTCAGGTGGCGCGTTATCACGGTTGTCTATTTTTGCATTAGGGATTATGCCCTACATTTCTGCGTCAATTATTATGCAATTGATGACAGTCATATCGCCTTCGCTTGAGCAATTGAAAAAAGAAGGTGAACTCGGACGGCGTAAAATTACCCAATATACTCGTATTGGAACGCTGTTTTTAGCCACTTTCCAAGCGATTGGAATGAGTAAGTTTTTAGCTAGTTCAGGTACGGCGCTGCATATTGGTCCGATTTTTTATCTGACAACAGTCGTGACACTTGTTACTGGCACCATGTTTTTAATGTGGCTTGGTGAAAAAATAACCGAGCGCGGTGTAGGTAATGGTATTTCGCTGATTATTTTCGCCGGTATTGCTTCTGGGTTTCCAAAAACGATTGGGATGACGCTTGATAAAGTGCGTCAAGAAGTCATGAATCCCCTTGCGTTGATTGTTTTGATATTGGTTCTGTTGGCTATAACAACCTTTGTTGTATTTGTCGAAAGAGGCCAAAGACGGATTACGGTAAATTATGCAAAGCGGCAGCAAGGGCGCAAGATGTATGCGGCTCAACAAAGTCACTTGCCGTTAAAAATTAATATGTCTGGTGTGATTCCACCGATTTTTGCATCAAGCTTAATATTGTTCCCAGCCTCTATTAGTCAATGGTTTGGGCAATCTAAGTCTTCATGGTTAACAGACATTGGAATGGCATTGCAGCCGGGGCAGCCGCTTTATATTTTGCTTTTTTCAAGTGGTATTATCTTTTTCTGTTTCTTTTATACGGCGTTGGTATTTAACCCTAAAGAAACAGCAGATAATTTAAAGCGTTCAGGAGCTTTTATTCCTGGGATAAGACCAGGCGAACAAACGGCTAATTATATAGATAAAGTAATGACCAGATTGACCTTAGTTGGAGCAATCTATATAACGGCGGTTTCAATTTTACCTGAGTTCTTAGTTTTAGCATGGCATGTTGACTTTTATTTTGGTGGAACCTCATTACTCATTGTTGTTGTCGTGATTATGGACTTCATTGCGCAAATTCAAGCGCACTTAATGTCGCAACAATATGAGTCATTGATGAAGAAGGCTAACTTAAAAGGGCGCAACGGCGGTCCTGGTGGATTTGGATTATTGAGGTAAGTTGCTATGAAAGTACGAGCATCGATTCGTAAAATGTGTAAAAGTTGCGTGATTGTGAGTAGAACAAAACGTAATAAAAAGTGTTTATTCGTGATTTGTAAAACGAATCCGCGTCATAAGCAACGACAAGGGTAAGTAAGCTTTGTCATATATGGTTCTACCGTAGTATGACAGAGAAATGGATAAATCGTTGATTTTTGGGTTGAGGTGCAGTAGTCTGTTGCGTCTACATGCGCCAGGGTGATTTAGGAGCGTTTCATGTCTGCCGTTCGAATTCAGAATGTACCACTGGAGCCAAATAAGCACATCCGCGTTGCTTTACAAAGCATTTATGGTATTGGCAATACCCGCGCGCTTAAGCTTTGTGAAAAGGTAGGGGTACCTACCACTACTAAAGTGAAAGATTTAGATGATGAAACTGTTCGCGCGCTTCAAGAAGCCGTGGGTGGTTTTTCTACAGAGGGCGATTTGAGACGTGAAGTCTCAATGCGTATCAAAAGGTTACGTGATATCGGTTGCTATCGCGGAAAACGTCATCGTGCTGGCTTACCTATGAGAGGGCAAAGAACCCGAACAAATGCACGTACACGTAAAGGTCCTCGCGGCAATAGAATTAGTAAAGACGCGAAGAAAGATTAGTTTGATCATGAGTTGGACTGAAAAATGGTAGCAGAAAGCAATCAAGTGTTAGAAGAAGAAACCTCTACTGATCAAGGTGGAGCAGGGAGCAGTGGTTCAGCCACTGGCGCTGCTGGCAAAGGTCAGGGTCGTCTCAAAAAGAAAACGAAACGTGTCATCAGTGATGTCATCGTTCACGTATATGCCTCATTTAATAACACCCTAATCAACGTTACTGACGTCAAAGGTAATACTTTGTCATGGGCAACGGCTGGTGGTTGTGGTTTTAGAGGTTCTCGTAAAAGTACACCATTTGCTGGGCAAGTAGCTGCAGGCAAAGCAATCCAAAAGGCCAGAGAGCTTTATGGTGCAGAGTCTGCTGAAGTACGGATCTATGGTCCAGGACCAGGTCGTGATGCTTCTGTACGTGCAGTGCGTGATGTCGTACAAATAACAGCAATTTTTGATGTGACGGGCATACCATTTAATGGTTGCAGAGCTCCTAAAGCGCGTCGAGTATAAATTTTAAGGTTGGGTGAGAATTACTATGGCGAGATATACCGGACCAACGTGTGTATTATCCCGGCGATATGGCAAAGATCTCGAATTTAAAACACGTGATCTAGAATCAAAATGTAAAATACATACACGTCCAGGACAACATGGTGCAGCACGTAGAAGGGAAACCAACTACGGTTTGCAGCTTACTGAAAAACAAGCGTTGCGCTTTAAGTATTGTGTATTAGAAAGACAATTCAGAAAGATGTATAAAGAAGCTGCCCGTAAAAAAGCAGCGACTGGTGTATTGTTGTTGCAAATGCTTGAATCACGACTTGATAACGTCGTTTTTCGTTTTGGCTATGCATCAACACGAAAGGAAGCACGTCAATTAGTTTCACACAAGGCTATCCTTGTGAATGGAAAAGGCGTGAACATTCCTTCTTATCAAGTTAAACCAGGCGATAAAATTTCTATCCGTGAACGTGCTCGTGAGCAAGGTCGAATTGTTGACGCTCTGAAGCAAGCCGAAGATAAAGGCTGGGTTGAATGGGTAGAAGTGGATGCTAAAGGTATGACTGGGGAATATAAGCGGGTACCTGATCGAGATGAGTTACCCTCTGATATTAATGAACAGTTAGTCGTTGAGCTCTACTCAAAGTAATCCCAAGCGGAGGAAGGTTGCATGCAACGTGCGGTGGCAGAATTTTTAAAACCCCGATCTATTACAGTCCAAGACAAAGGACGCAATCAAGCCAGGGTCACATTGGAGCCATTGGAACGTGGTTTTGGACATACCTTAGGAAATGCACTGCGACGTATTTTGTTGTCCAGTATGCCTGGTTGTGCCGTAGTCAAAACCAAAATCGAAGGCGTATTGCATGAATACACTACCATTGAAGGTGTGCAAGAGGACGTTATTGAAATCCTCCTGAACCTCAAAGGTATTGCATTTAAAATGCTCGGTGAGACAAAAAATGAAGTTGAATTGCGTCTTGAGAAATCAGGCGTTGGTCCAGTTAAAGTCAGTGATATCCAGCTTGATCCTAGTATCGAAGTGGCGAATCCTGATCATGTAATTGCGAATATCACGGCTCCTCAAGGTAAGATCAAAATGCTCTTAACTGTGGTTCGTGGTCGTGGTTATGAACCGGTCACCATTCGTAAAACAGGTGAAAATCAAGAAGCAGCTTCAATTGGTCATTTGCAATTGGATGCTTCGTTTAGCCCTGTGCGTAGAGTGACATACACCGTTGAAAGAGCGCGTGTAGAGAATAGAACCGACTTAGATAAGCTGATCATTGATATTGAAACCAATGGTACGCTTGATCCTGAAGAAGCTATTCGTCGTTCAGCAACTATCTTGGCAGAACAGCTTTCAGTTTTTGTTGACTTAAAAGGTCAAGAAAGACCAACTGAGACAAAGAAAGAAGTGGGAATCGATCCTATCTTGATGCGTCCAGTGGATGAGCTTGAATTAACAGTTCGTTCAGCGAATTGTTTGAAAGCAGAGAATATTTATTACATTGGTGATTTAATTCAGCGCACCGAAATGGAGTTGCTGAAAACACCTAACCTTGGCAAAAAATCCTTGACCGAAATCAAGGATGTGTTGGCGGCAAAAGGTTTATCCCTAGGTATGAAACTAGAGGGATGGCCCCCTGCAGGCTTAGAAAAGAAAGAAAACACGACGACTAATTAGGAAGTTCCGATGCGCCATCAAAAATCAGGTCGTAAATTAAATCGAACAAGCAGTCACCGTAAAGCGATGTTTCAAAACATGGCTGTGTCTTTGATGAAACATGAACTCATCAAAACCACCTTGCCAAAAGCAAAGTCTTTGCGTGGTGTTGTAGAACGTTTAATCACTTTAGCGAAAGTGGATACGCATGCGAATCGCCGTTTAGCGTACAATCGCCTTCGTGATAGAGAAATAGTTGCCAAATTATTTGGTGAACTTGGTCCACGTAATCTTAACAGACCAGGTGGTTATTTACGCGTTCTCAAATGCGGTTTTCGTCCAGGCGACAATGCGCCTATGGCGATAGTTGAATTGGTTGAGCGTGTTCAAGCTGCTGCAGAGTAGCGACTTTTCAAAGTTCAAAAAAAACCAGGGCAAGTCCCTGGTTTTTTTTGATGAAATATTTTTATTTCGTTGGACTTAAGGTCACCTTTTTTGCAGCTTCGCCGATTTCTTGAGCTTTAAAGAAAGCAGTCTTAACCATGTTTTGCAAGTCTATTTGCGCTTGTGCTTTAACGCTGATGCTCGGTCCATGTACCCCTTCTTGGGTGCCAGGGGCAACAGGTGCAGCTTCGTTTGCTGGAGCCTTGGTAACCGCTTCTGCATTCGCCATTAATTGAGTTTTATTTGCTTTTAAGCCGAGTTCCAATCGGGTCTTAACACCATCAATGGCTATTTGTTGGCTCTGCTGGGTAAAATCAGCTCTTTCTTTAACGCTCATAGTATTGGCAATTAATGGGAACTTTTCTGCATACTCTTTTAATTGAGCATCAACGGCATCTTGAATAGATTTTTCAAAAGCTTTAAAGATTTCATCAGCAATAGAACCTTTACCAAATTCTTTGGTGATGATGTTTTTAATTAAATCGTACGGAGTGGAAGCGCCAAAGCGATTATATAAATGGCGTAAAACAAGAACACCGACAACACCTGAAGCGATATAACTGGAGTTTGTTTTTGAAAGTCCTGTCTTTTCAATATAAGGTGCGACTGCGTCCTTAACTTCTTCCAGTTTGCATAGAATCTCGGAAGAGCAGACTGCTTGAGTGACCTCAGGAATGATTGGAGTAGCTGCAGGAGCAGCGGCTGCTATAACATCTGGCGTTTTCTCTGTGAAATAACTTAATAGTGCATTTGTTAATGCTGTGGGACCGTAAATAGACATGATAACCTCTCAAAAATGTGAAAACTTGGGATGATGTAAAGAACGGATTCTAATACATTGAGTTGATTAAGCAACTAAATTTTAGTTATTCCTGATAGACATGGCTGGCGAAGGGACAAACGGCATTTTGGCAGGTAAAGGCGTAGGGTTTTTAAGATTTCTACCCCAAAACAGGGGCAAGAAAGACTTGGGATGAGCCATTTCTTGTATTTTCACTTCATAGTGCAGGGAGAGTTCTTCATCTGATGAGAGATATTTCTCATAATTATTTTGCCAATAGTGCAGCGCTTTAATCAGAGGATTTAACTGAAAGAGTATATGTGTCATTTCAAGTGCGCTTGTTGTACTTGCATATTGTTTCCAAAAAAGTGCTGTACTATTTGAAAGCTGCGAAAGTTGTATGGTAAATAAAAATCCCTGTAACACCACCAACAGTCCACAGACGCAATAATAGTAATTTCGATAATACTCTTTGTAATGTTGATTCCAGGCGCGTAGTTCATAATGATCTTGCATGGTTTCAAACATTTCACTTAAGCGTTGCAATAAAGTTGCGGTGATCAATTGTTGCGCAAGTAACGAAGCCGCTCCTAATACACTCACACCACTAATTGCTGCTATCAAAACGGCACTATATATAAGCACTTGTTGTGCAACTTCCCATTGATTAGCCAAAATATAAGATTTCATTTCTTGACAATAAAATTGAAGAAGATGAGAGACAGATCCGCAATGGAATGCACTTGATTGGCTATCAATATTATTACGTCTTTTGAAGAAAAAATAAATATCTCTTAATTCACGAAAATGCTGATTATCTTGCGATAATCCAAAGTCGATGGCAAGTGCGGAGTGTGAAACAGGATCATGTATGAAATTACTTTCATGGGGATCCATATGAGCGATCCCTTGGCGGTGTAATTTTCGTAAAGCACAAAATGAAATATATGGCGCCTGAGGATTAACCTCTTTATTCAACTCCCATTCCGTTTGACCCGGAATAAATTTCATTAAAATCATCATGCGATGATTTTTTTTATCATAATAATAACCCACCAACAAATTTACTTTTTGAAGATAGGTGACTTCGCGGTAAGTCATTCGTAATAAGTGATGATATGACAGATGAAAATTTTTACTAGAACCTTTTAAATTAATGGTTTTACAAACCAAAGCTTCAGCATATTCAGAATGTGTGACCCGATAAGCACTGCCAAAGCTCCCTTTTCCAAGCTGATTATGTTCATCAAGTGAAATGGTCAGTGGTTTGTTATCAGACAGCCGAGAAAATGTAATGGAAGCATTTACAGTATTGGTACCCATCTACCTGCAATCCTTTGCTTGGCATTTGGTTTGAATGTATTACTCAGAATAGGGAGGAAATTTGATTTGAGTCAAGGGTGTGAATGAACGAAAAAGCAGTCCTTTGCTTTTAAATCTTTAGCCGCCT
>CAYXVT010000096.1:10919-13108 GCA_964468105.1 Uncultured Candidatus Berkiella sp. | reverse complement strand
CCGCCAACACCCCAGCCCAAGACGCCTAAACCGTTAATCATAGTGGTATGCGAATCTGTGCCAAGCAGGGTATCTGGGAAGGCTTGCAACTTGCCATTGCGCTTATCGCCAAAGATGACACGCGCCAGATATTCTAGATTCACTTGGTGAACAATACCGGTACCAGGTGGCACCACTTTGAAATTTTGAAAAGCCTGTTGGCCCCATCTTAAAAAGATGTACCTTTCTTTATTGCGTTCAATTTCAATGGCCGTATTTTTTTGAAATGCGGCTTGGTTACCAAAAAAGTCGACCATCACGGAGTGATCAATAACCAGTTCAACAGGTGATAGGGGGTTAATTTTAGAAGGTTTACCCCCAAGGGCTTTCATGGCTTCACGCATTGCTGCTAAATCAACAACCGCAGGTACACCGGTGAAATCTTGTAAGATAACGCGGCTGGGCGTAAAGGCAATTTCAGTATTAGGCTCTGCCTTGGGATCCCATTCTAATAACGCTTCAATATCTTCTTTGCGAACAGTCACACCGTCTTCGGTACGTAATAAATTTTCGAGTAAGATTTTCAATGAATAGGGGAGACGTTCTACATCATACTTGGCCGGTAACTTTTTGAGATTAAAGAATTCATATTGTTGATTATTAACAGTTAATACATCTGCAGTTTTAAAACTGTCTTTCATGCCAGCCTCCAAACATGCTGGGCAATCACCCAGCAAAAAATATTCTTTATTAGGATCAACCTAGAAGAGTTAGTTTATTCCGTTTTGCCCATTATTGCGAATGGAAAGGCCATACCTGACCCCTTACACAGACTGTATTAAAAATATTTAAGAAATCTAACTTCTTTCCTTGACAGATCTCGGGAGCGGGGGACTACACTTTTTGTAAGGAGGAAATCCAATGGAAGTCACCGAACCTATTAATCACAGATTAATTAATTCCAGGGATTGCTGTTTCAATGTAAGAAAAGCAGCAAGAGCCGTAACGCAGTTTTATGACCACTGCCTTGAGCCAGCGGGGATCAGAGCAACGCAATTTACGTTGCTGGTTTCTATGGCGTCAGTAGCAGCGCGTACATTAACTGAGATGGCAAGTACCTTGGTAATGGACAGAACCACACTGACACGTAATCTCAAGCCCCTTGAGAAGTTAGGATTTATTGAAACAATTGAGCCTAGAGACAAGCGTTCAAAGGCTTATGCGTTAACGGAAAAAGGGCGTGAGACCTTACAGAAAGGGATCCCATTGTGGCAGGGTGCGCAAGCTAAAATCATTTCAGGATTAGGTCAAGATAAGTACGAGATCATCTTAAAAGATCTCGACGGCTTAACGAAGATCATCTCAGAAATGTGATTGCTTGCCTAGAGGAAAGGTTCCCTACACAAATAGGGATCCTATCCTTCACCAAACTGTCCTGAGTGTTGTGAATGTCATGATTTGTATGAATGATTCATACGAAGTAATCTCATCGTGCAGGGAGCATCGGTAAATGGCAAAGAATTGGGAAGAATTCGCTGATTCAGATGAAGATGATCCAAGCAATTGTATCGCCACATCAGTAAAAGATCATGAAGAAGATGAGATCATTGAGGTAGATGAACTCAATGTTGAAAGTGATACCTTTTTAACCGATCCCATGGATGATGCGTTAAGCGCCAGTGAGGAATGGTTAGAAAAGTGCGAGCAAGACGACGCTAATGAAATTGCTGCTAAAAAATCTTTAGATGCAACCCAGCTTTATCTTGGTGAAATTGGATCTTCAAGTTTGCTGTGCGCCGAAGAAGAAATTTATTATTCAAGGCTTGCGCAAAAAGGGTGTGTTGCTTCAAGAAATCGCATGATTGAAAGTAACTTGCGTTTAGTGGTAAAAATTGCACGCCGTTATTTAAATCGTGGATTACCCTTGCTTGATTTAATCGAAGAAGGGAATCTAGGACTCATTCGGGCTGTTGAAAAATTTGATCCTGAAAAAGGATTTCGCTTTTCTACTTATGGCACCTGGTGGATCCGCCAAACGATTGAACGTGCTTTGATGAACCAAACACGCACCATTCGTCTACCTATTCATGTGGTAAAAGAATTAAACGTTTATTTACGCACCGGTCGTGAACTAACCCAAAAATTAGATCATGAACCAAGACATGATGATATTGCGCATATGGTGCAAAAAGATCCGAATACCATCAAAA
>CAYXVT010000096.1:0-10909 GCA_964468105.1 Uncultured Candidatus Berkiella sp. | reverse complement strand
ATAATGGGCTTAAATGAAAAGGTTACCTCGCTAGATTCTCCTTTAGCAAGTGAAACCGAACGCTCATTAGTGGATAATGTTGCCGATGAAACCAATCAAGATCCTTCCTACTTGCTTGGTGAAATGGATTTTCTGCGCGAAGTCGATCACTGGTTAGATCAATTAAATGATAAACAACGTGCGGTGATTTCAAGACGCTTTGGTTTACGCGGTTTTGAACAAGCAACCCTTGAAGATGTTGGCGCTGAAATTGGCTTGACTCGTGAAAGAGTACGTCAGATCCAGGTTGAGGCGTTGAATCATTTGAAAGATGTTTTAAGGAACAGGGGCCTTACAGCGGAAGTTTTCTTCAGTTAGATCTTTTTCGTCGCCCCCTTGATAAAGGGGGCGCCTCCACCCGCAAATAAACCAATACGATAAAAGCAAAAACATAGCTGATAAGTGGTAGCCACTTTGGCGTGTTCATATTTATTTACCACATCATTTACCTGCGAAATCTGTAAACTATATTTTATTTTATTAACTGTGGTGAAATATGCTTGGAAAACGTGGACATTGTGACGTCGTAAATAGTGAAAGCGTTGTCGAATCAACTGCCCCAGAACAACAACAACGACTATTCGCTGCTTTGCCTAATGATATAGGTTCGCTTATTTTAGGTTATCTGCCAGCTTATATGCAAAGTGGCAGAAATTCCGTAGCAGGAGTAAGTCATGCATGGCATAAGGCGTTAAGAAGAAAGCCGACAGTAAAAGAAGTAGTTGCTTCTTGCAAATCAGCCACGGATGCTCTTAACATATTAGCTGATGAATATTACTGGGATCAATTATCCAAAGATCAAACACTAACCGTTGCAGCTTGGCATCCTGAACTAGCAAGTGATCTACAATGGCGAGAAATCTTAACAGTTGATGAATTATTGAGATTAAATCATAGAACACCGTCAAAATACGTTGAGATTTTAAAAGCTAATCGCCGCGCTCATCTTGAGACTTTTTTTGAGAATCACCCCGATGTAACAGAATACTTGTGTGCAACAAGTGGGCTAAAAAAAATCTTAACCGAAAGAAATATTAAAGTACTCCAGAGGTATGCTACTAAAGAAAAGGCATTAAAACTATTAGGAAGCGAAGCAAGTTATAATAAATTGGATACAGATACACTTTTTGCATTAGCAATGCGACATGAGTGTGCTGCAGAAATTATTTTAAGTAATGACGCGTTATCGAGTAAGTTAGAGGGGATGCTACACTGGTTCGTCAATAAACATACAAAAATAATTAATACTTTTTTAAAGTACAGAAAAGAAATATTATCTTTAACATACCTCAAATCTTTCGTCACTGATGCGTCCACATCCATAGCTATTTATGATTATATTAATCAACATGGCATCACCTGTACTATTAAAGATCTTGTTCAAGTTGTTAGATTTGATCCAACGTTAGCGGAAAAGATTTTTAATCAACATAAATCTGCCTTAGATAGTGCGGATTTATATCTATTAGCACATCAAAATGAAAAAATCGGGCTTGAAATTATGGAGAATCAGGAATTACGTGAAAAATGTTTCTTGTGTAGTCATATGGTTTGTCGATCTTTCGCTGATGCAAAAGTAAAACATCCTAGCATTGTAAATAAAATATTATTTTATGGGAATCTTAAAGAGCTTGCTGACTTGGCACGAACTAACCCAGAGACAGCGGATTTAGCTTTCGAAAAGGCTAAAGATTATGTTTTAGATTCTGACAGTTTATTAAGTTTTGGTCTTCGTAGCGAAAAAGTAGCAACTACCATTTTACAGAGTAAGCATTTTATTGAAAAGTTAACCCCAAGTCATCGTTGGCAACTCGTCGTAAAATTTCCTAAACTACTTCATATGGTTTGCACAACGCCAGAGATTAGCGCTTATTTTCCTAATCATGAAATATTTGAAATACGCAATTGTGCGCCAAGAAACGTGCTTCCTATTCTAAATCACCCTGTAGTAAAAAAAGTTATATTTTTTAGACCGTCTTTACGGCCTGGATTGGATAGTCTACCACGATGTTTATTGATAGCGAAAAAAATGTATGATCTTGCCAATCAACTGAGAACTGGAAATGCTTGCAACACGCAAGAAGTGACTATGAAAGAGCATAACGAATGCAAGGAATCAAAGTATAGAAGAACTTCCTCATAAAAGACTTCCAACGATATGAAGTTAAGACATTGAGATTCTGCGAAAATTTTCTTCCTCTTTTTCAGCACAGCTACCGCTGCGCTTAAGAAAAAAATTATACGAAGATCGCATCCTGATTTCTATCTGGAATTTATTACGTTCATCACTATTTATTATTGTATTCCCTGTCTATCTTATTAAGATGATATTTAAAATATGACATCCTAGGTAGTATACAAATGATTTATAGCAGATATAGCATCTATGAAAGTTTAAGGACAATAACACATCCGCATAACTGCTTTGCGCAGAAGGCGAACATATTTTTGCTTGTCATCTTCTGAAGGGTACATTTTAATGATATGCGTTAGCCCTCAGTTCAGCGATCGCTTAACTGAGGATGACAGAAAAAACCTATCTTCTATAATTTAACTAGCATAGTCTCACCCTGCCTAAACCAGAAAACATAGTGCAAAACATCAAATATTCTGACTTTTAGTGGATTTACACTAAAGATTTTTTCATCAAGGCAATGGTTTTTGTTGCATTTAAATAAATTCGCCTTATAATCCCTCACACTTGCATCAGGGAAATTATGGAGTAGTCGATGCTGTGTCAGGGAATCTATCATAAAGCCCAGTTCATCTGTGCGCGCCAATCATTATTGCATTTTCTACTCATTTGAAAATCAGCTTTCATATTTGAAATATAAACTTGAATCAGTTTGATTTTAATCAAGTCATTAAGGAGTAGTACAATGACTTTAGCAATGAATGAGTATAAAAAAGCCTTACAAGAAGAAAATATTCCCGCTATTATTAGTTTATTTAATAAACACTTCAAAAATTCAATTTATGAACATACTGATAACGAATGGAATACGGCATTCCATATTGTTGCTAAAAAAGGAACACCCACTCAATTTGAAGAATTGATGGCGAACAATACAAAAGCTCAGATTGACGTAAATAGAAAAAATTCAAAAGGGCAAGCGCCTTTACATTGCGGGATCAAAGATCTAGGCATGGTAAATTGTATTTTAAAATACAATTCTTTCATTGCACTCGCAGATAATGAAGGAAACTTACCTTTACATCTCGCAGCGCAAGCCGGACTTGCAAGTGTTGTTGATAGACTTTGCGATGAAGGAAAAAAACGTAACGCACAGTATGATCAATCGTATTTGCCAGCTTTTTTACTGGAATCAAAATTCGATGTAAGAGTGAAAAATAAAGCAAACCAATCAGCGTATCGTATAGCGAGAATAGGCAATCATCCACCTATTATGCAGAAATTGGCAAGCCTAGGTGGTGAAGATAATTATGAGCTTGGCAAAAAAGCGATTGAAGAAGATAATGTTGAAAAATTAGTCAAGTTAATTGATGAATACCCTTATATTGTACGAGATCTGGATGAAGAGGGGCGCACCCTTATTCATCATGCCATTCTGAATTATAGCAAAAATACTCAGAATATTATTACAAGGCTCGTTGCGAAAGGAGCCGCTATCAATGCCCAAGATAATAATGGAAGGACTCCAGCTCATTTAATAGCAGCCACAGGACTACTGGAAGATATCACTCAATCAAATCCCTCCAGCTTGCTAGATTTTGTTGTCGGCCTGGGGGCGAATGTTAAATTGGTTGACAATAACAATTTAACTCCTTTGCACCATGCAGCTATGCACAATAAAATATGGGCAATTGATAAGTTAGTACAAATGGGGTGTTACGTTGATCGTGCTTCAAAAAATGGATTGACGCCATTACATATTGCAGCATTGTATAATGGCTTAGAAGCCTTCAAACGATTGATTCATCATGGTGCACTTCTTAATTCCGACGCTTATCCAAGTTCATTGGAGATGATGCCAAAGATTGCTAAACCAAGTGACCAAGCGATTACATCACTGTGGATTGCTTTACATTCAAGTAACCAAGTCATGATTGAAACCATCATCGATATAAAAATTGCCAGGAATAATACCAGCGAATTAAGTAGCGTTAAAACGGGGGACGGCAATACTTTGCTTCACTTTTTTGCTTCAGTAAATTCACTAGTCTATTTTAGAAAATGTGTAGAAAAGGGTTGTAATCCTTATAAACCAAATGCGGCAGGCTTAACACCGCTGCATGTGGCAAGTGCTAAAGGTCACACAACTATTGTGCGCTATATTGTGGATAATGCCTTTCTTCATCCTCGATTCCTGCATAGAACGATTGAACATACCTTTAACATGGAAGCAAAAACTACCGATGGAAAAACAGCATGGTTTTTAGCTAAAGAGAATGATCATCAAGAGGTGATGACCTTTTTAGTGTCAAAAGGTGCAACGCAAATGGCCGCGCCTATAGTGCCACCGAAAGGAATTGTGACAAGAACCTATGAATTTGCTCAGAGCCAGCATCAGTATTCAATTGAATTAGAAAAAACTTTTGGCTATAAGCTTGCTAATGCAGCAGCTATTATGGCCCCGGCGATCATGGCATTACCCGTTGTTGGTCCTGTAGGAGCTGCGTTTGCGCTAGGTGGGCAAGCCATGCTATTGGGAACGCCTTATCTTTTAAGTGCGGGTAGTCATGTCTACTATTGGACAAAACCCATTTTGCATAACCATACCCATTGGTTGGTAGAGGGTACCGCACATTATTTATCTTATGGACCATCGTGGAGTTTAAGGGCATATAGCAAATACGATCTAGCTCAAAATCTAGGACGCCGAACTGTAGGTTTTGGGGCGGGGTTATTGCTCGCGAACTCTGGGGCTTATATTTCTCAAAATAAAGATCTTCAAGGTGCCTTATATGTTTTAGGGCGGCAGTTGGGAAATCTGGCCGTTGATGCTTATAAAGAACATGCTGCCAAGGCAGCTGACGCGGAGGGTTTTCAACTACGTTCAGAAGACGGCCTTATTCAGGGATTGCAAATTTGGGAGAGTTTAGTTGGCAAGGAAAAAGCAGAAGCCTTTGTCTATGGGATGCATAGAATTACCGAGCTACGAGATAGCTTATATGAGGTTGTTGGTGAATTTGAGCATCAACTCGGTGGCGTGACAGGACAGGGTTTAAGTTATTTAAAAGATAAGTTAACGGCCTTTGATTCTTACAAAGCATTGTCGGCTCGTTTAGATTCCGCTGTCGAACTACTCTCTGCACAGAGTTATATGACTCCAGCGCAAGAGGTGGTTGCCATGTTTAAATATATACAAAATGAACTTGCCTCCCATAGAGAAAAGCTTGCGCAAGATTTAGAAATTTTGGTATACGATAAGTTTTTTGCAGACACTGACTATGGAAGATATGCAAAAGCACCCTTGCTTAAAGTCCAGCTCTCATTAGAATTTAATAAATCGCAAGAAGCCTATCAAAAACAATTAAAAGCTGAATCGTTGCTTAATGAGGCGGAGAAATTATTAAACGAAGCTATTGCTGCAAACGTAGGCGCCGAGAAAGTCACAGAGTTGCAGCAACAATATGATAGGGCCAAAGTGACCTTTGAGGCTTCTAAAGCATTCGCTGATGAATGCAATACCAAAGTTAAGGATTGTTCACAAAGGCTGCAAGAAGTTTGGGCTCAAACGCCTAGAGGGATGAATGAAGCGGCTTTTAAAAGCGCACAGCAAAATGAAGCTGACGCCAGATGGGCACGGGATGAGGCTCAACTTGAAGTCGACCATCTTAATAAAAATGAGCCTGGCAGCGATAAGGCTGCCGCTTTAAATGAAAAATTGGCTCAAAGAACTGAGGAACATAAAGCAGCAGCTTCAATTTTGGCTCAGTCTGAGGAAGTCTTAGTGAAGGATTTGTTTCCTGTGGAGAAGGAACGATTTGCAAAAGGGCAAAGTGAGCAAAAAGCCTTTAATGAAAAGAGACTTGAACAATTCAAGGATACTAAACTTCATTTGCTTGATAAAATTTCTGATTTTGAAAAACTTGAACAAAATGTGACAACAACTACTGTAGCGTTATTTAATGCTGCACAGGAACTTAAAGCCGCTAAATACCAATATAATGAAATTCAAAAGCTTGTTTTGTCTATTGAAAAGCCTGGCGCTTTTGATGTTGATAGTGTTGTTGCAACTGCTCTAGCGATACATGCGCCTGACGATAAAGTGAGTATCAGAATTTATATTCTCTCAGAAATGGTGAAAACTGGCGTTATAACACTTGGCGAAGCTGAAAGAAGAATGGCTAATACTTTTGATGGGGCTCGTTCTGATTCATTGTTGGAAAAAGTGAGGCATCATTGGGATCAGGTTTTTGTTGATTACAAAGGTAATGTTCTTTTACAGGCCAATACCTTAAAAGCGAAATTAGATGAGGCTAACAAAAACTATCAGACAGTTCAGCAAACCCAAGTGCAAGCCAAGGAACAGTTGAATGTAGCGAAAAATGAGTTAAAACCAATGCTAGCAATTGAAAGTCAAACGGCATTGGAAGCAAATATTTCTGCGAATCAACAAGCATTAGATAACAACATTTGGGAAGCCAGTCATTCAAATGAAGGGGTTAAGTCTACGATTGGACTTGTCGGCCAACCCAAATTAGCTTTGGAGATAGCTCTTGACCTCAATAAGCAATATAGCCCCCTTCTGAAAAACACTTTTGCTAATCAGACGTTGGCCAAATGGTTAGTAAACTATAAGTATACCTTCTTGAAAGAACCATCGTTAGACTTAGTCGCTGCAGAAATCGAAGCCTTAGCAGTGAAATTAGGTGGTGATCAGCTTTCAGTTGAAAAATTAACGCTAGCAAAAGCGAATATCGATGCTGACATTGCAACTTTAATCGTAAGTTCGTCGTTGGATAAGGTAAATCTGGGCGCAGTTGAAACATCGGACATGATGAAATCACTGATGAGTGATGTTCAATTGACGCAGGCTTTACAAGCTAGTGATCAAGCCGCGGCTACTAGCACCCTAGTCACTGTTCTACAACAGAAGGGCGATGTTATAGCGAAAGAAGAATTTGGAGATTGGTCACCCACACCAGTAGAGGAACCGATTGGTGACACGCAAAAGAAGAAGGAAAGGCATGGTCCATCCAGATTGTGGCACAATCCTGGACGTACGCTTAAAGATTTTGCTCGTCATCCCATTAATACAGCGAATGATATTATTAATCCCGTTATGCAGAAATTACATGTGACGAGCGCTGGTATAGGCGTCAATTCAAATGGAAAGGTTCAAGTTAACTTTGGCGGTCAACCCATAGATGTCGCTAGCTTTGCTAAGCCAAAACCAGTAAATCTATTTGAAATAGTTAAACAGCCTTTAACGAATGATCCGGTTTATAATCCAAAACCTGTTGGCACAGCATTATCGTCCAAGCCATTACCTTCGGTGTTGCCAACACCGACATGGATTCCAACCGCTCCAACCCCAGGTCTGGTTAACCCAGATCAATTTAGAGTGGTGCCGGCTCAGCCTAAACCCAGTGCGGGACCTGCTGTGTTGCCAATGAGTACTTATTTGCCGTCGTTGGGGGGGCAGAACTTGACCCAAGTTCCCAAGCTTCCTGCAACTCAGGTGCCGTTTGCTCCAAGCCCACAGGTTGTTGCGCCTGTCGTTCAGCCAACGACCGGAAGTTCGAATAAGAATATCCCTGCGATAGGGGCGCTTCCCGCAAATGTGACTCAGGCTGTGCCTGAAAAATCACTTGGTGAAAAGGTGTTAGGATTTTTTATTAAGGATGCGGGGGCGAATCCTTTAATGGCTGAAATGGCTATGGTACATCCAACTACTCTGGCAGGAGTCGGGATACAAGGTGCGAATGGGACAGATACTTGGTTTCAGGATGAGGCGACTCAGACGACGCCGTTTCCAATACATGTTGAGGCATTATCCCGATTATTAGGAAGAGATCCTGAGGCCGAGGAATTAAATGATGATGGCTATCGTTTCCCGAAATTTAATCCAACTTCGGCTATAACTGAAACTTTAGTTGACCAACCGGGTCAAAAAATTGCTTCAACCCTTTTTCCAATTTCAAACCCATTACTTTTTACAGGGGCATACTTTAGAAAGAGTGATGGAGATTTGACGACAAAGGGAAGGATTAAAGCTGCACAATTGCCAACAACCGGGAGGATTAGATTTGTGCCCCCTAAAGGCTATCATCCTTCAAATCCACTAGATAAAGGCCCAAATCATGGTTACTATGATAAATTCGACAATGAATGGACTAAAGGACCCTCTAGAACCCCAGGTGAAGCTTTTGAATGGGATGTGCAGTTATCACCGCTTGGTAAAAAGCAATTAGGATGGATCGCTAAAGAGAAAGATCATATTAATGTTTCATTGAAAGGAAAAATAACTCATGGGTAAAGAAATAAATACTTCAAAATTTGACTTCTATGAAATTGTACGTGTTTGTTCAAAGGATGCTGCTAAAAATGAAATATTTGGTAAAGAAGGAATTGTTCGAGCAAAAGGGCAAAACGATAAGGGAGAATGGACATATACTGTCGCGATAAAAGATGATTTCGCTTGGTCTATGAGCGAAGTTGAAATTGAAAGTCTAGGAAGATTTGCAGACAAACAAGAATATTCAAAAAGAGATATATTAAAAGTTTATGTTAATGAAGATGGGGAAGGGTTTTTAAATAATGAAAACAAATAAACCATGATACTGTTTCGCTGCATCCACCTACGCTAAGAAGCTTCGGTCTACAGGCCCTCAGCGAGAGAGTGGGGGGAGAGGGGAGACATTTTATCCCCACATTCCGTCGCTAAGAGCTCCTACACGCGGGGCTACTTTCTAGCACAGCTACCGCTGTGCTAAAGAAACATTGGAAATAATTATTGAAGGCATATTGAGCCAATATGAAAAATAAAATACCAACTATTGATAAGCCTGGAATTTACAAGCCGGGTAACAGGGGAGAATAGGACATCCATCGACTATGAGATACTACAGTAACGATGGATGTCCAATGAACTTTGAAATAACCTAGATCGAAGGACTTCTACTAAGAGTCGCCTCTGTCTGGGGTTCGCTCTTTTCAGTATTGGCATCTTTTCTCTTTAAAGCAAAAGTAGGTAGCCAAGCCTTAGGTTGTTTGTCGGGCACTACCGAAGTTGCTTGTTGAGAAGATGTATCTGAACCTAGCTCAGCTAAAGTTGATGCAACTGAATCATCTTTTGCAAGTTTTGTTGGTTCTAAGTATCTTTCAATCGTTTTCATTGTGCCATCAAATCCTTCATTATATGCCGCTATTTCAGGATCAGAATATCCTCTTAACTTTAATGCTTCTAAAGAAGGTTTTATATGATTACTCCTTCGCGCGCAATCTTGGCCTGATCTTTTTGCTTTCTTTAGTTTAGCCGTAAGCTCATCAAGTTTAACACCATCAAAACCCTCAAAGTATGCTTGAACTTGTTCATCGCTATATTTTTTTTGCTGTTTAAGTTCATCAGCAGTTGGTTTTGAATGACCTAGATTTGCTGCATCCTGACCAGATTTTCTCGCTTTATTTTTTAAAATAGTAACTTCAGATGCCGGCGTTGTGCTATTAAAGGCATCTAAAAAAGTTTTGGCTTCTTCATCGGTATAAGCTTTTTGCAGTTTCAACTGTTCAAGAGTAGGCTTTGGATGTCCATGTTGAGCAGCATGTCTACCTGCATCTTTTGCTTTATTCAGTTCAAGTCTGGAAATGTCCAATTTTTGATTTGTTGGCTTCTTTGATTCCTTTTTCACTATAACTTCAGGATCCAGTTTCACTGAATCATATGCTTCTAAATACGCCTTGATCTGATCATCGGTGTATCCTTTTTGTTGTTTCAACTCATCAGGAGTACGTTTTAAACCCCGACGGGCTGAGTTATACCCAGCATTTTTTGCTTTAGTGCGAGCCGCTTGGACTATACTCAAATCAAATGCTTCGATATAGACTTTTGCTGCTTCTTCAGAATAATCCTTTTGTTTTAATTCTTCGATTGTAGGTCTTCGTGCGCCATTGACTGCTGATATATGGCCCGCTTTCTTTGCTTGCTTAAGTTTATTGCTTTGCGTATTTGCAACATCATAAGCATCTAAATAAGCCTTGGCTTCATCAGTTGTATATTCTTGTTGCTTTAGTTCCTCTAAAGTCGGTTTTAGTAATCCACTGGTTGCCGCTTTTATACCGGCTTTTTTGGATAAATTGAGTTTAATAATACCATTATCAATTGTTGCAGCGTCATATGCTTCTATATACGCCTTGATCTGATCATCGGTATATCCTTTTTGTAGTTTTAGCTCATCAGGACTGAGTTTAGCTCTCCCGTTGGTTGCCGCTTTATACGCTGCTTGTTTAGCTTTCGTGGCTGCTAAAGCGCCTTCTTTTTTTGCTTTAGTGGCTGCTAAAGCGTCTTCTTTTTTTGCTTGAGTTAGTTCATCTATAGATGCTGCATCATATGCTGCTAAATATGCCTTGACTTGCTCGTCTGTGTAATTTCGAGTTTTTAACTTTTTGATTGATGGTTTAGATTTTCCTGTTTTTTTAGCTTTCTCACCAGCTAATCTTATCCTATTCAACATTTTTTCAGCTTTATGATCATACGCTTGTAAATAAACTCTGGCTTGTGTATCAGAAAAATCTCTCATTTTTAACTCATCAAAAGAGGGTTTTGCTTCTTTATGGGATGCAGCACTTTTACCAGCTTTTTTTGCTGCTTTGATAGCTTTTTTGATTTCGTTGGAATTTTCAACGATTGGCCTAGGGAGTGTTTGAATTTCTGCACTCTCATCCGATAATGCTGGGTTAGTG
>CAYXVT010000095.1:9591-13228 GCA_964468105.1 Uncultured Candidatus Berkiella sp. | reverse complement strand
TATCTCTCAAATTAAGATCGCCGCAGCCATCAAGTACAAGGAGTTCAAGAATTTTCGGTTGATTTTCCAAAACCGCCAAATGACATGGAGTAAGATCTAACAAGCCTTTTTCGTTGACTTCATATGGGTGAGACTTAATTCTAGATTTGACGGCTTGTAATATTTCAAGGTTGGATGCATGCCCAGCTGAAGCGGCTTTAATTAACTCTCGTAAGTTCAACCCTATCATATAATATGTACTCCTCAAGTGAAGGAAGTACTAACTATAGACTAAAAAGTGATTCATAATAGGTCAATAAAACTGTTTATTTTAACTCATTTATTAAAACGAGATAACAAATATTCATCGATAGAAAAATTAGCACTTGTTCCGCTTAAATAATCACTCAACAGTTTTGCAGAACCTAACCCCATGGTCCATCCTAAATGACCATGCCCCGTATTAAGGAATAAATTTTCATATTTCGTTGGACCCAATATAGGCGCACCATCTACACACGTGGGACGTAAACCAGCCCAACGCGAAACTTCAGATGGTATTGTTTGCTCAAAACCATTAGGATACATTTTTTGGAGAACATGAAATAAATTCTGAATTCTTTCTTCTGTGATTTTTTTACTAAAACCCGCAAACTCTGCAGTACCTGCAACTCGAATACGTTTATTAAATGGTGTAACAACTGCATGTAACGCATGATCAATGACGGGAATTTTAGGAGCAGCACTCCAATTCTCTCCAGAAAATGTGATTGAATAGCCTTTACATGGACGCAATGGTAACTTGATACCAATGCTCTTTGCCACATCAAGACTATATACTCCCCCTGCTAGCACAATACCATCAACGTCGCATTTAGCTCCATTAAAAACCAAATCTACTTTTTTATTATTTTTAACCAATAAAGCTTTAGTATCATAACGAAATTTCACACCCTGACCTTCAAGATAATTTGCTAATTGCTTCGTAAATTGATGAGCATCTCCCATCGCATCTGCTGGGCAGAAAAAACCACCAACGATATCTTTTTTAATCGCAGTCAGTGCAGTTTCCTTTTCAAGGGTAGCCTGTTGTGAGAGCGCCTCATAAGGTATTGAGAGTCCAGACATAAAATCTGCCAATCGTTTAGCGTTATTCATTGAATTTTGATTGCGAAAAATCATTAAAGTGCCAGTGGACTTGTAATCACATTGAATAGCACATTTTTCAATGACTTGAGTGATCAACTCATTGGTTAAATTCCCCAATGCTGCATTACGCTTTATATTTTGATGGTAATGTTCTTCTTTGGCATATTTTAAAAATTGTAGACCCCATCCCCCTAATGAAGCTAAAGCATTTAGCCTAATGAGTATGGGAGTATCACTTTTGCCAATATGAGATAATAGCTTCCAAATAATACCCGGTGAGTTCCAAGGATCGGACAAGCTCGGTGTCAGTAATCCTGCATTAGCGAAACTCGTTTCAAGACCTGACTGCGAATGTCTTTCGATGATAGTAACTTCATGCCCTGCTTCTTTCAAAAAATAAGCCGTGCTTATACCAATCACGCCAGCGCCAATAATTGCAAATTTCATTATGCCTATCCATCGAAACGTTTTGTGTTCAAGCCAGTATATCATTCCTTTATTTTTCTTCACCTGGCAATAGTTTGCTTTCTTACATATCAAACTACTCATGGCCCTTTCAGGCTCATCTAAAACTCGCTATAGTGTTGGAAGCTAAGGAGATTAAGATGGGTAAACGTAAGGTTCTTATCGTCGGGGGCGGCATTGCCGGTTTAAGTTTAGCCAATGCCTTCGAACAATATTGCAAAAGCAGTGTTGACTATAAAGTGATAGAAAGACAACGCCAATTTACACCAATTGGCGCAGGAATTGCTTTACCTGCCAATGCCCTAGCAGCATTGCATCATCTGAACTTAGATCAACAAGTGATAAAAAATGGTTATCACGTCAGACAAATTGTATTTACGGATGATTTTTATCAAACCTTAAGCGCACGTCCTACTGATGAGCTTCACCCTAAAAAGTTTCCCTTTATTGGGATATCCCGAGCAAAACTTCATGAATTACTTTTAAGTAAAGCCATTGAAAATAAAATTCAAATGGGTACTTCAATTGTTGAACTCAACGACAGTAAAGGTAAAGTTATAGCTAAATTAAGTGACGGCTCGGAAGAATCCTTTGATTTAGTCGTTGGAGCTGATGGGATCCGCTCAAGTGTTAGGAAATTGTCTCATTCAGATGAGGATGAACTTCCACTTTCTTTAGGAATAACCAATTGGCGTTTACTGCTTAAAAAACCAAAAACCGTCGTTCATCCGACTTATGTTCTGGGGGCAGGCACGCTCTTTTTATTGTTCCCGATTAGTGAAACTGAAATGTATTGTTATGCTGCCGTTCTTACACCACCCAATGGCATATCTGAAGAAGAACGAAAGTCTATTCAGTTTATGAAATCTCATTTTGAGCATATCGGGAATGAGGTGAAACTTGCGTTAGAGCAAATCATTGATCCACATCAATTGATCCCCGATCAACTCGAAACGGTCAGAGAAGTGAAAACACACTCTCAGCAAATGAAACATATTTTGTTTATAGGTGATGCTGCTCATGCCTGTGCTCCGACTTTCCAACAAGGTGGAGCGATGAGCATAGAGGATGCTGTTATTGTGGCTAAATTATTTAGTGCTTTTGATGCACTCCCCACAGAGCAAATTATAAAATTCTATGACACCTTTAGATTTAAAACCATTCAAGAAGTACAAACGCTTTCTAATTTCATTCTTCAACGTTCAGTTCAAGCTATTGATCAAGAAGCCATCATCGCGCGTAATTCAAAAATTAAACAAGATGGTCCGTTTAATGTGTCATTCTGGCGAGAATATTTAAAAACAGATGTTTTTGATGAGTTAGATAATTTCATTCACACGCGTTTAAATTAACAATGGAGGTTATATGGAAATTTTGAATCAAGCTGAAATTGAAGCCGTATCTGGTGGTGAGGGAATCAATTTAACCTTTGTTTCAGTAAATGTTCCTTTTCCTGGCATGTCTGCAGCAATTTCTAACTTGGTAAGCAGTTTAATGATGGGCCATATTGACCCAGTAACCTTTTCACAAGCACTCAATGAAGCTGGTGGCAATCTTGTACAATACATGGTTATTACACCCATGCCACAACCCATGATGCCACCCCCAGTATGTCCTCCTCCTTTTCCTGGACCTTGTGCTCCCTAAGACTAAACGCACTTTCGCCCCCTTCTCAGATTGGGAGGGGGTTATAATCGCTTTATCCTCTCATCTCTACCATCTATACCCTAAAGCGTGTTCTATCCAAAGTAATCCGATATAATTATGCCTCCTTAAAAGCTGTTCCCCAAAGAGGTACTCCATGCTTAATTCTCTGTCATTGATTCATTATTGGATGAATTGGCCTCTTCTTGCGGGTAAAAAACCAAAACAACAACCAAAACCACAACGCCCTGGTCATGAGAAAAGTGATCCGCGGGTTCTGCATGATGCTGCAAAACTTGGCAACACAGCGATGTTACAAAAAATGGTTCAAAATGGTGCAGATAAAGATGCCGTTTGCCGACAAGGTTATTCTTTATTACATCATGCTGCCATTAATGGG
>CAYXVT010000095.1:0-9578 GCA_964468105.1 Uncultured Candidatus Berkiella sp. | reverse complement strand
CAATGCTAAAGCCTGTGGCGGCATATCACCTTTACATCGTGCAGCCTATTCTGGATGTCAGAACACTGTGAAAGCATTAATTAAAGCTGGCGCGAATATCATCGCTCATGATTGCTGGGGCCATACGCCATTACATGCTGCCGCAAGATTTGGTCATGCTCATATCGTGACTGAATTAATGCAAAATGGCGCAAATAAAAAGATTATTGATAGTCGCGGTTTCACACCACTTGATGAAGCTGTTAAATATCGTCAACGAAAGACTATTTTAGTTTTAATATAGCTGTTTCGCTTTTAAAGGGCGAACCCGGAACGCGACCATAATATCTTTGAATGTTCAATTGACTCGAAACCATCGCGTTTTGATAGCGCTTTCGATTTGAGTTATCAAAAATTATCATGCCGTTTGGCTTAAGATGTGCTAAACATTCCTCTAAGCAAGCTTCTCGGCAACGACCATCGACAATAATTAAATCAAAGGTTTGATTAGTTGCTTTAATAGACTTAACATAATTTTGAAAATTCATATTCTCCATTTTTTGTGATTGGTATTTTTTCTCAACCAAACCTTGAACTGGTGGTTGTAAAACTAAAGTGACATTGGGAAATTGCTGTAACTTTTCTTTGAGTTGTTGATACCATATTTTATCGTGCTCAATGGATATCACCTTATCAGAACGCTTTGCTAACCAAATGGTACTGGCGCCACTACCATATTCAAACACAGCCGGTTTATAGCCTAATGATTGGATATGTTGTTCTATTGCCTCAATTGCAGAATAAGTCCACCATGGCACATCAAGCGCAATCATATCGTCAAGTTGGTGAATGGCGAGCAGTGAACGAAAATAATGGAGTTTTTGAGATTTCTTGGCTGAAGTATCTAATTTTTTTAATAGCCCGATTGACTTCAACAGCCCTTTGAATATCTGCATTAAAGAGACATAAACTGATTTTAACCAAAAAGGAGAGCTCTCGATTGCGCCTTCCATTTTTTCATTCTTTAACTTTCCCATCATCTTTTCACATACAAAGTCTTAGCCAATTTAGTGAGTATATACACTTTTTTTAAAGCAAACCATTTCAGCTCAATCCTTGCCAATTCAATAGTATTCAGATAAAAGGTTAACGTTTCCAGACCATGGTAATTACGTCAACTAAATATATAAGTTACACTAGAGGCTGTGGTTTTTGACCAAAATTTTGGTAACAGTGAGTGACAATATTATGCTTGATACTTCAATAACAGCACTAATAGAAATGAATAGCGCTTCACACGAAACAATTGTTGAGCATGTTAGTAATCTTTTACCAAATCATAGCGCCGTCGAAGCAAACATCGGTGCTCAGATTCTATTTAGAAAACGTGGCATATTTAAGCTCTTGAATGACAGGGCTACTAATAATTTCATCCGTCAAACATTACCTAAGCTGATTGAAGTGGCTTCTGAAAAGGAAAAGGAAAATAAACTTTCAAATTTTTTACGCTCTTCAAGCGATCAGATTTTAACCCCATCTATCGAACAGGTTGACGAATCACCTCAACAACCTTTAACTTTCTCAAACCCTCAGAAAAAATTAAAGTCTACTAAAGAAGCTAAAAATCTGAAATTATTTTCTGAGTTATCTTCAGTTAATAAAAAAGCATCATCGAGTCGATTAAGTAAATTTGTTGTTACTATAGGAGTGCCTGATCTTCCTAGACGACACCCAGGTTCAGATGATAATTACCATCCTGAAAGAGATATTGATCAAGAGTTTCTTGATTTATTAGAGCATGGGAATACGACCTTAAAATATGTTTATCAACAAAAAGGGAGCTGCCCTAACCTCATTTTTTTAAGGGGACCTTTAACCCAAAGTGATGACCCTTTAACGAGAGAGATCCATAGCGATCACACTTTAGATTTTTATAAGAAAAATATTGAAAATGAAACTCAATTTCCTTTTGAATTTCATTTTGCTGGTCATGGTACTCCTGATCTTCTTGGGCCTTTGACGCATGAAAAGCGTGTTAGCCCTGAGGATTTAGCTAATCAATTTGACACTTTGCTTTCCATAAATGGCGTGAAAGACACCTTAATGGAAAAGGCTAAATTGGGCCAACAATTGATTTTCAATTTTCATACCTGCAACTCTGCCTATGTAGAAACTAAGCATACTGAGACTGCTGATACCATAAAACAAAAAATTGCTAAAAATTCAGCGATTGGACGTTTTTATCAAGAGATGATTAAGCTTGGATATGAAAATATTAAAGTAATCGGCTATCGCGGATATTATCAATCCATGACAAACGGATCAGGGCTACGAGTCACTGACACGATTAATCAGGATAAAAGTAAATTGAGTGTTGATGCAATGAGAGCCTTACATTCCATTGAAAGAATAAATAGGAAGGATGTTGTCACGTTACCTTCAGATCTAACATGGGCAACTTTCCCTGTTACTTTGTTATCAGCACTAAAAACAGATCTAAGATATGAGAAAGCTTAAGAAAGTTTAATTAAAAAAATACGTGAAACTACACTTACTTAGGTATATTTGGTTTGTTTTGATAGTCCAGTAACATCGACTTGACTATTTTATTTAGGTATAATTCATTAAGTTATTTGAGAGAAGAATTGCCCGTGCTTGATCAAGACACAATTGACCTAAAGCAATTTCAGGCTGAAGAATACCGTTCTTCTGGTAAAACTGTGGCCCATTATTTTGATCTCAATAGAGGCATCACCAAAACCAGATTTAGCGAATTTGTGCTTCTTCCTCAAGTGCCCAGTCTTTTAACTGTTGATAGTAAAAAACCTATATTAGATTTTGATTCAGATCAACTGGTTAACTTTAGTGCAAATACCATCAATATGCTTAAAAATGGGGATAAAAAAGTATACCCGCACCCCCTCATTCCATTTTATATTGAAAAAATTCCCTCTTTTTCAAATGAACTGTCAATCTTCTCTCTGGGAAAATGCGCTCGCTATATTGCCAATGAAAGGCAATATCAACCTACTTTTCATATTGTAGGACATGGAACACCTACTGGGATTGGCATTTTAGATCCTGAAAGTCAGATCTCAGCTAACGACTTTGCCCGGAATATAACTGACATTTTTGAGACCTATAATTTATCTTTATTGAAATCAAAACCTATCCATTTTGTATTTCATACCTGTAATAGCGCTTATGCAAAAATTGATGAGTCAATGAGCAAAAAAGAAATCTTAGCTAAAGTCCAAGCACAGTCTTATATTGGTCAATTTTATCTTGCAATGAGAGCTAAAGATTTTTCAAATATAACGGTTACTGGATTTCGAGGTTACTATAGCAGCATGTCAACGAATAAATCATCTTCTGCTGTTGTACAAGATTCCTTTAGTTCCCCGGTTATTTCCATTCATGCAGAACATGGTGAATACACTATTTCTGAGAAAGGCTGCTCCACCAAATGTCAAAGTGATAAATACTTAACTTTTCCTGTTCCTTTATTAGATAAAATGGATTTTACGAAAAAATCCTTTGACTTGGATACAGAATTCTCAAGAATACAATTGTAGCCTTTCATTCCTGTTCCATACTAACAGCCGTACCATAGGCAACGATTTCAGAGCATGATTGCATTACTTCAGCCGAGGTTAATCTAACACCCACAACGCCATTAGCACCTAACAATTTAGCATGTTCAATTAATCTCGTAATAGCATGCTCACGAGCGTCTTGCACCACTTTAGTAAATTCAGGTATTTCTCCACCAAAGATAGTTCTAATACCGCCAAAAATGTTTCTGACAATATTGGTACTTCTCACTATATTGCCATACACCAAGCCATGGGTTTTGGAAATTTTATAACCACTGACTTGATCTTGCGTGGAAATGATAAATTCATACATATAAAAGTCTCCATTCATAAGTGGTATAAAAAAATGTATTCACTTAACTGTAGTGAGAACTTGTAAAATAAACAAGAAAATTTAGTTGATTGACTTTGTTAGCTTTGCACTAAAAGATATTATGACTGGTTTAATCAGTGTAAATTACATTACTTAGCTTTACAACTTCCTGTTTGTTAAGTACCATGCCATTTTGTACCTTGCCCTAAGAAAAAACATGTTAAACCACTTTCATCAAGATGTTACGCAGAAATTGCTTGCTCTTAAAAATGCTCCTTTAGATTGGTTTTTTACGTTTAACCTCAAAGAGTATCTTTTTAAAGGGGCAAACCCTAATGCCAAATATGCTGATGGCAAACCCTTTTTACATGCCCTTATTGAAAAAGGAGTTGATAAAACAATCATTCAAACCTTAATCATCTATGGCGTTAATATTCACACTAAAACGCCAGATGGTCATAATGCTATCTCTTTGGCCTTTGAAAATAACAAATTGGAAGTCGGTACATATCTAAAAGAACAAGGCGCCAGCATTCCTTTTGAAAAACTGAATTCCCCCTACTTGCAAGCAGTCAATACTCTTCTTGTTAATAAGTTTTTTACTAAAGCAAGTTTTATTGATGTCAACGCTAAAAATAAAGCCGGTGGTAATATATTACATCTGGCAGCAGCGATAAATGACGATTTTTCTATTAAAAAATTACTTTCCTATGGCGTTAATCCGCTTATACAAGATAATTCAGGTCAGACGCCTTTAAAGCTGGCTTGTACATTAAATAATGAACAAAGTGTTAAAACTATCGTTAACCATTATCTTGAAAAGCATAAAGATATATTAAAATATTCCGACTTTAGTTTATTCAAAGCCAAAAATGATGGAATTACCGTTGGTGGTTTTTATTATGATACTAAACACGAAAAGTGGTTATTAAAAGAAGGTCACTACGATGTTCCCGATGCTGTGGTCAAAGAATATGTCGCTGGTGGTCTATATCAACTTTTCCTGGGTGAAAATGCGCCACAAACAGAAATTGTCATTGATAATCTTCATGGTAATTTTTTACTTGGTTCTAAATTGTTAAACAACTTTAGTACATTATCAGACTTCAACTTTAAGCAAACGTTAACGTTTGACTATCAGAATTGGAAACCTTATGGTGAAAGTTTCCCGTTTAGTGCAAATGGTAAGCCTGTGACAGGTTTTATGGATGCGATATGGGCAATCAATTTTATAAGTGATTCTGATGCGCATGGTGGTAATGTAGGTTTAATTGACAAAGGTGATCATTATAATTTTGCCAAAATTGATCATGGCTTTACCTTCAATTTTGCCTATTATGGCACACCCACTTTAGATGATATTCGTTCACATCTAAAAAGCTTTTACAATATAGAAAAATTAGAGGTTCTTGGCTTTGATACTGTTTATAAATCTTTAACCAAAATTAGTCATATGGATTTTTCAGTTATAGAAAACCTCATTGCAGAAAAAATGGGAACAGTTAAAAAGCATATGGAAGTGTTGGAGTTAAAGGATTTAGACGATAGTTATCATAACAATCATACTACTTCATTAGATACTGAAATTAAGAAATATCAATCAGACTTAGTGAATAATTTGAAGACGCAACACAATCAATTTCAAAAAATTGAAAACTTTATGTTACTTGAGAAAGCCATTATTGAACATGATGGCCATTCACTCGTAAAACTGATTGATAAAGGTATTTCTTTAACAGAAACCTTTAAACCTTTTTATGACCCTACCATTATCTCTAATTGGTGGAACGTGGAAACGAAAAGTGTTAGCGGTTATGAATTAGGTCAGAAATATTGGGGCGAAGTCTTTAAACCCGGTAAAGGCGATGTTCTCAACATTACCGATATCTTCCCAGTTAACAATCAACCAATCGCTTTTGATCATGGTATCGCGCTTCCTAAAATACCTAACCCCTTAGATATTCATATGGCGCCTGTGCATATGGAAATAATGTAAGTTCCTAACCCGAGCAAACTCAAACCAATTTGGCTTTAGACAAGGCGTCAAGCCTCTGAGCAATAGGAGTGTACATCTGAGTACATGACTATTGAGAAGAGGCGTAGACAACACAGTATAAAGTCAAATTGGGAAGAGTTATTTGGCGCGAATAGCCAACACATCACAATCAGCATGATGCATAATGCCATCTGCGGTGGAACCCAATAGCAGACTGATGCCATGCCGACCATGTCCACCCACGATAATAAGATCAACCTTCAATGCTTTGGCTTGTTCCAACACAATTCGTTGTGGAGGTCCGTTAGCAATAATTTGTTGATCAGCTGGGATCTCACATTTCGTAGATAAATCAGCAAGCGCTTTTTTGGCCTCTTGTTCTACTTGCTGTTCCACTTCCATAATAAGTTGATAACCTTGGGCAGCTCCATAGGCATGGATCCCTTCAACACAGTGGATAATATATAATTTAGCACCACGTTCTTTGGCAAAGTCTACCGCACGTTGAGCAGTATATTCGTCATAGGAGGGATGTAGATCGACAGCGAGTAATATTTTTTTATATATGCCCATAATTACCTCCTAAAAATCTTTCTCCAACAATTTAAACAGTACCATAACCTTCTTTCATTCCTCAAACATTCTTCGTTTTAGTAAAGATTGTTGGTAAGACAACTTGAAATTATAGGGCTTGCGTTAATGCATTAATATAGTTAGCATTTTTGCTATATATACGATATTGCTACAGGATGAGCTCATGATTACACGCCCAGTTCTTATTGCAGGTGGGGTCCGTACACCTTTTGTTAAATCTATGACCCACTATGCACATCTGACAACCCAAGAATTAATGACTGCTGCCCTTCAAGCGTTAGTGAAGAAATTGCACTTAGAGGGGCAAGTGTTGGGCGATGTTGGTTTAGGGGCCATCATGAACAGTGCGCTCAATTGGAACTTAAGCCGTGAATGTATTCTTGGTACATCCCTAGATCCTCATACTCCCGCTTACTCATTGCAAAGAGCTTGTGGAACAAGTCTTGAAACCACTTTGCAAATTGCACTCAAAATTGCCAATCATCAAATTGATTGCGGCATAGGCGCTGGTGTTGATACAAATAGCGATCTGCCGATGATGGCCAAAAGAAAATTAGCACAAAAACTATTAGTGCTACATAACGCAAGAAACCCTTTTGCTAAAATAAAAGCGCTTGCCAAAATGAGAATTGGTGACTTTAAACCAGATTTACCTGGCGTCGTTGAACCACGCACTCATCTTTCGATGGGCCAGCATTGTGAAAAAATGGTTCAAGAATGGCACATTTCACGCGCTGCTCAAGATGAGCTTGCACTAAAAAGTCATCAAAATGGCGTTAAAGCCTACGACGACGGATTTTATGATGATCTTATTTTTGAATTCATGGGACTAAAGCGCGATAGCATTTTACGAGCAGATACCACTATTGAACAATTATCTAAACTAAAGCCAGCCTTTGAAAAAAGCGATAAAGGCACATTGACCGCAGGGAACAGTAGCCCCTTAACCGATGGTGCAGCAGCCGTGTTTCTCACAAGTGAAGCGTATGCAAAAGAATTTGATCACCCACCTCTTGCTCGTTTTGTGGATGCCCAAGTCGCCGCTGTTGATTTTGTGCATGGTGAAGGTCTGTTGATGGCCCCAACGATTGCAGTGAGTGATTTACTAAAACGCAATCACTTATCCTTACAAGATTTTGATTTTTACGAAATTCATGAAGCTTTTACAGGGCAAGTACTATGCACATTAAAAGCCTGGGAAACTGAAGAATATTGTAAGCGTGTCCTCAAATTAGATAAGGCTCTAGGCCCAATTGACAGAACAAAGATGAATATCAAAGGGGGCAGTGTCGCTTTAGGACATCCTTTTGCAGCAACTGGTGCGCGTATCGTCGCTTCGTTAGCAAATATGTTACATAAAAAGGGGCGAGGTCGTGGTTTAATTTCTATTTGTACGGCCGGTGGCATGGGTGTGGCAGCAATCCTTGAAGCAGTTTGAGAAGAAATGAAAACGCAATTTGATTTTATTGATCTTACACATCGCTTATCATCTGACATCCCCTCTTGGAATGGCAATTGTGGATTCAATCTTAATCTTCTAAAAGACTATGCACTTGGCTCATCTGACGTTAGCTTTCGCAATCAGCAAATCATCATGGAAGCAGGAATGGGAACCCATATGGATGCCCCCTGCCATTGCATTCCTGCTGGAAAAAGCATCGCAGATTTTCCCTTAGATCAGCTGATTGTGCCTTGTGTTGTCATTAATGTCCGTGCAACCGCACATGAAAATACTGTTGTCAGCAAAACAGATATAGAAGCCTTTGAAAAACAATATCAAACTATCTCCGCAGGCAGTGTTGCGATTATCTATACCGGATGGGATAAATATTGGTCAACGCCGGAGAAATATCGTAATAATCTCGTTTTTCCGAGTCTGTCTGCTGATGCTGCTGAAATGCTCATTCAAAGAGAGGTGGTTGGCGTGGGTATTGACACTCTTTCTCCGGATCGTCCAGAGAGCGGGTATCCTGTTCATCAACTCTTACTTGGAGCAGGAAAGTACATTATTGAAAATGTGTCGAATGCAGATAAGTTGCCACCCACTGGGAGTTATCTGATTGCGCTTCCACTCAACATCAAAGGCGCCACCGAAGCACCGATGAGATTAGTGGGTCTTGTTCCAAAGTTCCCCTAAAGTTCCATTTGGGTAATAGCGTATTTTAGATTTGCTTGGGAATCATTAAAATTGAGAACTTGACCATGCTTGCGAACATGTTCAAGTTTTTCGTAGGATATGCTTCCCACAATGGTTGCTGATTCATTTATTAACCCTTGCGCTAAAATGCCATTTTCAGGAAAACCTTCATCTATTGGCGAAAACAAATTGACTTGCCCAACCAAGTTTTCTGTTACACCACCAAAATAGACGTTATGAATGGCGCTAGCCATCAAAACATAACATTGATTTTCAATGGCACGCGCATGACAGCAATGATACACCCGCAGAAAGCTCCGCATGGATGGGGTATAACTTGGCACCAAAATTAATTTAGCACCTTTATTGGCTAAATTTCGTACGATTTCTGGAAACTCGCTATCATAACAAACAGCAATTCCAATCAGGCCAATACTTGTTTTAAAAAGCGTTTGCGATGTTCCACCTTGAAGCAGTGTCTCCGATTTTTCAGAAACAACCAATTGCATCTTATCCTGATAACCATAGTTACCACTGGGACTAAAAAAATAGGCACGATTATTAAATTGATGATTCGCTGTTTCTACCATAATGGTGCCAGGCTGAATATACATTTGGTATTGTTTGGCTAACTGTTGATAAAATTCCAAATAGCGAGGCAACCACGGTTGGATATCTTTAAATAAGGCTAAATCACCATTGGTTTGATTGGGTGTGACCTCAATGCCGCAGTATTCGGGAAGTAATAGTAATTGAGCACCATCGTCTTTTGCTTTTGATACGACGGTTTCAACCTTCGAAGTAAAAGCCTGCCAATCTGACAATAGTTCAATTGCATACTGAGCGCCGGCGATCTTAATCATAGTTTTTTCATCCAAAATACCATGGGTTTAATGGTTTGCTCATTTTGATCAATTTCTTGCCATTTATAATAAGCAACAAGCTTAGGATGTTGTTGGTATC
>CAYXVT010000094.1:0-13276 GCA_964468105.1 Uncultured Candidatus Berkiella sp. | reverse complement strand
CATCCCCCGCTCGTAAACTCGCGGCCCCCTATCAAAGGGGGCTTTTTGCTTCGCAATCTATAAATTAATTCCTCAATTCATTAACGTTAAATGACCCGTATCTCAGAATCTTGCTAATAATAATGTTCAGTGCACGCAACAGCTGATATGCCCCCTTTGATAGGGGGCCGCGAGTTTACGAGCGGGGGATGTTCTTAAAAGTTATCCACAGTTTACTCAGAAGCAATAGTTAACACTCCAACATGTAAGAAAACCTGACAACTACCTTACATAATCAGAATTCAAAAAAATTTCTGTTAGCGAACCTATTGATTAACTTTCAAAAAAATAAAGTGGGCAAGAATTGTGCATGGGGCATCAAATAATGAAATTAAAGGGCTCAAGGATGTTTCCCCGCTTTTCCCCACAGACTTATCCACAGAAAATGTGTATAAAACGGTTGGGAAAAGAGGTGATATTAGCTAGAGACTAATGTTAAGTTTTATCGATTTTGCTTTGAATGTCTTTTAGCTCAGCATCGATTTGACGCTGTTCTTGAGCGGTGATGGTTGCGATCTTTTTAGCCAACCTGAGTTGAGTAGCTGCCCCTGGTAAGTCGCCTTGGAGCTTTAAGTATTGTGCTTGAGCAAGATGTGCTTGGACTGGAACGTGAGATTTTGAGTAAGCATTTGAAAGTAAATTCCAAAGTATGGGATGACTTGGTTTCTTTGAGACTTGTTGTTTAATAATAGAGACAGCTTTTTGAGGCTCCCCATTTTTAATTAGCCATTCACAGTAGGTGAAGGTTAAAGGGTAATTATTGGGATGATTTTGCAGCGTATTGGCTAAACGCGCTAAAGCTTTTTCAGGTTGTTGTGAAGCCATTTCCACTTGGGCGTAAGCTAATTGAAATAAAGGTTGATTTGGAGAGACTTTTAATAATTCATCCAAGTAAGGAATAGCTTGTTGAAGTTTTCCTGCTTGGCTTAATGAAAGGACGTAACCATACATGGTGCCAAGTCGACTACGATAATTGCCCCTTTCGAGTTTTTTAGCAAAATAGGCACAGGCTTCTTGAGGCGTGGAAAAGGTATCTACTAGCACGCGTGCTTGCACAAGGTGATACTGCAAACTGTCTGGAATTTGTTTGTAAGGGAAGCTATTGGCTCGTGATTGAGCAGCCATCAATCTTGATTCTGTGAGTGGGTGAGTCATTAAGTATTCAGGTAAATGATTCCCATAGTAACGGGTTTCTTGCGACATACGGTGAAAAAAAGCAGGCATCCCCATCGGATCAAACCCAGCTTTGGTTAAGGCATGGATCCCGACATAATCCGCTTCTTTTTCATGTTCACGCGTATAATCAATCATGGCCTGTTGACTGCCTGCCATTGTGGCAGCCATTGCCCCAGAAGCAGCTTGTGCGTTCTGCGTTGCAAGCAATGCCGCAGCAATCATTCCAGCAATGGTAGAGAGTCGCAGACGCCCCATATGCTCATACATGCGCGCAATGTGCTTTTGCTGAACGTGGCCAATTTCGTGTGCAAGAACACCGGCCAACTCGCTTTCTGATTCACTGGCAAGTATTAAACCTGTATTGATGCCTATAAAGCCACCTGGCAGCGCAAATGCGTTAATGCTTTGATCTTCTACGACGAAAAATTGAAAAGCAGATTGAGCTTGTCCTTGCGTTGCCACCAGGCGATAGCCTAAACCTTGTAAATATTCATTGACGTAAACATCATGTCCGATGATTTGAGCGGCTCGTAGTTCTTTCATGATGCCAAGCCCAATCTCTCGTTCTTGGCTAGGACTCAAGACAGCGCTGGCGGAGTTGCCCAAATCTGGGAGCTCAGCTGCTTGAAGTGAGCAGTGGAAAAACGATATGAGTATTAGTATCGCACACACAAAGAAGCGAGTAAGGCAGCTTTGCCCCTCGTACGACCAATAATATGTAGCGTATAATCTTTGCATGTTATCAAGTATTTTAACCTACAAAAAGTGAAAGCGCTTGGGCATTTATCTTATTGGTGTCTCAACTAACAAAAAAAGTAGCCGGGAGGGTATGTGCTAACAGTGGTGAAAGGTTGGGGACAACGTTACTTGTCAGATCCGCAAGCCATCTTATTAATTGTGTTGCTTGGTGGAGGATTATTACTTGTACTGTGGATGGGAAATGTCCTGGCTCCAGTTATAGCGAGTATTGTTATTGCTTATTTATTGCAGTGGCTTGCAAACCTTCTCACCGGTCTAAAAATTCCACGTCTGGCGGCGGTGTTGTTAGTATATTGCGCTTTTTTAAGTCTATTCTTAAGCGCCATTTTTATCTTTTGGCCAATTATTTGGGATCAATTAATACGCTTATTCGAAGAATTTCCTTCAATGGTGACAAGCTTTCAGCATAATTTATATTTATTACCTGAAAAATTTCCTGAATATTTCACTAAAGAGACTATTGATGGCGGGGTTGCCAGTTTTTTGGTGCAATTAAAGCAGTCTGGAAAAACCTTATTTGCAATGTCTTTATCTTCTTTGCCAAGCCTGATAGCCCTAGTGGTATATCTGGTTTTAGTACCTTTAATGGTTTTCTTCTTTTTAAAAGATTATCACCTTATCTTGAATTGGTTTTTGGGATTTTTACCAAAACACAGACCATTTCTCTCCAGAATTGGTAAGGATGTTCATAAGCAAATTGGTAATTACATTAGAGGTAAAGGCGCAGAAGTGATTATTGTTGGCGTAGCGACGTTTATCGTTTTTTATTTATTTCATCTGCGATATTCAACGTTGCTTGCTGTTTTAGTGGGATTATCTGTTTTGATCCCCTATATCGGGATGGTTTTGGTGACAATTCCTGTGATTTTAGTTGCTTTCTTTCAATTTGGTTTTAACGATCAGTTTGCCTATCTCTTAATTACTTATGGTGTTATTCAAACACTTGATGGTGCTATCTTAGTTCCACTGCTTTTTTCAGGTGCAGTCAACTTGCATCCCCTTGCCATTATTATTGCTGTCCTTGTGTTTGGAGGATGGTGGGGATTTTGGGGCGTGTTTTTTGCTATTCCATTGGCGACATTAGTCAAAGCCATGATAGAAGCTTGGCCCAGAAATACAGAGCAAATAAACTAAATTTTTATCATCAGTGGTTAAAAGAGGGAGCATTTGCTCCCTTTTTTATAATTAGTTTGTTAGTTGATAGCTTGGTGAAATTTGTTTTAGTTTGCTAAAAGAAATGCAGTTTATTGCACAGGTTGAATTTGATAAGGATCGTCATTTATGAAAAAAGCATTCAAGGCAACATTTGGAAGTTTGCTCGCTCTGGGTGTGGTATTACCAAGCGCTGTATTGGCACACTCTCATAACGATCCTTTTCTTCATCTTGCCGCTTGGGTTGAAGGCACCTACTATAAGCCCAGCAATAATGGCTTAAGTGTGGGCGATCAATTATTTGCTAATACCGGTGGTAGCCCCAGTGGTGCAGGGTTATTTGATGGTGGTCGTCGTGCCGTTTTTTTAGAACCCGATAATGATTTTGATTATGCACTTGGTTTTAGCTATCACATGCCACATTCTCAAACGCGTCTGTTTTTCAGCTACGATCATTACAATAATGATATTGATGATAATGGACAAATTGATGTGAGAAATTTGGGTATATCACCAGGCGTGGTGCCAGATGTGCCCGCTGGTAATGGGGCAGCAGGAACAACCTTTGGTATTTCCTCTTATGACTTATCATCACATGAGTTTAGAGTTGGCGCGATTCATGATTTGCACTTTGGCGATAGGTTTTGTTTAGATTTATTAGCGTTTTTAGAATATGACAAATTAAGACAAACCTTACACGAAAGAATCACTGGAATGACCATCGGTATACCAGCCGGTGTCGCCCCTGCTGTTCCTGCTGCTCCCATTAATAGAGTAAGAGAAACCGAAAGTAAATTGCGCGGTTTTGGGCCAGGGGTTGGCTTGATGACACGTTGGTACTCTCACCACCCGCACTGGCATGTCTTTTTCGGCGGTAATGCAACACTGTTAACCGCAGATAATGATTACTCCCAAACTTTCTTTGCAACCCCAACCGATTTTTATATTTACGAACCAGAAGAAACTGATTCAGTGGTTGGTAAGTTAGATATTTTATTTGGTATCAATTACCACTGCGCATTACATGAGATGCATGGTATGCAATGGGATATCTCTCTAGGGATGCACTCTTTGAATCTGTTCTATGCGTTCAAGAACGGCAACACTGCATTTAGTCCAAATGGCGGAGCTGGCGCTGGCGTTCCCAATAACTTTACGCCTAACCTAGGGGTACCACAGGATTGGAGCCGTTTCGGACCATTCCTGAAGTTTAGAGTAGGTGGTCATCAAGCATGAACAAAACACGTATAGCGACGTTAGGTGCAACATTCATTGCAACCATGGCGGTAACACAGGTTACGCAAGCTCATGATATCTATAGCCCAATCGCTGTCTATATCGAGGCCAATTATACTAAGCCTAGTAATAATGAGCTCAGTGTTGGCGATTTTTTATTTGCAACCTCACCAGGTTTAAACTTTGATGGCGGGCATAGTCACACCTTCATTGAACCTAAAAATGAGTATGATTTTGCTGCAGGTTTAACTTACCGTTTTGCTAATTCTAATACGCGGCTATTTCTTGATTATGATCATTTTGATACTGATGAGGAAAAGGCGGACATAGATCTTAGAAATATTTGTTACCTACCTCCGCCAGATACTTTTGGCTTTGCACGCTTAGAAGTCCATGCCTACGAATTCAGAGTAGGTGCGATGCATGCTTTAAATTTTAATAGATTTAATCTGGATCTCTTAGCCTTTTTCGAAAATGTAAAACTAACTCAAACACTTTTTGGATCCATTGTCCAAGAAGAAGAGTATTCGGTATTTTCTAGCGAAAACAATACGCGTGGTTTCGGACCAGGAATAGGAGTGAATGCAAGGCATTATCCTTGCTGGATGTGGCGACACTGGAATCTATTTGCAGGTCTTAGAGCTTCACTACTTCAGTCTCAATATCATTTTACTTCATTTTATGAAGCTGATGATGCCAAAGGCGGTATCTATAGTTACGATGCAGAAGGAACCGAGTCGATTGTGGGTAAATTGGATGTTGAATTTGGCATCAATTACCACACTGCTTTCAAGCATGAAATGCATGGCATAAAGAGCGATATCTCATTGGGTTTTCGTTTCATGAACATGTTTGGTGCACTTAAAAACGGCAACATGGCATTTAATCCCAATGGCGGCGCAAATGCGACTGTCATGCAAGACTTCACTCCCAATCAAGGACCAGCCAATGATTGGGGTCGTTTTGGACCTTTCTTAAGATTTAAGATTGGTGGTGCAACATCTTAAGTTAATAGTGTTTTTATTAAAAACGGGAGTAATACTCCCGTTTTTTTTACAAGACTTCTATTGCATGATCAGCCAAGCGAGAGCGCTCACCGCGCGATAAGGTAATATGACCACTGTGTTCCCAGCTTTTAAAGCATTGAACAACATAGGTTAAACCGGAGGTTGTGCCTGTTAAATAAGGCGTATCAATTTGGTTGATATTGCCCAGACAGACTATTTTTGTGCCAGGGCCTGCACGCGTCACTAACGTCTGCATTTGTTTAGACGTTAAGTTTTGTGCTTCATCAATGATGATAAATTTATTTAAAAATGTTCTGCCACGCATAAAATTTAAAGAGCGGATCTTTATACGATCTTGCAATAGTTCAGCCATTTTACTATTTTCTTTATCATTATGTTCTAATGACTGTGTTAGGACTTCCAGGTTGTCCATTAATGCTCCCATCCAGGGCGTCATTTTTTCTTCCTCGGTACCTGGCAAAAATCCGATATCTTCACCAACGGGGACAGTGACCCGAGTCATGATGATTTCACGATAAAGATGTTGTTCCACCGTTTGCGCAAGCCCCGCCGCCATGGTCAATAAGGTTTTGCCTGTTCCGGCGGCACCAACTAATGTGACGAAATCAATATCCGGATCCATCAGTAAATTTAATGCAAAATTTTGTTCAGGATTGCGTGCGTTAATGCCACAAACTTTGTTCTTATGACGGCGATAATCTTTTACATATTCTATTTTTGCGACATCACCATCGACTTGTCTCACAACTGCTTCAAAATCACCTTCATTACTTAAACATAAATTGGAAAACCACTGTAGAACCGCTTCACCCTGAATTTTATAAAAAGTTCTACCATCTTCTTTCCAGGAGGCCATTTCTTTGCCATGCTTTTCCCAGAAATTCGCTGTAAGCTTGAAAATGCCTGAATACATTAAATTGAGATCATCTAATACTTGGTCATTATAATAATCTTCAGCATGGATCCCTAAAACAGCCCCTTTAATTCGCATATTAATATCTTTGGAAACAAGGGTAACCCGCGTATGCTGATGTTTTGCTTGCAACGAAAGCACTGTTGCTAAAATGGAATTATCAGGTTTATTACCAGGAAGGGAGGCTGGCAAAACAGATGGTATTTCTTCGCGCTGAAAAAATAGTTTACCTGTGGGTAAAGTAAAAGTCTTGTTCATGTGACCAGGAAAAATTAATGGAATGCCGTCAAAAATCTCTTTGTTAGTGGTATTTTTGATAAGGCCATCTAAATAGCGATTGACTTCGCGAACATTGCGTGCGGTATCAGATAAGCCTTTTTTTCCTTGATCTAACTCTTCTAATACGACCATAGGAAGATAAACATCATGTTCTTTAAATCGAAATAAAGCAGAAGGGTCATGAACTAAAACATTGGTATCAAGAACAAATAAACGTTTTTCATCTCTAGGAGTTGGTGAGCGCGATTTTTTCATTAATTACCATCCCTGTTATACCCTTCGCAGATGACATCGACGTTCGGTATATATTATTGGTCTAACGCTCTGATTGCTTTTAAGACTTCATTCACGTGTTCGCTAACTTTTACTTTGCGCCAGATTTGACGAACAATTCCTTTTTCATCTATTAAGAATGTACTACGCTCTATGCCTAGCATAAGACGGCCGTACATGTTTTTTTCTTTTATCACATCAAATGCTTTACACAATACTTCATCTGTATCAGCAATTAAGGGAAAAGGAAATGCATGTTTGGCTATAAATTTTTCATGGCTTGCCAGGCTATCTCTGGAAACACCAATGATGAGGGTATTTAATTTTTTGAAGGTAGCATAATAATTTGAAAAATCGTTACCTTCTTGGGTGCAACCAGGCGTACTGTCCTTGGGATAAAAATAAAGAACGAAGTTATGTCCTTTAATCCCCGAAAAATCCTTTAAAGTAGGATCGGTTGCTTCAAAAGAAAATGCAGGTAACGGTTTATTCAGAACAATTTTTTTCATCTAGTTAGTGTTCTTAAATATTATATGCTTTTGTAGGGTTCTAATACAGAATCCAAATTCCTATCTTCACAATAAACCATAAAGCGTTCTCTTATGCTAGCGATATGCTGTTTTGCCGGAATATTTACCACAAAGCTGATACTGGTCATGGTGGTTTGATTTTTAGCTTCGTAGGTTTCGCAATCCATTTGATCAACACTAACGCCTTGTTGCATAAAAAATAGCGCGAGTTCATTGAGGATGCCTGGTCGGTCTTGCGCTATGACCTGCACTTGGTAGGGGAGTGCGGGGGTGAGTTTACGAGGAAGGGTTCGTTTGCTTTGAATGGTGAAGCCGTATTGCTCAGCTAAGGGTGGTAGAGCTGCTTCGAGCTTGGCAACCGTATTCCACGTACCTTCAATATGAAGAGAAAGAGAGCATTCAGCGCCAAATGTAGCCAACTTGCTTTCAAGGATGTTACATCCACTCATTTTACTGGTTTTGGTGAAGGCTTCTAATATGCCAATATGATCACTTCCAAGGGCGGTAACGACAAGAAAATGTTGATTGTTCACGCTCATAAAATGGGCACCTTCGGGGGTAATTAGTTAGGCTGCAAAGTTTACCATTTTTTGGTTAAGTTTGAAGTGGTATTCCCCAGAACAAGTTATCAGACACATTGGCTCACTTGTCTTGGGAACATTGACATGCTAGCTTGCGCATTCAAGAACTTAGGGGAGAATCACATGTTTAAAGGAAGCTGTGTAGCGCTGGTTACGCCAATGACCTCTACAGGGGAAATTGATAAAAAGGCTATCATTAGCCTGGTTGAGTGGCATATTCAAGAGGGAACGGACGCTATTGTTGTCGCTGGAACCACAGGTGAATCTGAGACCTTAACACCAACAGAACACCATGAAGTCATATCTTTGGTCCATAAAACGGTCAACAAAAGACTACCCGTTATTGCAGGCACAGGAACCAATGCGACTGCCAGTACCATCAACCTGACCAAAGCGGCGCAGGAAATTGGTGTAGATGCTTGTTTAATTGTGACTCCCTATTACAATCGTCCGACACAGCATGGATTAATTGAGCATTACCGTGCTATTGCAAGAGCAGCTTCCATCCCTATTTTGCTTTATAATAATCCAACTCGAACGGCTTGTGACTTGAAGCCCCAAACCGTTGCGGCTTTAAGTGAAATTTCGAATATTGTGGGTATCAAAGAAGCTTCTGGGAATATTGATCGTTTGGTCGCGTTAACCGAACAATGTAAGAATGGATTTAAGTTCTACAGTGGAGATGATGCGACTGCATTAGAATTTATCCGCAAGGGTGGCCATGGCGATATTTCTATTACCGCTAACGTGGCGCCAAAGTTAATGCATCAAATGTGTCATTTTGCGCTTACCAACGATTTTGAAAAAGCACAAACATTAGATACAAGATTGCAGCCATTACATAGAATGTTGGTCGCAGAGGCGAATCCCATTCCCGTAAAGTGGGCATTATATTATTTGAAAAAAATCGATAGTGGGATCAGATTACCGTTAACAACATTCTCGATGGAATATCACGATAAAATGAAACAAGCATTACAAACAGCAGGCATTTAATTTATTTTTGAGGTTGAGTGAAAATGATAAAGAAAACAGGACTCATTTTGTTGGTAGTGACACTTGCGGGCTGCCAGCAAGTAAGTCAAAAAAGATCTGAGTATATGCGAAATCGCGGAAATGATTATCTGGCCAGTAAAGTGTATGCACCTTTAAGAGTGCCAGAAGGCTTATCTCATCCAAAGGATAGCGAAGTTTATCCATTGCCATCAGATATTCCACCACCGGGGATGGTTAAACAAGTGCCTTTAGAGCCACCAGGTTTCGGAAAATTAAATTAATTGCAGAACTTAGAAGTTATGTTTAGTCAGGAGTTGTCGTTATGTCAGAATTAATATATACCGGAAAAGCAAAATCGCTTTATAGCACAGATAATCCCGATCAATTACTGTGTGTGTTTCGTAACGACACTTCCGCTTTTGATGGCTTAAGAATTGAAAAGCTTGATAGAAAGGGCATGGTTAATAATTATTTTAATGCCTTTATTATGGAAACCTTAAGCAAAAATGGGATCCCCACCCATTTTATTAAGCGTACTTCCGAAGATGGTTCCCTGGTTAAGAAATTGAAAATGATCCCTGTTGAATGCGTTGTGCGTAACATCGCAGCGGGTGGTCTTTGTAAGCGTTTAGGGGTTGAGCCTGGCCTTGAATTAAATCCACCTACATTTGAATTTTTCTTAAAAAATGATGCGCTTCATGACCCCATGGTGAACGATTCGCTTATTATTACTTTCAAATGGGCAACCCAAAAAGAAATTGACCAAATGAAAAAATATACCTTTGCAGTCAATGATGTGCTGAAAAAGCTTTTTCTCGATGCAGGCATGCTTTTGGTTGATTACAAATTAGAATTTGGTTTGTATCAAGGTGAAGTCATATTGGGCGATGAATTTTCACCTGATGGTTGCCGTATTTGGGATGCTGCTACTAAGAAAGTGTTAGATAAAGACCGTTTTCGCAAAGAAATGGGTGGCGTGATTGAAGCCTATGAAGAAGTCGCGACACGTTTAGGGATTAAATTGCCTGAAGTTGCATAAGTTCTAATTTCATTCGTCCGTAGGGTGGGCAAAGCTTTTAGCGTGCCCACCATCTTAGTCCCTCATCATTTCCTTTTTAACAATTCTAGCAAAGATAAGAAAAAATCTGGTTTCCATAATTCCAAAGAAGCCAATTCATTTGGTTTGAGAAATACCCGAACATCATTCTTAATGTCGTTCCAATTAATGGACAAAATTTTCAGACGCAGTTGCTGGATAAGCCAATCATTGTTAATGGCAAGTTCTTGGCCTTGCCAAGGCCCTTGTTGATGTAATGCATTAGCAAGCAGTTTAAAATTGACTGATGTTTTATTTTGCAGATACCAAATAAAATCATACCAATCTCTTCCTTTATCATAAGTCCGACATAATAAGGCATGCAGTTTTCCGGCAAATGAACTGGGAAGATCTTTTGCAACAACACTAAAGGGGGTTGGGAAAATGACAAATTTAATCTCTGTCGTCGCTCCGGCTGGAGGATTAGTATCAATTTCAAATTTAATCTTAATTTTTCTATCTGCTTTATTTAAGGGGTATTGCAAATTGAGTAATTTTCCTAATGAATCAACTTTCAGGAATTGCTTCTGAACTGTTTTTTTCATGTTAGCTCTATCATCAACCTGAACATGATAACCAAAAGCTTCAAATTCTTCTGTCATATGCTTAAGATAATGGTTTAGATCAAAATGAGAATTGGGATTCAGGAGAGCAAAATCCAGATCCTCTGAAAAGCGATTCAGGCCATAGAGAATTCTTAGTGCTGTTCCCCCATGAAATTCAGCAGATTTAAAAAAATCAGCTTTAGATAATGCCATCAAAGCAATTTCTTGAGTAATTTCCTTTAACGCATTTTGCTCATCAAGTTGCGTTTTAGGTTTATATGAATCTAAACGTTGTTGTACAATTTCAATGCTCATAATACTTCACTACACCATCAATAAACTTTTGAACTCGACTGCTATTGTAAAAAAAAGATAATTTCTTAGCCATTTCAACCGTTAAAGGAGGTAATGCTTTCAATTCAATTCGTAAACTCTTATCTAATGGGGCAATGTTTTTCCAGTTCTTTTTATAACAAAAAACATAATCCATAATGGCTTTCCAAGGTGTTGCTACCAGAAATATACTCTCATCTTCAACTTCACGGGAAACACCATAGAAAAAATTATTTTTAGGAAGACGTTGATAACTAAAAAGGCCAAACTCATTCTCAATTTTTTGTGAACGGGACATGGTTACACAGGTTGTACTGTATACTGCTTCTGGAATGAGACCATAAAAAGATAAAGCGGATTCTAGGCTAACGTAAGAAGGCCAGAGGATATTCTGTGACATTTCAAAGGGATGTGGCTTTTTCTTTTCAAGATATTGCCCACGCCTATATAAGCCTTTTCTAAGACGAACTAAAAGACCTTCCTGCAAAGCTCTTTTGATTTGAGCATAACGCGCGTTATCTGTCAGAGGAAGCAAAATGCATAAGTCTGCATATGTCAGATAATCTGACGGGAATTTTTGAAGTTTCTTTTCAATCAGGCTAGTCATACTCATAATTTTAGCACGAAACTGTCAAAATATGACAGTTTCTAACAAAAATTTATGTGTAGTTGCAACATCTCTGATATTAGTTGGCGAAACAACTCTGTGAGATGCTTTCTCTTTTAGGAAGTATCTAGCAAATAATTACCAGGCACTCAAAGCGCGTTTTAAATCATCAATCAGATCTTGTACATCTTCAAGACCAACAGAGATTCTCACCAAACTATCTTCTATACCAATCTTTTGACGATGATGCGCAGGAATAGCAGCATGAGTCATCACTGTAGGATGTTCAATTAAAGATTCAACACCACCCAATGACTCAGCTAGTGTAAAAATATTTAACCCTTTTAAAAAGCGCGTTACATCATCAATGTTGCCATCTAAGATAACGCTTATCATGCCGCCAAAATCGCGCATTTGTTGTTCTGCTAGCACATGCTGTGGATGAGAGCTCAATCCAGGATAAATGACTTTTTTAATTTTTGGATGCGAGCTTAAAAATTCAGCGATATGCATGGCATTATGACAATGCGCTTGCATTCGCACATGTAGAGTTTTTATCGATCGTATAAGCAAAAAACAATCCATTGGACTTGGCACAGCACCGGTTGCATTTTGCAAGAAATAAAGCTGATCGGCCAGCGTTTGGTCATTTAAAATTAAGGCGCCACCAATGACATCCGAATGACCACCAATATATTTCGTGGTGGAATGACAAACTAAATCAGCCCCTAAGTTAAGCGGGGTTTGTAAGTAAGGTGTTGCAAAAGTGTTATCCACTGCTAATATGACACGTTGTTTTTGATTCTTATTAATTTCTGCGATAGCCGCAATATCAATGATTTTTAGTAAAGGGTTTGAAGGGGTTTCTAGCCATACTAACTTTGTTTGCGGGGTAAAGGCTGCGGCGAATTCTTTCAAAGATGTCATATCACATTGGGTATAAGTAATGCCCCATTGAGAAAAAACCTTGGCTAATAAACGTAACGTTCCGCCATAAACATCATCGCTCACAATGACATGACTGCCAGGTGATAAAGTTTGTAGCAAGGTGTTGAATGCGGCGCAGCCTGAAGCAAAACAGAGGCCATATTTACCATTTTCTAATGCGGCCAAATTAGCTTGCAGCACATCGCGAGTGGGATTAGCAGTGCGAGAATATTCATATTTTCCAACAGGGACACCTGGGCTTGTTTGCGCATAGGTTGAGGTGAAATAAATGGGTGGCATCACGGAGCCTGTGTCATCGTTTTCATATCCAGCATGAATTGCTTTAGTGCCGAAACGATTTTGATTGTCATTTGGTTTCTTGTCCATTTAAAACCCATTTTCCTTCATCCAGTTATCATTAAAGAATTTGGAAATATAACGCGATCCCGAATCGGTTAGTAATGTGACGACCGTTTTGCCAGGACCCAATTCCTTTGCTACTTCACAAGCTATATGCACAATCGCACCAGATGATCCTCCGCAAAACAATCCTTCTTTACGCACAAGATGCCTGGCCATAGTGAACGCTTGATTATCATTTGTTTGTCGCATTTCGTCAACAACCGAAAAATCTAAGGCACCACAAAGTATATCTTCGCCAATACCTTCTACTTTATACACTTTTGGTTCAACTAATTTATTAGTATAAAAATAATCATAATGAATGCTACCAATTGGATCGGCGCCAATAATTTTAATTTTATTCGTTTTTTCTTTAATAAATCTACCAACGCCGGATATGGTAC
>CAYXVT010000093.1:0-13316 GCA_964468105.1 Uncultured Candidatus Berkiella sp. | reverse complement strand
AATTTAATTACGAACACAGCGAAAATTTAGGCAATGCTTTTGAATATCTGCTTTCTATTCTCGGAAGCCAAGGCGACGCGGGACAATTCCGCACACCTCGCCACATCATTGATTTTATTGTTGAAGTAGTCGATCCGAAGAAAAACGAAACTATTCTTGATCCCGCTTGCGGAACGGCTGGATTTTTGATTTCCGCCTACAAGCATATTTTGAAAACCAACAAAGAAAAACCGCTCACGCCAGACGAAAAACTGAAATTGATGAATAATCTTGCGGGCTACGATATTTCGCCCGATATGGTGAAATTGGCGCTTGTAAATATGTATTTGCACGGATTCCCAGAGCCGAAAATCCACGAGTATGATTCGCTGACGAGCGAAAAGCGTTGGGACGAAACTTTTGATGTGATTCTCGCCAATCCGCCGTTTATGACACCAAAAGGCGGAATTTCTCCTCATAAACGATTCACTATACAATCAAAAAAAGCAGAAGCTCTTTTTGTTAATTACATCATTGAGCATTTGAATATAAAAGGTAAAGCTGGCGTTGTTGTCCCTGACGGAATTGTAGCCAATCCTTCAAATATGTATGTAAAACTTCGTGAGCTTTCAGTTGAAAACGGATTGTATGCTGTTGTTTCTTTGCACAATACAGTTTTTAAGCCTTATGCAGGCGCAAAAACCAGCGTAATGTTTTTTGATAAAGAATTTGCAAAAAAATCAAAAGAGATTTTATTCGCGAAAATAAATAATGACGGATATGAAAAGGGCGAACAACGAAGAAAGATTGATTTAGACGATTTACCAAAAGCAAAAAAACTTATTTCTGATTTTAAGAGTGGAAAGAAAGTTGAAAATGGAATTGAATTTATCATCGTTCCAAAAAATGAACTTGGCAAGAAATGTAGTCTATTTGTAAACAAATATTTGATTTCAAATCGAGAAAATGGAAATGAATCGGTAGAAATTTCCGCACTCTTTGATATTCAAAAAGGTACTTTACAAAGCACAAAGAAAACAGAGGGCGAATTTGATTTTATAACAGCCGCCGAAGAATGGAGTAAGCACAATTCATATACGCACGATTGTGAAGCGCTAATTTTCGCTTTTGGTGCAGGTGGCTCGCTCGGTAGAACTCACTATGTAAATGGTAAATTTACTGCAAGTGACTTGTGTTTTATATTAACACCCAAAAAGGACGGAAAATATCCAGTAAACCTTTCTTTTTATCACGCTTACTTTAATGCGATTAGGGAGCAAATCGTTGCGGATTTGGCGAAAGGTGTTTCAAAGTTAGCGATAAATAAAACTGAATTTTCAAATTATTTGATCGATTATGTTTCTATTGAAAAACAGAATGATTTTGGAAATAAAATTGTATCTGAACAGAAAAAAATAGCAGAAATGAAAGCAAAAATTGAGGAATCAGAAGAAAATATTAAAGAAATTATTTTTGAGGTATTGTAACGAAAATACTATGAAAAAAATTGACAACAAAGAATTAAAAGAAATTATCCAAAGCGGGCATATCAATCTGCTTATTGGTTCAGGTTGTTCACTTGATTATCTTACGACCCTACTCGACATCGAAAATAGAATGAATGAAGAAGCCACGAAAGCAGAGGCACAAAAGGATTATTACAAGCTAATAAAAAAATCTAAAGCCGTACTCGATGAATCGCTTGAATCTGATACAGACGAAAAAGCGAAACTAACCAAAACCAAACAGAATTACGATTCTTTTCTTGGGTTTTGGGCAAATACCATTTCAAGCAGATCGTTACATATCGTAAACAAGCAGGTGAACATTTTCACTACCAACTTTGATATGTTCATGGAAGATTCTTGCGAGAGATTGAACATTCCCTACAATGACGGATTCGCTGGACAGATAAATCCTACATTCAGCGTTGCTAATTTTAATAAGATTCAGAGATATAAAAGTTTGCAGTTTGATAACACTTCGGATATTCCACTTTTCAACATTATTAAACTTCATGGATCCGTTTCTTGGCAGGAAAAAGAAGAAAAAATCGTTTATTCAAATGGTTTTCATATTCCCGATGATCTTGAAAGTAAATCTGGAACGGATTTTGAAGAGGGTTATAAAAAGATTGCTGTTATCAATCCAAACGCAGAGAAACACTTTGAAACTGTACTTGATACAAATTACGCTTCAATGTTGCGGAAGTTTACTTTGGAATTGGAAAAAGAAAACAGCGTTTTGATTTTGATAGGATTTTCTTTAGCTGATAAACATATAAAAAACTTGTTATATGGAGTGATGAAGTCAAATCCAACTTTGGTCGTTGTTTATTTCTCATATTCTCAATATGACGAAACTACAGACAAACACGAAGAAAAGAAAAACCCCAATTTATATGTAATTTCGCCAGAAGCTGATTTCTCTTTTGAGAAGGCAACCGAATATCTCTCAAAAGTTTTTTCAAACAATGATATTCCTGAACAGTATGAGCATGAAGAAGAATAACTTTAATTTGCAAAATCGACTTGTTAACGATTCCGTTTTTACGATAGGAAGCGTTTTTAGCGTTAAGGGGAAAGATATCGTTGTTAAGGTAAATAAAGATAAAAATCTTCCGCACTTATTTTTTAATGGCAGGACAATTAAAAATGTATCAGTCGGACTTTCAAATTATGTAAAAATCCTCAAAGGTTTTACCGAGATCATTTGCAAAGTTGAGGGCGAATACCTTGAAGAAGATAAATATCAAGTAAACAAGAAATATTCCAATGAGAAGCAAAAAATAAGTCGCTTTCTTAATGTTTCGGTTTTTGGTTTTTATGACCATGATTGCAAATTTCAACATGGTATTAAAGAAATGCCACTTATTGGAAGCGAATGTCGGCTACTTTCAAGAGATGAATTTGAAAAACTTCATCAGCTTTCAGAAAAAAATGAGCTTTCGGTTCATCTCGGCACGCTAATCGACGAAGAAACGCAAAACATTTTTATATCGGTTAAAAAACTTTTTGCTGGGCATATAGGTATTTTCGGCAATACGGGTTCGGGAAAGTCGAACACGCTCGCAAAAATGTTTACAGAGCTGTTCAAGCTAGACAGCTTAAATGGTAATTTCAAGACAAAATCAAAATTTATATTTATTGATTTCAATGGTGAATACTCAAAAGACACTGATGACAAGATTTTAACGGAAAGCAAGAAAGTTTATCGATTGAGAACAAAAGACAATACGGGCGACAAATACCCGATACTAAAAACAGAAATAGAGAAATTGGAACTTTTGTCTATCTTGCTTGATGCCACGGAAAAAACACAACAACCATTTTTACATAGAGCAATCGACAGGGACTGGTTTGATACAGATAACGAAAATCACGCAAAGGAAATTCAAAATATCAACCAGAAACTCAAAGATATTTTGGTAATGAAGGATAAAAATTTCAATGTTCCGTTTTTGAAAAAATATGTAAAGGATTTTGAGCAACTCGGATTTAAGATAATAAACGACAATAAAAATATTGATGATTTGAAGTATCACGGAAATGATAATTGCTCTTTTTACTATAAAAATGCAAGCGATGAATCAAGATACGCAGATAAATACGAAAGTGAATTTATCGGAACAGACGGATATTTTAATGTTTCAATGAACGCAAATTTAACCGATTTACAAAAAATCCAGTTTAAAATACTGGATCAATATTACTTTGAAATTTTGAATGGATACGCAAACCAAGAGCATATAAGCCCCCTAATCGGAAGGCTTAAAAAGCGTTTTGATATGCTGAATAAGGTTTTTGATATTAAAGACACATCAGAAGAAACTGGCGAGAATATTGAAATTATTGATCTCAAAAATGTTAATTTAGAAATCAAAAAAGTAATACCGCTATTGATCTGCAAAACCAATTATGATGAACAAAAGAACAAACGAGATACCGACAAACAAAACTCGCTAAACATAATCATTGATGAGGCTCATAATATCTTGTCGGAAAACTCCAATAGAGAATCGGAATCTTGGAAAGACTACCGACTGGAAACATTTGAAGAAATCATAAAAGAAGGAAGAAAATTCGGAGTTTTCCTAACGATAGCAAGTCAAAGACCTTCTGACATTTCCCCGACGATTATTTCCCAGCTACACAATTATTTTATTCATAGATTGATGAACGATAACGATTTGCGGGCAATAAATAAGGCGGTGAGTTATCTTGATAAGCTGTCGTTTGATTCAATTTCTAATCTCTCAACTGGTTGCTGTTTTATTGCAGGACAGATGACGCAATTTCCTTTGTCTGTGAAAGTTAAATTACTTGATGAAAATGAACGCCCTCAAAGTGAAACCGTTGATCTTGATAAATTATGGAAAAATGATCAAAACGAAACTGTTATTTAGTCCTGCCGTCCCGCCGAAAAGTTTTGGAGACTAACCACTACAAAGGCGGATACGCAATCAGGCGGGCAAAAAAGAAGGATATTGGTACTTGGACACATTACATGAAGAATAAAATTAAGCAGACTTTTAACAACTTCAAAAAATATATCAAGAAATTACTTTTTCCGTTATATTTTTTTCCAATTAAACTACTAACATATTCTAGTTACTATCTTTTAAAATTTTTTTGGAAAATTATATCTTGGCCTTTTAGAAAGTGGTCAAATTTTTTTAAAACTATTCTTTGGTCTTTTACTTTAATTTATTTTCTTTTTTCATTGGCGGTTATTTTTGATTATTTAAGTAGAGAATATGGAAGTTTAGATAAAATGTTTTGTGGAACTGGAGTTAAAAACAAACTTCAAAACTCTGTTGTTAGAATAATTGGTGGCTATGGTGAAGGCTCAGGTTTTTTCATTTCTCCTTCTGAGGTTGTAACTAATTTCCATGTAATTGCTGATGAACCTAGTCCAAAAGTAGTTTTTTCTGATGGTCATTTTGAAACACCTAATAAAATTGTGGGAGATAAAAACATGGATATTGCAGTATTAACACTTAATGGAAGCTATCCTGATAAAGTATATGAATTAAAAGAAGTGTACAATTTATACGAAGATGAAATATTACTATCTGCAGGCTATCCATTGGGTTCTGAAATAACAGGTAATCCAACAATTCTTAAAGGTAATTTTATTGATTATAGAAAAAGTAGAAAAGATTATGTTGGCTATATCCAAACAAATATAAGTTTAGTTAAAGGTATGAGTGGAGGACCGCTAGTTGATCAATGTGGAGCTTTAGTTGGAGTAAATACGCAAAGCTTGGCTGGTATATCATTTTTCGTAACTGCTTCTGATCTTAAAAATAACCTGCACAATCTAACTGACCAAGAAATTACTAAAATAGAAGTTGACCCTTCAAAATCACCAGAAGATGCTGTTTTTGCTTTCTACACATATTTAAAAGCCCGCCAAATGGAAAAGGGCTATGATTTATTAAGTAAAAAATATCTAGAAAAAACTAATTTTACTGAATGGACAAATAGATTTACTGATATTTTAGATGTTGATGTTATTTCTACTGAAATGTATGAAGACTTAGATGATACAGTTTTTGTTAAATTTAGTACATTAAACTGGGTAGATGGTGAAGCTGAATACCGTTTCTATGAAGGAACATGGCAAACTGTAGAAGAAGACAATTTATTTAAAATGAATAAAAGTAAAATTATTGAAGTAGAAAATCCTGAATGGAATTGGTTTTATGAATAAAAACCCCCTAAAATAGAGGGTCTTTTGAGGTCAGTTCTCGGTTTGAGTACTATCATGCGCTGAGAGGATAGCTAGGCATTACTGCCAACCGACCAAATATATTATATACCATACCTGTCAAGATTGGCAAACTGTATCAAATCATATCAGAGTTTTTAATTTCTCCCAAATTTTAACCATGGCAAGTGTGTCTAGTTTACAGTATTCTAGTAAATCTTTTGCTTCCTTTTTGTCTTTCTTGTTTATCATTTCCCACCAAACTAGCATTGCTTGATCTCCTTTGTTTACTTTTAAATTTTTATAACTTAAATCTGGCACCATTACCGGCAGAACATTTTTGATAGACCAACTGCCTAAGAAATCTGGATGTATATACATTTCTTTGTTGACAAAATCTGCAAGGTCTATCATTCTTTTATTTACATCATCTAAAAAGTCTTTGTACTCAGGCTGCAATCTTGCTAGTTCCTCATTTCTCATACTTTCGTATTGTTTGTTCCATGATACAACTGATCCAGTTGGGCCAATGTTTTGTTTTAGATGTTTAACTAAGTTTTTGGATGGGTCACCTTTTTCTGTTTCTAGGTATTCATTATGTGTCATTGTTCCGTCGCTGTTTATTGTATGCAATGAATATTGAAAAACAATTGGTTGATATGTTTGATAATTATCATAAATAGGTATTGCTACAGGGTATGCCTCATAATCTAAAAAGTAGATAGGGTAGACAAATGAACTTAAAAACTTTTTTAATTGTTCACGGTCAATGTATGGCTTGTTTGTTTTTAATGCAGTCAGTATTTTCTTTTGTCTTGGGTTTAAGTCAAAACTATCTGGAACATCTTTAATATCAATAATTTTTGAATCTAGCAAATCTCTTTTCTTTTTATATGACAGATAGGGAATATTAAAAATTGATTTTTCAGGTAGGTTTGGATGGCAAATATCAATACAAGGGCATGTTTTGGGGGTTAGGCAGTTATCTATATAATCATTATTTTCCTTGTTTGATACATTTATGGCATCTAATATTTTTTCTTCAACAATTGGCCTTAATTCTTTTACTTTTTTAGTTACATCAGTTACTACAAAAAGTGAGTTAATATCAATTTTTCCTTTTTTAATATACTCTTTATTTAATGTCACTGTAAAAATCTTTTTAAGTTTAATTTCTTTTTCTGTAGTAATTAACTGAAAGGCTAAATCATATAAATGTTCCTTTTTAACCTCTGTTGAACTTTTGACTTCATATAAATACCCTGTGCCATCTTCAAATTTAATTAATGCGTCCTGTCTTATTTCTAACTCATCTGTAAAATATGCCTTTTGCCATGTTGCATTGGGAAGTAATTGATGAGCAAGTTTTTCAACTTCATAACCTTGTTGCATTAAGTGCTGTTCATATACTGATGGAGCAAGTTTTTTTAATTTTTTGTGCTTTTTGGCCCAAAGATGGAGAGGGGCTTTTAGAAATAATAAGAAATCTGATTTTGTAAGCATTTTGAGCTGGTGACCGTAATTGGCTCGAACCACTTTAGCCTGGGCGACTATATCACACCAGATCTTTTTTCTCAGCTCCAATTTCTTAAAGAACGAATGGGCATTGATTCTTTTGCCACTTTTTAACGATCCCAACTCATATATTTTACTTTATCTATCATTATTCTTACAAGGTCATTTTTACTCAGTGCGCTTCTTATTTAGTACAACATATTTAACGATCATCTCAATAAACTTTGTGGTGGTTTGTGTTTACTATTGTGATTCTATTAAACTTACTTTCGCTTAACCATTTCTTAAGCAAAACTTAAGAAAGAAGCGCTATACTTTCCATAATGAGAATTCTCCTGATTGAAGATGAACACAAATTAGCAAATGCAATCAAAAGGGCTTTGGAGCTTCAAAAGTATGCAGTAGATGTGGCTTACGATGGTGAAGAAGGTCTGAGCTTGGCTATTGGCGAAGAAGCCTATGATTTGATCATTTCTGACATTATGCTTCCCGGAATTGATGGCATTGAGCTCTGTAAAAAAGTTCGCCAGGAAGGCATTCACACTCCAATTTTAATGCTAACAGCCAAGGGATTAATCCAAGATAAAGTTGCAGGTCTGGATGGTGGTGCTGATGATTATATGGTCAAGCCGTTTTCATTTGATGAGTTGTTTGCCAGAGTCAGAGCTTTGGTCCGCAGACCAAAGGGTGAAAGGGATCCGGTGTTAAGAACTGCCGATTTGAGTCTTGATCCTGTCCACTTCAAAGTTTCCAGAGCTGGTAAGCAAATAAAACTTTCAACGAGAGAATTTTCACTGCTTGAGTACCTCATGAGAAATCAAAATAAAGTGGTCAGTAAGGAGCAATTAATAGCCCATGTCTGGGACTATGATGCTGATGTGTTACCTGGAACGGTCGAAGTGCATATTAAAAACATCAGGGACAAAATAGACAAGCCTTTTAATGGCAATCTGATTCACACCGTTCGGGGTTTTGGTTACGAAATGAAAGTCGAGAATTAATATGTTTAACAAAGCTCGATTAAAACTAACTGCTTGGTATCTGATAATCATCTTTTTTATCAGTGGCTTATTTAGCGTGGCTTTTTATCAAGTCTCGACCAGAGAGATCCAGAGAATAGTCGTACGGATGCAGATGATACAAGAAGGACAGCTGGGGCGATTTAACAGAGTTTTGCTACCACCCCCAGGAGCACCGAGTTTAGAAGAGCTGCAGACAGTTAAACAAAGACTTCTAATGAATCTTATTCTTATTAACGGAGTTATTTTAGTTATCGCTGGCGGTGCAGCTTATTTTCTAGCTGGCAGGACATTAACGCCAATTAAACTGATGGTTGACGAACAAAATCAGTTTATCTCCAATTCCTCGCATGAACTCAGAACACCATTATCTACTCTGCGTGCGGAGATGGAGGGTAGTTTACTGGAGAAGCATATCTCAGATAAAAAGGCTCGTCAGTTAATTTCTTCGAACTTGGAAGAAATAGGTAAACTTCAGGGCTTGTCCAATAGACTGTTGCAACTAGCTAGGTTACACAATCCCTCACCCACAAGGTATGAAGAACAATTATCTTTAAAAGAAGTAATCGAATCGGCAGTAAAGCAAGTAAAAGCTCTTGCTGATGGCAAGCAAATAAAGCTAGATCTTGTAGTGAAGGATGCGGTAGTTCAGGGAGAAAAGGACAGTCTTCGCGAGTTGTTTGTGATATTGCTGGATAACGCTCTTAAATATAGCCCTCAAGAAAGCAATATAAGCCTAACTTCTAAAATAAATGATGAGGAAGTAAGGATTATTGTTAAAGACCAAGGTATTGGTATATCTGAGGAAGATCAAGAACATATTTTTGAGCGATTCTATAGATCTGATAAATCCCGTTCTCAAACAGATGGATTCGGCTTGGGTTTATCTATTGCCAAACAGATTATTGAAAAACACAACGGTACCGTTAAGGTTGCAAGTAAGCTTAGCAAGGGTTCCACCTTTACCGTTTCACTCCCCTTAGTTCAATCTTAAGCCATTCTTAAGATTCTTTTCCTACAATACTTCCGTTATGAGTAAAAAAGAAACTAGCGGGTTGGACACGAATAAATTCCTAACTCGTTTTAAACAGTCTGCCTTTATAAACGTCCTGAAAAATAAAATCATTGCTTCTTCTTGGAAGACAAGGCTTGTTATATTGATTCTAATTCTTGGATTAGGTTTTGGTGCATGGCAGATATTTGGTCGATCAGGACAAGATGAGGTCAAATATGAAACGGCTATCGCTGAAAAAGGTACGCTTGTTTCCTCCATCTCTGGTTCAGGGACTATTACTTCCGGTAATTACACCAATGTCACTACCAAAACTTCGGGTGTGGTTACAAAAGTCTATGTGACGAATGGTGATACTGTTACCAAGGGACAAAAAATCGCCGAGGTAGAACTTGATGACTATGCAAAAGAGCGACAGTCAGCCGCTTGGGTTGCTTATCTGGAAGCCAAGGAAGCATATCTAGCTGCCGTCAGTGGCAAATCGGAAGCTGATATTGCGATGTGGCAGGCAAGGCAGGCAGTTGTTGATGCACAAGCAGCATTAGATGATTTAAATGATGGTGGGGACAATCCGGCTACCAAAGAGGAATATACAGACAGTGAGCGGGCGATTATTCCTAAGACACTTGATCAAAAACGGGAAGCGTTCTCTGTAGCAGAAGCCAAATATCTCAATGCCGGTGCAGACATTACCAATGCCAATGCTAAGGTAGCGGCAGCTTTGAGAAACTACCAAGAGAACTCTGCCACTATCGTTGCTCCGGCTGCTGGCGAAATCACAGACCTAGCTTTAGCAGAGGGCATTATTGTGTCTGCCAGCTCAACTACTTCGCAAACAAGCGGCGCCACCATCGTTTCTGCCCAGACTGTTGGCAAGGTTAGTGACGCAGACGGGCAATTAATTGCCACAGTGAATTTGTCCGAAATTGATATCGTCAGCGTTAAAGCCAACCAGAAGGTTACGCTGACGCTGGATGCTTACGAGGACAAAACTTTTACCGGTAAGGTGATGGCTGTTAATACCAGTGGAAATGTTTCCTCAGGTGTGACCTCATATCCAGTGACAATTTTGCTTGATCCAGTTTCAGTCGAAGTGTATCCCAATATGGCAGTCAGTGTGGAAATTATCACTAATATTGCAACTGATGTATTAACTGTCCCTGTGACTGCCGTACAAACCGTAGGTAATCAGAATACGGTTCAGATAATGAAAAACGGAGAGGTTTCCAGCCTCATAGTTGAAGTAGGTACTGCGAATGATTCATCAATAATAATTACTTCAGGAATTGATGAAGGCGATGAGGTGGTTACTTCTACCATCACTGTTAGCAATAACAACGAAGATGACGCAAGCTCACCATTTGGGGGTAGTAATTTTGGAGGAGGAAGTAGAAGTAGTTTCGGTGGTGGTGCTTCCAGTGGTGGCGCGCCCGGTGGAGCTGTCTTCTTTTCCAGATAAATGCTATGTCAAAGCCGATTATCAGTGTTAACAACTTGTCAAAGATATATACAACCGGAGATATAGAAGTTAAGGCTTTGTCAGATGTTTCCCTCCAGATTGATGAGGGTGAATTTGTGGCAATAATGGGATCTTCTGGATCTGGCAAATCAACCTTAATGCACATCATAGGAGCTTTAGACAAACCTACCAGTGGTCACTATTTGCTGGATGGACACAATGTCGAAGCCTTGACCGATGATGAGTTAGCTGAAATTAGAAATAAGAAGATTGGCTTTGTGTTCCAGGCCTTTAACCTCTTAGCCAGAACTTCAGCTATTGATAATGTTAAGTTACCGATGGACTACGCTGGTCTTCCTGATAGTGATCAGGAAAAGCAGGCGAAACGGGTACTTGAAATGGTCGGGTTGGCTGATCGGATGGATCACTCTCCTAACAAGCTATCAGGTGGACAACAACAGCGGGTTGCTATTGCGCGGGCCCTGGTCATGGAACCGGCGATTATTCTGGCAGATGAACCAACTGGTAATATCGCCTCTGCTCAGGCTGAGGAGATCATGGCTATTTTTCAAAGACTCAATGATGAAGGACACACGATTGTGATGATTACCCATGAGGAAGATATCGCTGAGCACGCTAAGCGAATCATTCATCTGTTTGATGGCAAGATTAAAAAAGACGGCAATGGTCATAAGCAACGCAGAGTAAACGTAAAAATATGAAATTGGCAAAATTAATCAGATCTGGCTTTAAGAATTTAGCAGTGAATAAACTGCGAACCGGTTTGGCAATCCTGGGTATAGTGATTGGAATAGGAAGCGTGATTGCACTGGTATCTATGGGTGAAGCCAGTAAGAGATCTGTGCAATCCCAGATTCAGTCCATCGGATCTAATTTATTGACAGTAAGTCCAGGTTCTCAGACAAGTGGTGGTGTTCGGGGTGCTCAGGGTGGGGCAACAACATTAACCAATGAAGATGCCGAAGCAATTAAAACCTCAGCACAAATTACCTCAGTTAAAAACGTCTCTCCTGAATACTCAGGTCGGGCTCAAATAATCGCTGGCAGAAATAATACCAATAGTCAAGTGGTTGGCGTTGATCCAGCATATGCAGAGGTTAGAAAAGTTACGATTGCTTCAGGTAGTTTTATAACTACGCAACACGTTTCTCGGATGACAAAGGTGGCAGTGTTGGGACCATCCGTAGCAGAGGATCTTTTTGGTGAAGGAGTCAATCCGGTTGGGCAGACAATTAAGATCGATGGTAAGAATTTCCAGGTAATTGGCATCACCAAATCAAAAGGTGGTTCTGGACCAAGCAGTCAGGATGACCAAATATTTGTACCACTTTCAACAGCTCAAAAACAATTATTTGGTGCCAGCCATTTGACCTCAATTGCCCTAGAAGCTACCAGCGAAAATGTCATGACTAAAGCTCAAAATGAAGTTGGTTATCTACTTTTAAGCAGACATAAGTTGTCAGACCCTGCGGAAGCTGATTTCCGAATTTCTTCTCAAGAAGACTTGTTAGAAACAATTACTTCTGTTACCGGCACGTTTACCACTCTGTTAAGTGGTGTTGCGGCCATTTCTTTATTGGTTGGCGGCATCGGCATTATGAATATTATGTTGATGTCAGTTACTGAAAGAACCAGGGAAATTGGGTTACGTAAAGCATTGGGTGCAAAAAAGAAGACGATTGTTCAGCAATTTTTAATTGAGTCGATTATTTTAACTTTCACTGGTGGCACTGTCGGTGTGATCTTGGGGATTGCCGGATTTTATGTATATGCCCAAACTACGGGTTCTGCGTTTGTAGTAACTCTACAGTCAGTGATATTAGCTTTTACGGTATCTGTTGGCATAGGCATTTTGTTTGGCTGGTATCCAGCCAACCGGGCAGCTAATTTGCAGCCGATCGAGGCATTGAAATATGAATAATAATTATAAAAAGGAGGTGATATTCTATGAAAAATAATCTTATGGTCACAGCTATTGTTGCTGTCATTGTTGGAGGACTAGGTTTCTTCGGCGGAATGCAGTATCAAAAGGCCAATGCTAAACCTGTGGGACCAGGAGGGCAGTTTCAACAACTCGGTAACGGTCAGAACAGGCCATCTGGTTTCACTGGAAGAAATGGTACAACGACAAGAGGCGGGATGAGTCCGGTAAGCGGAGAAATTCTCTCAATTGACGATAAATCCATCACCATTAAAAGCCAGGATGGAAGCAGCAAAATAGTGGTTTATGCCGACTCGACCAATATAAATAAGACTTCTGAAGGTTCTTCCTCTGATCTACAGGTGGGTGAAGAAGTTATGGTGATTGGTACTGAGGATGCCAATGGAACCGTAACTGCTCAAACCATTTCTGTTGGTGGTGCTGGCGGTTTCTTCCGTGGTGTTCCCGGAGCACAACCAACTACCGAAGAGGGAAATTAACGCATCATCCTCAAATCTTGGTAACAGCCCAATTAAACTTTGGGCTGTTTGGTTTCAATAATCAACAATCAATACAGTCAGCTTTCAACCTTATTTCTAATCTTGTGAACTTCTCGAGTTAGATGTATTGTATAATACCTGTAACCTACATTAAAGATTATTCTTTATAGTAGGAATA